>NZ_JADOGI010000074.1 GCF_015645445.1 Nonomuraea cypriaca | reverse complement strand
GGGAGGCGGAGTGGGGGGTTGCGGGCGGAGGTGGCGGAGGGGGTCGCGTTCGTCGTGCGGGACCGGGTGTTGCGCCGGGTCGCGATCGGCGGCGCGCTCACTAGGGTGGCGCTCGGTGCCTGTGCGGTCGGGTACCCCCTCTACCTGGTGGCGGACCTGGGCGTCGAGGCCACCATGTACGGGCTGCTGCTGTCGTCATCCGCCGTCGGCGCCCTGGCCGGGGCGGCGCTCGCGGCCCGGCTGTCCGCCCGTCACGGAGTCGGCCCGACCCTGTACGTCTCCGCCACCCTCACCATGGCGCTCCAACTGCCCATCATGGCCACGGGACCCGGCTGGCGGCTGCTGGCCTTCCCCGTCTTCTCGGCCCTGGCCGGCGCCGCCGCCGTGGTCTTCAACATCGCCCAGCTCAGCTACCGTCAGCGGATCACCCCCGAACGCCTGCTCGGCCGGGTCAACGCCAGCATGCGGTTCCTCATGTGGGGCGCGATGCCGCTGGGCGGGCTGGCCGGCGGCGCCCTGGGTGAGTGGCTCGGCGGCTACGCGGTCTTCGCGGCCGGCATCGCCGGACTGGGCCTGTCGTACCTGGCGGTGGTCACCGCGCCGGCCATCATGAAGACGCCCGCGACGACCGCTGAGCAGCCATCATGAACCCGCCCTGCCCGCGACGGTCTCCAGCCGCACGCGGTCCCAGGCACGCGGTCCCAGGCACGCGGTCCCAGGCACGCGGTCCCAGGCACGCCGTCTCAGGGACGCGCGTCTCAAGGACGCGTTTCAGGGACCGCGGTGTCTGGGACGCGGTCTCAGGAGGGCGGCCACAGTTCGGCGACCACTGCCGCCGTGTGCCGTCCCAGGCCCAGTTCGATGGCCGCGCGGAGGTCGTCGGGTGTGTCGACGTCGCGGCGTACCGACTCGATACCGGGCAGGCACAGCTCCTTGGCGCCGCCGGCCAGGTGCTTGGCCCGTGACTCGCCACCGAACCTCGGCTTGAACGGCATCCCGGCGCGTACCCCGTAGAAGGTGGTCCCGATGTCCAGCGCGTCCGGCACGAACGCCTGGTCGAACTCGCCGGCCGCCTCCAGCGCCACCGCCAGCTCGGCGGGCCGCAGGGCGGGGAGGTCCGCCTGGAGCGCACCCACCGCGTCACCGGGCGCGACGCGTACGGCCTCCGCGGCCCCCGTACGCAATGCCGTGTTCAGTCCGCGGTCCGGGTCGTGCACCACGTCGGCGCCCAGGGCGGCGAGCGGCCCGGCGGCGGCGGGATCAGAGGTCACCACGATCACGCGGGCGACCGGCGGGCAGGCGAGCGCCGCCGCCACGGTGTCGCCGGCCACGGCGACGGCGAACGCCGTGCGGTGCCGTCCTGTCGCTGCGGCCAGCCGGCTCTTGGCCGCTACCAGCGTCTTCACCGGAATGACCAGTGACCAGCCGATGCTCATCCAGTCTCCTTGAGCCTGAAAACCGCGGCCGCGCACGGGAACACGCGCGACACCTCCGCGGTATCGAATGTTTGCGCGAGTGTTGTCTGACGGTGGAATACGATGTGAGCGAAGCGGCGGCCCGCCGCCGTGGGGCGGGGAAGGAGCCGGGGGAGATCGTAGACGTTCGCCGGGATGGCGGACAGGGCGCCGGCGGATCGGTGAGCGGCCCCTGCACCACGACCGCGATCGCAGTGCTCCGAAGCGCCCCGTCGCCTCGACATCCCGAGCGGCCGGCCGGGAGACTTGGCGCGCGTACCGTGAGTGTTGGAGGAGACCATGAGCCGCCCCACGCGACCATCGCGTTTCTGGGAAACGCTGGCAGTAGTCATCGTGAAGCCGCTGTCCTGGCTCCTCGTCAAGAAGGACTGGCGCCGGGGGGAGCGCATCCCGCGCACGGGCGGGGTGATCATCGCGGCCAACCATCTCTCCTGGACGGATCCGGTCCTGCTCTCGCACTTCCTGTTCAACCACGGCCGCTGGCCGGTGATTCTCGCCAAGTCTGCCCTGTTCAGAATCCCGTTCCTAGGCCGGGCCGTCACCGCGCTGCTGGCCATCCCGGTCGACCGCGGCAGCAGGGAGGCGGGCAGGTCGCTGAGCGCGTCGGCCCAGCGGCTGCGCGACGGCGCCGCGATCCTGTTCTACCCCGAGGGCACCTGCACCCGCGATCCTGGCCTGTGGCCCATGGTGGGCAAGACGGGCGCGGCCCGGCTGGCGCTGGAGAGCGGCGCGCAGGTCATCCCGGTGGCCCACTGGGGAGCGCAGGAGCTGCTGCCGTACGGAGCGAAGAAGCCCAGGTTGTTCCCCCGCAAGACGTTCCACGTGTCGGTGGGGCCGCCGGTGGACCTGTCGAAGTACGCGGGCAAGCCGCCGCAGGGCGACGTGCTGCGCGAGGCGACGGCCGACATCATGGCGGCGATCACCGAGCAGCTCGCCGAGCTGCGTGGCGAGAAGGCCCCCGAGATCCCCTACGATCCAGGTGGGCGGTGATGGCATGACCAAGGTGGCCGTTTTCGGCACGGGCTCGTGGGGGACCACGTTCGCCATGCTTCTGGCAGAGGCGGGCAACGAGGTCACGTTGTGGGGGCGCAGACGCGGGCTGGTCGAGGCGATCGACCGCGACCACGTCAACCCCGACTACCTGCCCGGCGTGCCCCTGCCGCCCGCGCTGCGGGCCACGACCGACCCGGCGCGGGCCCTCGACGGGGCGGATTTCGTGGTGCTGGCCGTGCCGTCGCAGATGCTGCGGCCCAACCTGATCGCCTGGCGCGAGCACATCCCGCACAAGGCCGTCCTGGTCAGCCTCATGAAGGGCATCGAGCTGGGCACGACCAAGCGGATGAGCGAGGTGATCCGCGAGGTCGCCGAGGTGCCGGAGGAGCGTGTCGCGGTGGTCTCCGGGCCCAATCTGGCCAAGGAGATCGCCCACCGCCAGCCCGCCGCCACGGTCGTCGCCTGCACCGACGAGTCGGTCGCCGAGCGCCTCCAGGCCGCCTGCCACCTGCCGCCGTGGTTTCGCCCCTACACCAACCCCGACGTGGTCGGCGTCGAGCTCGGCGGCGCCGTGAAAAACGTGATCGCGCTGGCCGTCGGCGTCTCCGCGGGCATGGGCATGGGCGACAACGTCAGCGCCATGCTCATCACCAGGGGCCTGGCGGAGATCTCCCGCCTGGGTGCCGCGCTGGGGGCCGACCCGCACACGTTCGCGGGGCTGGCGGGCATGGGAGACCTGGTCGCCACCTGTACGTCACCGCTGTCACGCAACCGCACGTTCGGCGAGAACCTCGGCCGCGGCATGACTCTGGCCGAGGTCGTCGCCGCCACCAAGCAGACCGCGGAAGGCGTCAAGTCGTGCGAGTCCGTTCTGGAGCTGGCAGGGAAGCACGACGTGGAGATGCCGATCACCGAGGTCGTCGTCGGAGTGGTGCACGACGGCATGTCTCCGTCGGAGGCGGGCACGCTCCTCATGTCGCGCTCGCCGAAGCCGGAACGCTACGGCGTCTGAGAAAGACCTGATTACGGCGTGCTCGACTCGCTGTGACACGGACACCCCGGTAGATTCGGACACCATGAGCAAGCCACGCGTCGCCGTCGTTTTCGGAGGTCGCAATTCAGAACACGCCGTGTCCCTCATGGGCGCGGGCAGTGTGCTGGATGCGATCGACAGGAGCAAGTACGAGGTGATCCCGATCGGGATCGCCCAGGACGGCAGATGGGTGCTGGCCGCTTCCGACCAGCGGTACGCCATCGAGTCGGGCGAGCTGCCGGTCGTCGACACCTCGGGTGCGGCCCTGGCGCTGCCGTCCGGCGGCAGTTCGCTGGTGGCGTACGACCCCGGCAGCATCCCCGTGGAGCTCGGCTCGGTCGACGTGGTGTTCCCCGTGATGCACGGGCCGTTCGCCGAGGACGGCACGATCCAGGGCCTGCTGGAGATGGCCGGCGTGCGTTACGTCGGCTCGGGTGTGCTGGCCAGCGCCGTCGGCATGGACAAGGCCCACATGAAGACCGTCATGGCGGCCGCGGGGCTGCCGACGGGCCGCTACGTCGTCGTACGCGACCGCGACTGGCGGCTCAACCGCGACCTCGTGGTCAAGGAGGCGGAGGACCTCGGCTACCCGGTGTTCGTCAAGCCGGCCAGGGCGGGCTCCTCGCAGGGCATCTCCAAGGCGGCGGACCGGTCGCAGCTGGAGGCGGCCGTGGAGTTCGCCAGGCAGCACGACCCCAAGGTGCTCATCGAGGCCGCGATCCCGGGCCGCGAGATCGAGTGCGCGGTGCTGGAGTCGCTGGGCGACGAGCCGGCCGCCGCGTCGATGCCCGGCGAGGTGCGGGTGGAGGGCGGGCAGGAGTTCTTCGACTTCGAGGCGAAGTACTACCCCGACCAGATGTCGCTGACCGTGCCCGCAGACATCCCCCAGGAGACGGCCGAGGAGCTGCGCGGGATGGCCGTTCGCGCGTTCGAGGCGCTCGAGTGCGAGGGGCTCTCGCGGGTCGACTTCTTCTACACGCCCGACGGCAGGCTGGTCTTCAACGAGATCAACACCATGCCGGGGTTCACGTCGCTGTCGGTGGCGCCGCAGCTCTGGGCCGCCTCGGGGCTGTCCTACCCGGCGCTGGTCGACCGGCTCATCCAGCTCGCGCTGTCCCGCTCGCCGGGCCTGCGTTGACCGTCGGCCGACCGGCTCCGGCGGTTGCGCCGGACCGGTCGTCTGCCGGGCCGCTCGATCGGCTCCGGCGGCTTCGCCGGACCGGTCGCCGGCCGGACCGCTCGATCGGCTTCGGCAGGTTCGCCGGACGGCCGCACGCAGGTCCGGCAGGTCATCCTCAGCTGATCTGGGCGATCGGCTTGGACAGGTCCGCGAGCACCTCGCCGGCGACGTGCTCGCCGCCGACCGTGACCTCCACGTAGGCCGCGTCGGTCACGGCGGTGAACAACGCGGGCTTGTCGGGATCGGCGAACCAGCCCACCCCGTCGATCTCCTGCAGCCGGTCGGTGGGCGCCATCCTGGCCGGCCGCGGCACGCCGCAGCGCAGGGCGATGACCCCCTCGCCCCAGACGGCGACATATGGCGACTCAGGCGTGGACGTGCCGCGCTCGGCGCCGTCGAGGTTCTGGGGCAACAGTGTGGCCAGCTTGTCGCAGGCCGCCACCGCCGGCCCCTGCGGCGTGGGCGGATCGACCTGCACGGTGCCGCCGCAGCCGGCGAGAGCCAGGAGAACGAGCAGAATGGCGGCGGCACGCATGCGACGACTACCTTCAGATATGGACGATCGGACACGTAAGAGTACGCGTGATGCCGTCCACCGCCTGAATCTGCGCGACCACGAGCTTGCCCAGTTCGTCCACGTTGTTGGCCTCCGTCCGGACGATCACGTCGTAGGGACCTGTCACGTCTTCCGCCAGAGTGACGCCGGGAATCCCGGAGATCTCGCGCGCCACGGCTGCGGCCTTGCCGACCTCGGTCTGAATAAGGATGTAGGCCTGCACCATTACGTCCTCCCGGGCGATTGGATCACGCCGAAGGGCCACCGTACCCTGTGTGCGTCAGGAGGTGTGTCATCACAGTCGGAGATCTCGGCGAATTCGGTGTGATAAATCGTATTACCGAACGTCTGCCCCAGGTGGCGGCGGTGATGCTCGGGCCGGGTGACGATGCCGCGATGATCAGCGCGCCGGACGGGCGCGTGGTCGTGTCGACGGATCTGCTGCTCGAAGGCAGGCACTTCCGCCGCGACTGGTCCGGCGGCTACGACGTGGGCCGCAAGGCCGCCGCGCAGAACCTGGCCGACGTGGCGGCCATGGGCGCCGTGCCGACGTCCATCGTGGTCGGGCTGGGCATGCCCGCGGACCTCCCGCTGACCTGGCTCGACGCGCTGACCGACGGGTTCCGCGACGAGTGCGCCGTGGTCGGGGCCGGCGTGGCCGGCGGCGACATCACCCGGTGCGACCTGGTGGTCATCGGCGTGACGGCGCTGGGCGATCTGGGCGGCCGGCCTCCCGTGCTGCGTTCTGGGGCCAGGCCGGGGCACGTGGTGGCGGTGGCCGGCCGGCTCGGGTACGCCGCCGCCGGATGGGCGCTGCTGGAGGCGGGTGCGCCGGTGGACTCCGCCGTGCTCCAGGAGGTCGTGGCCGCGCATCGGCGGCCCTGCCCCCCGTACGCGATGGGGCCCGAGGCGGCCGAGCTGGGCGCGAGCGCGATGCTGGACGTCAGCGACGGGCTCCTGCAGGATCTCGGCCACGTCGCCGCGGCCAGCGGCGTACGCGTCGAGCTCGACCCCCGCTCGTTCGCCGTGGGGGAGCCGGTGGCGGTGGCGGCCAAGGAGCTCGGGGCCGATCCCCTGGAGTGGGTGCTCACCGGCGGCGAGGATCACGCGCTCGCCGCGGTGTTCCCTCCAGAGGTACGTCTGCCGCCGTCGTGGCAGGTCGTCGGCCGGGTGGTGGCCGGCGAGGGCGTGCTGGTGCGGGGCCGCGAGATCAGTCGGCGCGGCTGGGATCACTTTCGGTGATGACTTGTCCCGATTTACGTGAAATTTTCATGATTTGGGGTATGACTAGCGGGATTGCTGTGACAGCGGCTTAGTAAAGGTGTTATGAAGATTGGCGGCCACTGTAACCGGCAGAAAGGGCACCCATGGGCCGCCACGGCACAGGTGGATCCGACGACGGGGACGAACGGGGGAGCAGCAGCGCATTCTGGGGTCCCGACGAGCAGGCTGAGCCACCCGGCTGGCCCTCGCTGCCGGACCAGCCCGAGGTGACGGGCCAGTGGGCTCCCATGCCACGGCGCGAGCACGGGCCGCCACCGCGCGGGCCCGAGCCGGAGCCGTTCGAGACCACCGGGGCTTTCGCGCTGCCCAACGATCCCGCCGGCGGCTTCCCACCCGCGAACGACCCCGCGGGCTCCTTCCCGCCGCCGTACGCGGACGAGGCCGGTCCCTTCGAGACGACGGGCGCCTTCGCCCGCCCACCGGACTGGGACCAGTCCGCCGACCGGCCCGCCGCCGGCCCCCTCGACGGTCCAGGCGCCGACGGCCCCGCCGAGCGCACGGGTTTCTTCACCGCGCCCGGCCGGTCCGGCTTCAACGCACCCGACCGGCCCGCCTTCGATGGGCAGGACGCCGGGCATCCGGGCGTCTTCGGCGGCCCTCCCGGGCCCCACGACGGCCCCTTCGACCGTCCGGCGCCGTACGACGGCCAAGGCACCCCAGGTGTCCCGGGACCCTTCGACCGTCCCGGCCCTTACGACGGCCCAGGCGGCGGCGCAGGCCCCTTCGACCGCCCAGGTGGCCATCCGGGCCCCTACGGCGGTCCTGGCGGCTTTGAGGAGCCCTGGGACGGCGCGGGTGTCGTGAACCGCCCCGCGGGCGGCACCGGACCGTTCGATCACCCCTCGGACGGGGCAGGTCCCTTCGACCATCCCTCGGACGGGACGGGTCCGTTCGGCCAGGCGCCGGATGGGACCGGTCCGTTCGACGGGCCGGACGACCGTACGGCCAGGTTCGACGCGCCCTCGGGCCCCCGCCCCGTCTACGGGGGGCCGCCGGAGCCCGGGGACGTCAAGGTGGCCGGCGAGCCGACGGCCGCGCTGACGCCGGCGTGGGCCGAGGCGGAGACCGGGTTCCTCGGCGCCGGCTGGTCGCAGGACTCCGGCATCGACGACGCGGACGAGCCCAGGGGCCGCCGTGGCCGCCGCAAGGCGGGACGCGACGAGGACCTGCTGGCCGCGCCGTCCGGAGGTGGGGGCAGAGGCCGGGTGGCGCTGCTGTCGGTGGCCGCCGTGGCCGTCGTGCTCGGCGGCACCGTTGCGGGCGTCAACTTCATGAGCGGGAGCGACCCCAAGTGCGCGGGCGCCACGTGCGCTGCCGTGCAGGCCCCGTCCGCCCCGCCGAGTTCCGACGTCGCCGAGCCGCCCGTCGAGGAGGAGTCGGAACCCGTCGAGGAGGAGCCGTCCGCGGAGGAGAGCACGTCTTCCGAGGCCCCGACGCCGACGGCCACGTACAGCGCTCCCCTGCCGCGGCGTACCGCGGCTCCCAGGCCGACCCCCACCAAGACCAAGGTGAAGGTGCCGAAGGCGGCCGACGAGGAACCGGTGGAGGAACCACCCGTCGAGGAGAGCGCGTCGGAGACCCCGCCGGAAGAGGTCTCGACCCTGGACGACTCCGACACCGCCGTCGCCCCGACCGTCGACTCGACCCCGGTACCCACCGCCAGCAACGAGACGCTGGACTCCGCGCCCGGCATCGGCGACTCGGTGAAGGTGGAGCAGACGGTCAGGCAGCGGCTGACCAACTACTCGGCCCAACTGAAGCTCTCCAACGCCGCCCAGGCGCCGCTGAAGCGCCCGACGATCTCCCTGCCCGTGTCGGGCCGGGTCATGAACGTGACCGGCGCCGACTGGTCGCAGGACGGCGACCTGCTGATCCTGGATCTCCCGGAGTCGCTGCCGGCGGGCGACTCGGTGGACGTCTCGTTCACGGCCACGGGCAGGGGCTCGGAGCCGGGGAACTGCGGCCTCATCAGCGGGGAGTGCGCCGTCATCTGAACGGCCGGACGGGGATGAGCCCCTCACCGTCGCCGCCTCCGCCCCAGGAGGCGGCGACGGCTTTTCGCGTGCTGATGCCCCGGAGAAAAGAGGCGAAAAGAGTCGTGGAAAGGCGACAGCCCGCCACTCCGAGGAGCGGCGGGCTGTCGCGGAAAAGCGGAAAAGACGGGGAACTAGCGGGTGACCTTGCCCGCCTTGATGCACGAGGTGCACACGTTCAGCTTCTTCGGCGTGCCGCCGATGACCGCGCGAACCGTCTGGATGTTGGGGTTCCAACGACGGCGCGTACGGCGGTGCGAGTGGGACACGTTGTTGCCGAAGGTCGGCCCCTTGCGGCAGACATCGCAGACGGAAGCCACGGTATCGCTCCTTTAAAAACAGTCGATGTAGCCCTGTCCGCTGATGCTTTCCGGGCGAAGGGCATGCCGGGACAACCGGCCAGCCACACAAGAATATCCGATCCACGCCACCAGGCGCGAACCGGGCCACTGGACCGGGCCCGGCACGGAGATATTCTCCTGGTCAACGTTAGCGCACTCGGGAGGTCGGAAGAGCGCACATCCCCGCCGACGTCGAGGACCATCTGAGACGGGCGAGACCGGACGTGGACCTCGTCGTGTACGCGGGTCAGCAGGGCGGCTGCCCCCTGCTGATCGGCGTGGAACGAGGCCCGCCGTGTCGCGGACACGATTCCTGTCGGCCACACGCGGTAGAACTTAATGCCGTGAGTCGTTTCGACGAGCCTCTGAAGAAGGCGCTCGACCCGAAGACCGCCAAGCTGCTGCACAGCGTGCTCGGCCTGGAGACGGTCGGCGACCTGCTGCGCCACTATCCGCGACGCTACGCCGAGCGCGGCGAGCTGACCTCGCTGGACGCGCTCGCGGTCGACGAGCACGTCACCGTGGTCGGCGAGGTGACCAGGCTCATGCGCAAACCCATGCGCAACCGCGGCGGCACCTGGCTGGAGGTCGAGGTCGTCGACGGCGACCGCAACAAGATCTACCTGTCGTTCTTCGGCAAGGGCTCCCACGTGGCCGAGTCGCGGCTGAAGCCGGGGCGGCGGGGGATGTTCGCCGGCAAGGTGGGGCTGTTCGGGGCCCGTGCCCATCCGCGCTGGCAGCTCGCGCATCCGGAGTTCGAGCTGTTCGAGGAGGGTGAGGCGAGCGCGGAGGAGTTCGCGGCGGCGCCGGTGCCGATCTATCCGGCGGGCAAGGACCTGACGCCGTGGGCGATCAGGCGGGCGATCGGCGTCGTGCTCGACACGCTCGGCCCGCTCGACGACCCGCTCCCGGCCGCCCTGCGGGCCCGCCACGGCCTGCAGGACCTCGGGGAGGCGCTGGTGTCCATCCACCGGCCCAAGGACTTCGCGGAGATGGCGCGGGCGCGCAAGCGGCTGAAGTTCGACGAGGCGTTCGTGCTGCAGGCCGTGCTGCTCCAGCGCCGGCGGGCGGCGACCGCCTGGCCCGCCAAGGCCAGGCCCAGGCTCGGTGACGGGATGCTGGCCGACTTCGACGGGCGGCTGCCGTTCGCGCTGACGGAGGGGCAGGCACAGGTCGGCGAGGAGATCGCCGCCGACCTTGAGCGCGAGCATCCGATGCACCGGCTGCTGCAGGGCGAGGTCGGCGCGGGCAAGACGGTGGTGGCCCTGCGCGCGATGCTCCAGGTGGTCGACGCGGGCGGTCAGGCGGCGCTGCTGGCGCCCACGGAGGTGCTCGCCCAGCAGCACCACCGCTCGATCACGAGCATGCTCGGGGAGCTGGCGCAGGGCGGGATGTTCGGGGGCACGGCGGTCACGCTGCTGACCGGCTCCATGGGGGCGGCCGGCCGCCGCGCCGCGCTGCTTGACGCCGCGTCGGGCACGGCGGGGATCGTGGTCGGCACGCACGCGCTGCTGCAGGAGCACGTCCAGTTCGCCGACCTGGGGCTGGTCGTGGTGGACGAGCAACACCGGTTCGGGGTGGAGCAGCGCGACGCGTTGCGCGAGAAGGCGGGCGACGCTCGCCCGCACGTCCTCGTCATGACGGCCACCCCGATCCCGCGCACGGTCGCCATGACGGTTTTCGGCGATCTGGAGATCTCGACGTTGTCCCAGCTCCCGTCGGGCCGCGCGCCCATCACCACCCACGTGGTCCCGGCCGCCGAGAAGCCCCACTACCTCCAGCGGACCTGGGAGCGGGTGCGGGAGGAGGTGGCGCTGGGGCGGCAGGCCTACATCGTGTGCCCGCGCATCGGCGACCTGGAGGGCGACGAGGGCGACCTGGCGGCCACGGCGGACGAGGAGCGCCGCCCGCCGCTCGCGGTGCTCGACGTGGCCGAGCTCCTCACCGACGGCCCCTTCCACGATCTCCGCGTCGGTACGCTGCACGGCAAGCTGCCGCCGGAGGAGAAGGACACGATCATGCGCTCCTTCACGCGGGGCGAGCTCGACGTCCTGGTCGCCACCACGGTCATCGAGGTCGGGGTCGACGTGCCCAACGCCTCCGTAATGATCATCATGGACGCCGACCGCTTCGGCGTCTCCCAGCTCCACCAGCTCCGTGGCCGCGTGGGCCGCGGCGGCCTGCCCGGCCTGTGCCTCCTTGTCTCGGACTTCCCCGAGGGCACCCCGGCCAGAGCCCGCCTTGACGCGGTGGCCACCACGCTGGACGGATTCGAGCTCTCCCGCGTCGACCTGGAGCAACGCCGCGAAGGCGACGTCCTCGGCGCGGCCCAGTCCGGCAAACGCTCATCGCTGAAGCTCCTCCAGCTCCTACGCGACGAGGACGTGATCGCCACGGCCAGGGAAGAGGCCGCCACCCTCCTCTCCACAGACCCGGACCTCACAGCCCACGAAGGCCTACGCGCCGAGATAACGCGCCTCCTGGCCGATGAACGAGCCGAATACCTAGAAAAGACCTAAACCCCCGCCAGAGCCCTCTGAGCCACGCGTAGGGGGTCCCAGGGCGTCATGGGTGGTGGTGCGGCGGGTTGGGATGGGTGCGGTGGCCCGGATGGGAACCACGGAGCGGGTGCAGGTTTCGCCGTTACGGCGCCCAGCCACGTGCGGGTCAGAGGCCGTCTCCCTGGAGGCGACCCGCCGTGTGTGGAGGTTGGCGCCGAGCCGGCTCCGCCGTACAGGAAGAAAATAAAAAGACCCCGCCGTACAAGCCGTACGAGAAAGAAAAAGAACCCAGCCGCGGGGACGGCCTCCCCCCGAATGCCGTCCCCGGCTGGGCCCACCCTCGGGTCAGGTGCCGAGGGAACCGGCGTGCGGAAGGGCTCACGATCACGCCGGTCGGCCTTCACGTGGGTCACCTTGAAGGCCGCAGAACTCATCATGCGGCCCGGTCCGCCGGATGTGAATCACCCTTGCGTACTTGAGGCAGACACTTGTCCACTCTTGACCTGCATGGACATGCGGAACAATGGGTCACATGACCCGGATCATCGCAGGCACGGCGGGTGGGCGGCAGTTGGCCGTGCCGCCGGGGCGCGGAACGAGACCGACCAGCGACAGAGCCCGAGAAGGCATCTTCTTGACCCTCGACTCCCTGTACGGCCTCCACGACGCCCGGGTGCTGGACCTGTACGCCGGCTCGGGGGCGATCGGGCTGGAGGCGCTGTCGAGGGGCGCGGCCGAGGCCGTGCTGGTCGAGTCGGATCCCAGGGCCGTCCGGACGATCAAGGCGAACGTGCGGGCGCTCGGCCTCGAAGGGGCGCGGGTCGTGGCCGACAAGGTGGAGCGGGTGCTCGGAAAGACGCCCGATGCGCCGTACGACATCGTCTTCGCCGACCCGCCCTACGCCGTGCCGGACGCCGAGGTCCAGCGCACTCTGGAGTTGCTGCGCGACAACGGATGGTTGGCTGACGAGGCTTTGGTGGCGTTCGAACGGGAAAGCAGGGGAAAAGCCCTGATATGGCCGGAAGGGTTCGTTGACGAGAGGGTCCGTCGTTATGGCGAAGCGTCCGTTTGGTACGGTCGCGCCGCCCGGAACCCGTGACATGGGAGGCGTCTTGCGCCGCGTAGTCTGCCCGGGGTCGTTCGACCCCATCACCAATGGTCACCTCGACATCATCGGCCGGTCCGCGCGCCTGTACGACGAGGTGACCGTGGCAGTCCTCATCAACGTAGAGAAAAGCAGCCTGTTCACGGTCGACGAACGGATCGAGATCCTGCAGACCGTGACCAGGGAGTTCCCCAACGTCAAGGTGCGGAAGTTCCACGGTCTGCTGGTCGACTTCTGCCAGAAGAACGACATCCCCGCCATCGTCAAGGGCATCAGGGTGGTCAGCGACTTCGACTACGAGTTGCAGATGGCGCAGCTCAACTACCGCCTGTCGGGAGTGGAGACGCTCTTCATGCCCACGAACCCCGAATACTCGTTCCTGTCCTCCTCCCGAGTGAAGGAGATCGCCCGCTACGGCGGAGACGTGTCCGGCCTCGTCCCCGAGCTCGTCCACAAGCTGCTCATCGAGCGCCTCAGGGGATGACCGTCGAAGCGCCGGCTTCGGCGCAGAAGACGAGCGAAGCACAATGCCTGTCGGGGGGGCATGCGGGGGGCGCAGCCCCCCACAGGGGCTGGTAGGCTTCTGTTTCGGCCTTGTACGACGGTGAATTTTCGCCATGCCTAGCGAGAGCAGGATGACTCAGCACCTCGACCCCCGCTCCCCTTGGGTGATCTCCACCCACGACCTGGGAAAGCGGCCGGGCACGATGCGGCAGACGACCCTGACTCTCCCGGCACCGGCGAATCTCGGCGTCGACATGATCGGTGTCCCCAAAGACGCCGATGTCGAGCTGGACCTCCGGCTCGAAGCAGTGATGGAAGGCGTGCTCGTCTCCGGCACGGCGCAGGCCCCGCTCGCCGGGGAGTGCGCGCGGTGCCTCGACCCCGTCACCTCGGACATCGAGGTCGACCTGCAGGAGCTGTTCTTCTACTCCGATGAGGACGCCTCGGACGAGGACTCACTGCTCGACGGGGAGCTGCTCGATCTCGAGCCGACGTTCCGTGACGCGGTGGTGCTCGCGCTGCCGCTGAGCCCGGTCTGCCGAGAGGACTGCCCGGGGCTCTGCACGGAGTGCGGGATCAAGCTGGCCGAGGCCGGCGCGGATCACCGGCACGAGAAGATCGACGCCCGCTGGGCGTCGTTGCAAGGTCTGATTACCGAGAACGATAACGATCAGGAGAAGTGACGTGGCCGTCCCGAAGCGAAAGATGTCGCGGAGCAACACCCGCGCCCGTCGCTCCCAGTGGAAGACGACTGCTGTCGCCCTGGTGAGCTGCCCGCAGTGCCGTTCGCCCAAGCAGCCGCACATCGCGTGCCCCACCTGCGGCACCTACAACCGTCGTCAGGTCATCGAGCCGTCCGCCTGATCCTTGACGTGATGCCGACCGGGTGCCATTGTGCTCGGTCGGCGTTATCGTCTCAGATGCGTGCGGCGCGCGGTTCGCCCGCGGCCGTGGTGGACGCCGGGGCTACGCGTTACCCCGACGCCCACCACGTTTTCGGGCATCATTCGCAGCCGACGCGCCATGTGAAGGTGTCCGAGGAGGAAAACACGTGGGCGCAGGTCCTAAGCCGGTGGCCGTGGAGGTCGCCAAAGACGAGCTGGAGCGGGTCCTGGCGGTCGGCCTCGACTCCGACATCCTCGAGCGGGCGCTGACGCACCGCTCCTACGCGTACGAGAACGGCGGCCTGCCCACCAACGAGCGCCTGGAGTTCCTTGGCGACTCGGTGCTGGGCCTGGTGGTCACCGACACCCTCTACCGCAACCACCCCGACCTGCCCGAGGGCCAGCTGGCCAAGTTGCGGGCCGCGGTGGTCAACATGCGCGCGCTGGCCGACGTGGCGCGGGAGCTCGGCCTGGGCCGGTTCCTGCGGCTCGGCAGGGGCGAGGAGGGCACCGGCGGGCGCGACAAGTCCTCGATCCTGGCCGACACCCTGGAGGCCCTGATCGGCGCGGTCTACGTGGACAAGGGCCTGGACGAGGCGTTCCGGGTCGTGCATCTGCTGTTCGACCCGCTGATCGTGCGCTCCGCCTCGCTGGGCGCGGGGCTCGACTGGAAGACCTCGCTGCAGGAGCTCACCGCCTCCGAGTCGCTCGGCGTGCCGGAATACCACGTCGAGGAGAGCGGCCCCGACCACGCCAAGTCGTTCACGGCCATGGTGCGGGTCGGTGGCGAGTCCTACGGCTTGGGCACCGGGCGCAGCAAGAAGGAGGCCGAGCAGCAGGCGGCCGAGGCGGCGTGGACCAGGATCAGGGCCCGCCGCGAGCAACGTGAGAGCCAGCCTGCGGGCTGACGAACGCTCCAGGGTGAGCTCTCACTGTCCAGAGGGTGAGGATTGGGTTGCCCGAGTTGCCGGAAGTCGAGGTCGTCAGGCGCGGCCTCGCGCAGTGGGTCGCGGGCCGCGAGATCGCCGCCGCGGAGGTGCTGCACCCGCGCGCCATCAGGCGGCACCTGCCGGGGGCCGACGAGTTCACCGCGCGGCTGAAGGGCCGCACGGTGTTGTCCACCGAGCGCCGCGGCAAATACCTGTGGCTGCCGCTGTCGGGCGCCGGTGAGGCGCTCCTGGCCCATCTAGGGATGAGCGGCCAGCTCCTGGTCGTCAAGCCGGACTCCCCGCTGGAGAAGCATCTCCGCGTCCGTGTCCGATTCGAGGACGGCGGGCCCGACCTGCGCTTCGTCGACCAGCGTACGTTCGGACACGTCATGCTCACCGCGCTGGCCGAGGGCGTGCCCGAGCCGATCTCGCACATCGCCCCCGACCCGTTCGAGGCGGCGTTCGACGACGCGGAGTTCGCCCGCAGGCTGAGGGCCAGGCGCACCGAGATCAAGCGGGCGCTGCTCGACCAGTCGCTGATCAGCGGCGTCGGCAACATCTACGCCGACGAGGCGCTGTGGATCGCCCGGCTGCACTGGGCTCGCCCCACGCACACCCTCACCCGCCCCAAGATCGCCGAACTGCTGGAGGGCGTGCGCACGGTCATGAGCGCCGCGCTGGAGCAGGGCGGCACCTCGTTCGACAGCCTCTACGTCGACGTCAACGGGGACAGCGGCTACTTCGACCGCTCCCTGGAGGCGTACGGGCGCCGTGACCTGCCCTGCTCCCGCTGCGGCACGCCGATCAGGCGCGAGGCGTTCATGAACCGGTCGTCCTACTCCTGCCCCAGATGTCAGCGACAGCCGCGGTGAGGACGGCGAGCACCGCGGAGATCGACACCCCGTCCCCGACCCGGCCGGCGAGCCGAGCGAGAGGGAGATGTTGAACGCGCTCACGCCGTGTCCTGCTCGCCGCCGCCCGACGGCATGATCCACAACTGCAGGGTCACTCCGACGCCGCCGTAGCCGAGGACCCACACCAGCATCGCAGGGAGCGGCAGCGCCACCAGGGCCAGGGCCATGAGCACGGTCAGGGTGACCAGGACCGCCCTGGGGCTCCGCGCGGCCCGCGCGCCCGCGGCGAAGTCGCCCACGATGCCGGCGGCCCAGCACCGACGCCACCGAGACCCGGACAAGATGATCGAGGTCGCCCCCGGACCGCTCGGGGACCAGCCGCGGCCCCAGGCAGATCGCCGCTACCAGGCCGGGGGAACGACATCATCGGCCCGGCGGTGCCGTCGGACACGCCGAGGGTCGCGGCGATCGAGGTCAGGCTTCGCTGGCCACAATGGTGAAGGTGCCGACCACGACCGAGAGCACGGCGAGCCCGGACGTGCCGGATTTGGTGGCTTGATCGCATGCGGAGAGTAATGGAGGAAAAATGTCGGAAAACGCTCGGCTAACGGCCTGGGTACGGGGGCGCGTCCAGGGTGTCGGCTTCCGCTGGTGGACCCGTGCGCGCGCGTTGGAGCTCGGTCTCGCCGGCTGGGCGCGCAACATGGAGGACGGCCGGGTGGAGGTCGTGGCCGAGGGGTCCCGCGAGGCGTGCGTCAAGCTGCTGGCCCAGCTCAGAGGTTGCGACACGCCGGGCAGGGTGGATGGAGTAGTGGAACGCTGGAGTGAACCACGAGGTAGTTTGGGAGGTTTTGTGGAACGGTAGTGCCTTCCCTTAAACAGCCCAAATAGGGTATAGTTGTATGTTGGGAGTGCCCACCAGTAGGGCGCAGTGGTTGGTTCGACTTGACCGCCCACACTGCCGGTGCGACTCTTGTTAGGTACCACGCGCACCCCTCCCGCGGAATAAGAAGTGCGCGAACCAGTCTGGTCACTCAGCGTGGAGGACCCTTTACCATGGCGAAGGCTCTACTCGGCCACGTCGGAGGTCCTGACCCTCGAATGGTTTCGGAGATGCGCCGCCTGCAGCAGCGTATCCGGGATCTGGAGGCAGAACTCATCCGACTTCAGGCCACGAATGACGCTCTTGCGGCGCAAACCCGCGACGAGGCGCTAAGTCGCATGCAAGAGCGCGAGCCGGCACTCACCTGAGAGTGATCGGAGCGCAAGACCCAGGGACGTCTCGGAGAGGCGTCCCTTGTTATTTTCGCCGCACCCCATCGCCTGAATCCCCTGGTAGACGCGGTCCCCGACTGTACGTCCCCACGTGGGGCAGTGAGGACCAGTAGTCTTTTCCGAAGCCGCATCCGGCGAGCAGCTCAGGGAGAAGGGGGTCGCGGTTGTATTTGAAGACCCTCACCCTGCGCGGCTTCAAGTCCTTCGCCTCCGCGACCGCCCTGCGTTTCGAGCCGGGCATCACCTGCGTCGTCGGCCCCAACGGCTCCGGCAAATCAAACGTCGTCGACGCCCTGGCCTGGGTCATGGGCGAGCACAGCGCCAAGTCACTGCGCGGCGGCAAGATGGAGGACGTCATCTTCGCCGGCACCTCCTCCAGGCCGCCGCTCGGCCGCGCCGAGGTGACGCTGACCATCGACAACTCCGACGGCGCGCTGCCGATCGACTACACCGAGGTCACGATCAGCCGGCTGATGTTCAGGTCGGGCCAGAGCGAGTACGCGATCAACGGCGACACCTGCCGGCTGCTCGACATCCAGGAATTGCTGTCCGACTCCGGCATCGGCCGCGAGATGCACGTGATCGTCGGCCAGGGCCAGCTCGACGCCGTCCTGCACGCGGGTCCCGAGGACCGGCGGGCCTTCATCGAAGAGGCCGCAGGCGTGCTGAAGCACCGCAAGCGCAAAGAGAAGGCGCTGCGCAAGCTCGACGCCATGCAGGCCAACCTGACCCGGGTCCAGGACCTCGCCACCGAGCTGCGCCGCCAGCTCAAGCCGCTGGGCCGGCAGGCGGAGATCGCCCGCAAGGCCGCCGTCATCCAGGCCGACCTGCGCGACGCCCGGCTCCGGCTGCTGGCCGACGACGTGTGCATCCTCCGCACGACGCTGGAGCGTGAGGCCGCCGACGAGGCCGCGATCACGGCCAGGCGCAACCAGGTGGAGAGGGAGCTCGCCGAGGGCCAGCAGCGGGAGGCGGCGCTGGAGACTGCCGAGGCCGAGGCCCAGCCGCGGCTGGCCGCCGCGCAGGAGACGTACTTCCGGCTGTCGTCCCTGCGTGAGCGGGTCACCGGTCTGGCGCAACTGGCCGCCGAGCGCCACCGGCACGCGGTCGACGCCGCGGCCATCGAGCGCCGCGGCCGCGACCCCGAGGACCTCGAACGCGAGGCGGCCGAGGTGCGCGAACGCGAGCTGATTCTCAAGGCCGAGCTCGAACAGGCGCACGAGCTGCTGGAGGACGCCGTCCAGCGCAGGGCGGAGTCCGAGGCCGAGCTGAGCGCTGAGGAGCGGCGGCTCGCGATGGCCGCCAGGGCCGCCGCCGACCGCCGCGAGGGCCTGGCCAAGCTGCGCGGCCAGGTGGACTCCGTACGCAGCAGGTCCCGCGCGGCGGAGGAGGAGATCGGGCGGCTGCGGCAGGCCGTGGCCGGCGCCACCGAGCGTGAGCGGCAGGCCAGGGAAGATCTGGAGACGCAGCGGCTCGAGGAGCCCGCGGTCGATCCGGCGCTCGCCGAGGAGCTGGCCACGGCGCAGGCCGTGGTCGAGGAGGCGAAGGCGGTCGCCGACGAGGCGCGGGCGGCGGCGGAGGAGGCCAAGTCGGGCCTCGACGCGCCGCGCGCCGCCCTGCGGGCCGCCACCTCGGAGGTCGGGACGGCTCGGGCCGCCGACCAGGAGGCGCAGCGCTCGGTGGCGGCGCTGGCCGCTCGTCGCGACGCCCTGGAGCTGGGGCTGGCCAAGGGCGACGGCGGGGCGGCGCTGCTCGACGCCGACCTGGCCGGGGTGCTCGGACCGCTGGCGGCCACGATGCAGGTCGCGCCGGGCGCCGAGCCGGCGGTCGCGGCCGTCCTCGGCCCGGTCGCTGAGGCGATCACGGTCAAGACCCTGGACACCGCCGTCGAGGCACTCGACCTGCTGCGCGCCCGGAGCCTGGGCCAGGCGACGCTCCTGGTCGCGCTCGCGGCCGGCGACGAGGGCCCCGCGGACGCTCACCCGTCGGCTCCCGGTGACGGTGGCGCTCACGCGTCGGCTGCCGGTGACGGTGGGGCTTGTCCGGCATCTTCCGTCAGCGACGGCGCTCACCCGGCGGCTGCCGGTGACGGAGGCGTTCACCCGGCACCTTCCGGTGGCGGAGGTGCTCGCCCGGCGGCTTCTGGTTCCGGTGGTGGTGCCGCTCGCACGGTGGCTCCTAGTGGTGCTCGTGCGGTGGCTCCCGGTGGTGCTCGTGCGGTGGCTCCCGGTGGTGGTCGGTGGGTGGCTGAGCTGGTCACCGTGCCCGAGCATCTGCGGCCCGCGCTCGACCACGTGCTGAAGGACGTCGTGGTCGTGGACGATCTCGACGCCGCGCGCGAACTCGTCGAGCGGCATCCTGGCCTGAGGGCCGTCACCACGGACGGCGACCTGGTGGGTGCGCACCTGGCCGGCGGCGGCTCTGCGGGCGGCACCTCCGTGCTCCAGGTCAGGGCGGCGCTCGACGAGGCCGTCGCGGACCTGGAGGAGGCGCAGGCCAAGGTCGGGGAGACCGCCACGGCCATGGACGAGGCGATCGATCGGGAGCAGGCCGCACAGGCGGCGCTCGAAGCCGCCCAGGCCCACGTCAGCGAGGCCCAGACCGCCGTCACCACCGCCCAGGCCGGGGTGAGCGCCGCCCAGGGCACGCTCGACCAGGTCAGGGCCCGCCAGCGGGAGGCCGACCAGCGCGGCGCCGCCGCCGCGAGACGCCTGGCCCAGCTCGAAGCGGCCGCCGGCGCCGCCCATGACGAGGCCGAGCGGCTGGCCGCCGGCGTCACCAAGGCGGAGGAGGCCCGCGCCGAGGGGCTGGAGGAGCTCGCCGAGCTCGAGGTCCGCCTGGCCGAGGCCGAATACGCCCAGGAGCTGGAGACCGAGCCCACCACCGACCTCCGCGACGACCTGGCCGGCGCCTGTGAGGTCGCCAGGCAGCGCGAGATGGACATCCGCCTGCAGGTCCGCACCGCCGAGGAGCGCGTCAAGGGCATCGAGGGCCGCGCGGACAGCCTCGTGAGGGCGGCGCAGCGCGAGCGTCAGGAACGCGCTCAGGCGGCCGCTCAGCGCGCCACGCGCAGGCGGCAGGCCGGTGTGGCCGAGGCCGTCAGCAAGGGTGCCAAGGGGGTGCTCAAGGCGCTGGAGGCCTCGGTCCAGCTCGCCTCCAGGGAGCGCGACGAGGCCGACCTCACGAGGGTCGCCGTGGACGCCGAGCTCAAGCAGGTCCGGGTACGCGTGCGTGAGCTCGGTCAGGAGCTCGACAAGCTGGTCAACCGCGTACACGGGAGTGAGGTGGCCCGCACCGAGCAGCGGCTGCGGCTGGAACAGCTGGAGCAGCGGGCGCTGGAGGAGTTCGGGGTCGAGGTGGAGGCCCTGACCTCCGAGTACGGCCCCGAGGCCCCGGTCCCCGGCGACCCGCCCGTGCCGTACGTACGCGAGGAGCAGGAGAAGCGGGCCAGGGCGGCCGAGCGGCAGATGAACCAGCTCGGCAAGGTCAACCCGCTGGCCCTGGAGGAGTTCGCGGCGCTTGAGGAACGGCACGCGTTCCTCAACTCCCAGCTCGAGGACCTCAAGAAGACCAGGCGCGACCTGATGACCGTGGTCAAGGAGGTCGACGACCGGGTCGAGCAGATGTTCGCCTCGGCGTACGAGGACGTGGCCCGCGAGTTCGAGCAGATCTTCACCAGGGTCTTCCCTGGCGGTGAGGGCCGGCTGGTGCTCACCGAGCCGGCCGACATGCTGACCACCGGCATCGAGGTCGAGGCCAGGCCGCCGGGCAAGAAGGTCAAGCGGCTGTCGCTGCTGTCGGGCGGCGAGCGGTCGCTGACCGCCGTGGCCTTCCTGATCTCGATCTTCAAGGCGCGGCCGTCGCCGTTCTACGTGATGGACGAGGTCGAGGCCGCGCTCGACGACACCAACACGCAGCGGCTGCTGCGGTTGTTCGAGGAGCTGCGGCAGAGCTCGCAGCTGATCGTCATCACCCACAACAAGCGCACGATGGAGATCGCGGACGCGCTCTACGGCGTGTCGATGCGCGGCGACGGTGTGACACAGGTGGTCAGCCAGCGGCTCAGGGAGCGCGAGTCCGCCTGATCGGCGTGGTCGTGTGCGTGACCATGCCGGACGATCTGGAAAACTGGCATGTTGTGGAAGGTTACCTCGCCGTCATCGTGATCGTGGCCGTCGTCGCCCTGCTGGCGGCCGGCGGCCTCTTCCTGCTCTTCAGGCCGCGGCGCAAGGCGCCCCCGCCGGTCAAGCCGCCCGAGGCGCCCATTCTCCCCGAGGAGGAGCGGCGGCCCGCGGCGGAGGAGGGGGAGGGCGCGACCACCACGCTGCCGCCGCCGGTCAAGCCGGCCGAGCCGGCCGTCGTCGTGCCCGAGATCGAGGTGCCGCCGCCGTCGGCGGGCCGGATGGTGCGGCTGCGCTCGAGGCTGGCCCGCTCGCAGAGCTCGCTCGGGCGCGGGCTGCTTGACCTGCTGTCCCGCGACCGGCTCGACGACGAGGTGTGGGACGAGATCGAGGAGAGCCTGATCACCGCCGACGTGGGCGTCTCGCCGACCCGCATCATGGTGGAGGAGCTGCGCACGAAGGTCAAGGTCCTCGGCAGCCGCACGTCGCAGGAGGTCCGCGGCCTGCTGCGCGAGCAGTTGCTCGCCCAGGTCAACCCCGACCTCGACCGTACGCTCCGCGTCCAGAAGCACGGTGAGCGGCCCGCGGTGGTCCTCATCGTGGGCGTCAACGGCACCGGCAAGACCACCACCACGGGCAAGCTCGCCCGCTCGCTCGTCGGCGACGGCAAGAAGGTCGTGCTCGGCGCGGCGGACACCTTCCGCGCGGCCGCCGCAGACCAGCTCCAGACCTGGGGCGAGCGGGTCGGCGCCGACACGGTGCGCGGTCCGGAGGGCGGCGACCCGGCCTCCGTGGCGTTCGACGCCACCGCCAAGGGCATCGAGGAGAAGGCCGACGTCGTCATCGTCGACACCGCGGGCCGCCTGCACACCAAGACCGGGCTCATGGACGAGCTGGGCAAGGTCAAGCGGGTCATCGAGAAGAAGGCCACGGTCGACGAGGTGCTGCTCGTCCTCGACGCCACGACGGGCCAGAACGGCATGCGCCAGGCCCAGGTGTTCGCCGAGGTCGTCAACATCACGGGCATCGCGCTGACCAAGCTCGACGGCACCGCCAAGGGCGGCATCGTGATCTCGGTGCAGCGGGAGCTGGGCGTGCCGGTCAAGCTCGTGGGGCTGGGCGAGGGGCCGGACGACCTGGCGCCGTTCGACCCCGAGGTGTTCGTGGACGCGATCCTGGGCGACTGACCGATTCCGGCCGGGCTGTAATTACCGTCGAAATAGCCCTTACCAGATAAGTATTGATTGGCGCGTTTACCGTGTGCTGCCATATACCGGTCATCAATGATCGCTCGGTCAAGGGGGCGCACATGAAGAAGATCGTCGTTCACCGGCCAGGAACCGTGAAGCCCGCGGCCGCGGCCGCGCCCAGGCACAACGGCTGAACCACCCGTGGCCGGCGTCTCAGCAAGGGACGTCGGCCCAGGCCGGCGGGAGAGAGGTCGCGTGGACACGATCGCGCTCGACGCCGATCGCCGGATCGGCGGCCCCTACACGTTCGGCGCCGCGCTGCTCGGCCGTCTCGTCCCCACGGCGCTGGAGCGCTGGCCAGGCCTGGTCGCCGAGCACGACATCGAGATCCGCGCGGCGGCCCCGTACCTGCGCACGGTCGTTCCCGCCCGCAGGCGCTCGCTGGTCGACGACCTGCCCAGGGGGCAGCGGGTCCTCGTTCCCGCCGTCCGCCGCAGCCTCAGGATCGCCAACGGGCTGGCCGAGTTCGTCCGCGACCACCTGCACAGGGCGGGGCCGTTGCGGCTGACCGTGACCAATTTCGGCGCGGCCGACCACACCGACACGGAGCTCGTCACCGTGCTGCGGCGCAGGATCGACCCGGCCCTCCTCACGATCTACGAGGGCCCGTCGGCTCCCGCGGTGGGTCCGCTGCCCGCCGACTTCGACCGCTGGCGCGACGAGGGTTTCCACCACGCGATGGCCGAGTCCGGCCTGGAGACGCTGCGCGGCATGGCGTACGACGACGATCCGAGGGGCTGGGAGCTGCTCGTGCAGCGGGTCGCCGCCGCCCTGGAGGCCATCGAACGCGAGGACGAGGCCCGCGACCTCTACGACCGGGCCAGGCGCGAGAGCACCGACCCCAAGCACCGCGCCACCATCGCCTACGCCACCGCCATGACCCTCGTACGCCACCACGACCCGGCCAAGCGCGACCCCGAGCAGGCCCTGGCCTGGATCAACGAGGCGGTCACGATCACGTCGCTGCTGCCCGACCCCCGGCAGCGGGCCTTCCACCTCGGGTTCGACCTCAACGGCAAGGCCCTGGTCCAGGTGCGCAGAGGCCGCTACGACGCCGCGATGGAGCTGGTCCAGCAGGCCATCGACCTGGCCGAGACGCACTTGCCGGACGAGCACCCGATCCACCGGCTGGTGCTGCACGCCAACCGGGCGCTCCTGCTGGCCATGGCAGGTCGCGGGGAGGAGGCGCTGGCCGACTACACGCGGGCGATCGAGGCCGACCCCGGCTACCCCGACTACTACCTGGAGCGGGGCAACCTGCTGGACAAACTGGGCAGGCCGGAGGAGGCCCTGGCCGACTACGAGACGGTCATGCGGCTCAGCCCGCCGTTCCCCGAGGCGTACTACAACCGGGCCGAGCTCAGGTTCGCCGCCGGCGATCTCGACGGCGCCCGCGCCGACCTGGACCACACGCTGGAGCTGGACCCCGAGTTCGCCCCCGCGTACGTCAACCGCAGCGGTCTCGAGGTGGCCGCCGGGGACTACGCGCAGGCCAGGCGGGACGTCGAGCGCGGGCTGGGCCTGACGCCGCGCGAGCCCCACCTGCTGTGCGTGCTCGGACAGGTGGAGCTGGCCGAGGGCAGGCACCCGCAGGCGCGGCGGGCCTTCGACGCGGCGCTGGAGCGCGACCCCGACCTGGTGGCGGCCTGGGCGAGCCGGGCCGAGCTGGCCTTCGAGCGCGGCGACCACGACGCGGCTTTGGCCGACCTGACGCGCGCGCTGAAACTGGGGGAGACGGCCGAGCTGCTGTTCAACAGGTCCGTGGTCTACCAGGCCGCGGGACGGCCGGAGAAGGCCAGGCACGACCTGCTGAGAGCCGCCGAGCTGGCCCCGGGCGACGACGACATCGGGCGGGCGCTCACCGAGGTGTGACCCATGGGCAGGCGGTACTGGCTCCTGTTGGCAGCGTTCCTCGCCTCCTCGCTCGGCACCTGGATCTACCGTCTGGCGCTCCCGCTGCTGGTGTACGACCTGACCGGGTCGGCGCTCGGCACGGGCTTGGTCTACGTCATGGAGTACCTGCCTTACCTGGCGCTGGGGATGTTCGGCGGGGTGCTGGCCGACCGGCTGGACCGGCGGCGCGTGCTCGTGCTCGGCGACCTCGTCGCCGCGGGGATCACGACCCTGCTCGCAGTCATCGTCACGGCCGGCGTGGCGGGGCCGGGCCCGATCTACCTGGTGGCGTTCCTGCTGGCCTGCGTGGATCCGCTCTACCAGCCCGCGTTCCGCTCGATCCTGCCGTCGCTGGTCCCCGTGGACCGGCTGCCGCAGGCGAACGCGCGGATCCACATGGGCGAGCACGCGGTGAACATGATCGGCCCGGTGGTCGGCGGCGCGCTCGTCGTGGGCCTCGGTTACCAGGTCGCGATCTACGTCGACGCCGCCACGTTCCTGGGCTCGGCGCTGCTGATCTGGCTCATCAGGACGACGCCGGCCGTGGCGGCCAGGGGGCGGTCCGTGCTCGCGGACATGCGCGAGGGGCTGCGCTTCCTCTTCCGCGGCGACAAGGTCGTGCTCACGACCGCGCTCAGCGCCCTGGCCTGCAACTTCGGCGTCTGGCTGCTGCTGGCGGGACTGGTCTACTACCTCAGCTCGTACCACGGGTTCACACCGGGCGCGATCGGCGTGGTGTACGCCTTCCAGGGGCTGGGCGCGGTGCTCGGGGCGCTGCTCGGCGGCAGGCTGATCCGCAGGTATCCGGCCGGGCCGACGATCTGCGGGGCGATCGCGGCCGGCGGCCTGTCGATGCTGGCGATGATCGCGGCGCGCGGTCCGGTGCTGATCGGGCTGGCCTGGATGGCGCAGTTCGCCGCCGCGGGAGTGTCGATCGTGGCCTCGGCGACCGTCCGTCAACTGCTCGTCCCCGACCACCTGCTCGGGCGCGTGCTCGGCACGGCCAGGATGATCGCGTTCATGTCCATCCCGCTCGCCTCGCTGGCCACGGGGGTGTTCGAGTCGGTGACGCGCAACGCGTACGCGCTGATGGGCTTCGCCGGGGTGACCTGGCTCGTCATCGCCGCGGTCCTGCTGTGGTCGCCGCTGCGGCAGGTCAGGCTCGCGGCCCTCCAGGATGCGAAATCGGGCGGATCGGCACCACCAGGGGAGTCCCCGCCACCGGATCCTCGATGACCTTGGCGTCCAGCTCGAACACCTCGCGCAGGAGCTCCTCGGTCAGCACCTCGTGCGGCGTGCCCGAGGCGACGACCTGCCCGGCGCGCATGGCCACCAGCCGGTCGGCGTAGCGGGCGGCCAGGTTCAGGTCGTGCAGGACCATGACGACCGTACGGCCCGCCTCCTGGTGCAGATGCCGTACGAGCTCCAGCACCTCCACCTGGTGCGCCAGGTCCAGGAACGTCGTCGGCTCGTCGAGCAGCAGCAGATCCGTGCCCTGCGCCAGCGCCATGGAGATCCACGCCCGCTGCCGCTGCCCGCCCGACAGCTCGTCCAGCGGACGTTCTGCCAGGTCGGCCAGTCCCGTCATGTCCAGCGCGGCCGCCACCGCGCCCGCGTCGTCGGAGGACCACTGCCGGTACCACGTCTGGTGCGGATGCCTGCCCCGCGCCACCAGGTCGGCCACGGTCAGCCCCTCGGGAGCGGTGGGCGCCTGGGGGAGCACGCCGAGGATCTTGGCCACCTCGCGGGTGGGGATCCTGTCGATCCGCTTGCCGTCCAGCAGCACCTCGCCGCCCTGCGGCTTGAGCAGCCGGCCGAGGGCGCGCAGCAGGGTGGACTTGCCGCAGCCGTTCGGGCCGATGATCGTGGTCACGGTGCCCGCCTCGACGCCGAGGTCGAGGCCGTCGACGATGAGGCGGTCGCCGTACCCGAGCTTCACTTGAGCGGCCTGGAGTCTCATTTTCTTGCCCTCCAGATCAGGTGGATCAGGTACGGGGCGCCCAGCACGGCGGTCACGATGCCGACGGGCAGTTCGATGGGGGAGAACACGGTCCTGGCGATCAGGTCGGAGCCCGTGGTGAGCACGGCGCCGATGACCGCAGAGCACAGCAGGGGCGGCTGGGCGGAGCGGGCCAGCCTGAGCGCGATCTGCGGCGCGGCGAGCGCCACGAACGCGATCGGGCCCGCCGAGGCGGTGGCCACGGCGGCCAGCAGCACGGCGGCGAGGATCATCAGGGCGCGGGCCAGGTTCATGCGTACGCCGAGGGCGGTGACCGTGTCGTCGCCGAACCTCAGGGCGTCGAGCGAGCGGGTGCCGAGCAGGGTGAGCGGCACGAGTACGACCAAGGCCAGGGCGGTGGGCGTCACGTGCTCCCAGCCGCGGGCGTTGAGCGAGCCGCTGATCCAGACCATGGCGCGGCTGGTGTCGTTGACGTCGCCGACGGTCAGGAGCCAGAACTTGACGTTCGTGAACACGGCGGCCACGCCGATGCCGACCAGCACCAGGCGGTAGCCGTCCAGGCCGCGCCGCCAGGCCAGGCCGTACACGACGGCCGCGCCGATCAGGCCGCCGAGCAGGGCGAGCGCGGGGATGCCGAGGGTGGACAGCAGGCCGCTGACGCCGCCGGTCACGCTGCCGCTGGCCACGACGCCGGCCACCACCGTGACGGAGGCGCCGGTCGTGACGCCGAGGATCTCGGGACTGGCCAGCGGGTTGCGGGCGATGGACTGGATGATGGCGCCGGACAGCGCGAGCGCGGCGCCGACCAGGGCCCCGGTCAGCGCGCGGGGCAGGCGCAACTCCATGACGATGAAGTGGGCGGCGCTGTTGACGTCGAACGTGCCCTCGACGACCTCGCCCAGCGTCATCTGGAGGTCGCCGATGCGCATGCTCATGGCCATGAGCACGGCGAGGATCAGAAGGGCCGTCAGGGTGACGGTGAGGCCGCGCAGGCGTACCTGCCAGGACATGCCGCCGACGCGCAGGGGGAGCGTGCTCACAGGCGTACCGGCTTCCTGCGGCGGACCAGGGCGACGAAGAACGGGGCGCCCATCAGCGCCAGCACCACGCCCACCTCCAGCTCACCCGGCGGCGCCACCACCCGGCCGACCACGTCGGCCACCAGCAGCAGCGCCGCGCCGATCAACCCTGAGTACGGCAGCAACCACCGGTGGTCGGTCCCCGACAGCGGACGGGCCAGATGCGGCACGATCAGCCCGATGAACGCCAGCGACCCGCAGGCCGCGACGGCGGCGCCCGACAGCAGAGTGACGGCGGCCACGCCGACGGCCCTGGTCAGGGCGATGTTCTGGCCGAGGCTCCTGGCCACGTCCTCGCCGAGGGAGAGCGCGTTGAGGCCGGGCGCGTTGATCATCGCCAGGACGAGACCCACGACGATGAACGGCAGCACCTGCCACACCACGTCCCCGCCCCTGGCGGCGATCGAGCCCGCCTGCCAGAACCTGAACACGTCCATCGCCTGCTCGTCCAGCAGCACGACGGCAGAGGTCAGCGCGGCCAGCATGGCGCTCACAGCGGTGCCGGCCAGCGCCAGCGTGACCGGCGTCGGCCCGCCCCTGCCGCCCGCCATGCCCAGCGCGAACACCGCGACGCTGGCGAGGAGCGCCCCCGCCAGGCCGAACCAGATGTAGGCGAGCAGGCTGGAGGCTTCGAGCAGGATGATCGAGGACACCATCGCGAACGCCGCCCCCTGCGTGACCCCGAGCAGTCCGGGGTCGGCGAGCGGGTTGCGGGTGTGCCCCTGCATGAGCGCGCCGGAGACGCCGAGCGCCACACCGGCCAGGATGCCCAGGATCGTCCTGGGGACGCGGAGTGAGCGGATGACGAGGTCGTTCTCGGTGCCGGTGGGGGCGGTGAGCGCGTGCCAGGCGTCGGCGAGCGGCACGGACTTGGAGCCGATGGTGACGCTCACGAGTACCGCGATCCCGACGGCGGCCAGGAGGCCGATGAGAACGGTGAGCCGGCGGTCACGGATGCCTTGGAGGCGCGGCGCGACAGCGGTGGCGCTCAACCCGTTCCTCCTCAGCGTTTGCCCGATCCTGGTGCAGTATGCCAGCTTAGGCAGGGCTAACCTAATTTAGGTTTGCCTTACTTTTACGGGAAAGGGATTCCTTATGAGGCCGTTACGTGCGCTGGCCGGAGCTGTCCTGGTGATGGGGCTCGCCGCCTGCGGTTCCGCGGAACCCGCCACCACCATCGCTCCCTCTGGCGGTGCCCCTTTCAGGACCGTCGAGCACGCGATGGGCGAGACCGTGATCCCCGCCCAGCCGAAGCGGGTGGTGGCGCTCGACCAGAGCTTCGTGGACGCCGTGCTCACCCTGGAGACCCCGGTGGTGGGGTACACGACGTACCGGTCGATCGAGACGGAGCTGCCCGGCTACCTCGGCGCGGTCGCGGAGCGGTACGGCAAGGAGGCGACCCCGGTCGGCACGCTGGAGCAGCCGAGCCTGGAGAAGATCATCGCGCTCAAGCCCGACCTGATCGTCTCGGCGAAGGTCAGGCACGAGGCCCTGTACAACGAGCTCACGAAGATCGCCCCGACCGTGTTCAGCGAGACGACGGGCGCCATCTGGAAGGAGAACCTCCGCCTCATGGGCCAGGCCCTGGGCAAGGAGGAGCTCGCGGACACGACGATCAAGTCGTTCGAGGATCGGGCCGGCGAGATCGGCGCCGCGATCAAGGAGAAGGAGGGCGAGCTGCCGACGATCTCGATCGTCCGCTTCGCCGGCGAGCCCACGACGCGCCTGTACGTGGAGAACTCCTACTCGGGCCTGGTGATGAAGGACATCGGCTTCCCCCGTCCCGAGGGCCAGCCCACCGTCCAGGACGCCATCGCGGTGGACGTCAGTCAGGAACGCATCGCCGACCTGGACGCCGACCACATCTTCGTCGCGTCCTACCCGGACCCGGCGACGGACGGGCCCAAGGAGAAGTTCGTCGGCAACCCGCTCTGGGGCCGGCTCAAGGGCGAGAAGCACGACGTCGGCGACCTGACCTGGATGAGCGCGGTGGGCATCCAGGGAGCGCACGCCATCCTGGACGACGTGGCCGGATTCTTCGACGTCGACCCCGCGAAGAGCTGAGCGCGGACCCCTCAAGAGCTGAGCGCGGACCCCGCCAAGGGCCGACCGCGGCCATGCCGGCCGGGAATAGGGGAGCCCCTATCGGTGTTTCAGTGAACCAGTCGGGGCGCCGGCTCGTCTTTCATGTAGAGGTTTACTCCCCAGTGGCAGGGCAGCGGAAAGACGTGCGGATGTGTGTCGCGACCCCGGTTGACGGCGGACTCGGCCTGTTAGACGGCCTCCGCCGGGCAGTGGTGTGCCCCAGGTACCGACGGCTCAGTGAAGCTCAGCCCCGTACGCTATCCAGTGTGACTCTGACCACTATTTGCGCGAAATTGGGTGGGTAGTGTTATGGTAATGAGACTTGTCCGGCCGCGGACGTGATCATGCACGCCGCGAGCAGATGGACGGAAACCCCTTCTGATCAAGGCGGAGACTCTAACGCGTCCCTTACCTGGGGCTTGCGATGATGGAACCGCCGTTCAGGCGGCTTGTGCCGAAACGGGGGATAGCGCAAGGGGGAATGATTTGATCACTATGACCGATGAGCAGCGTGAGAACTGGTTCGAGCGCGATGTCGTGCCCGTGACGTCGCAGCTGTTCGCTTCCGCCATGCGCCTGACCCGTAACGCCGCCGACGCAGAGGACCTGGTGCAGGAGACCGTGGCGAAGGCGTACACGTCGTACCACCAGTTCCGTGAGGGAACGAACCTCAAGGCGTGGCTGCACCGGATCCTCACCAACAACTTCATCAACGACTACCGCAAGAAGCAGCGCTCGCCCAAGCTGTCCGCCGCAGAGGACGTCGAGGACTGGCAGCTGCACGCGGCCGAGTCGCACACCTCGACCGGGCTCCGTTCGGCCGAGACCGAGGCGCTCGACCGGCTGCCCGACAACGTCGTGATGAACGCTCTGCGGTCCCTTCCCGAGGACTTCCGCGTGGCCGTCTACCTGGCCGACGTGGAGGGGTTCGCGTACAAGGAGATCGCCGAGCGCATGGGCACGCCCATCGGCACCGTGATGTCCCGGCTGCACCGTGGCCGCCGCCAGCTGCGGGGCATGCTGGAGGGCTACGCGGTCGAAGAAGGCGCCGTCCGGCTCCCCGCCCCGCGCGCGGCCTAGGCTTGACGTCCCCCGTCGATCCCCATAGCGAGATGAAGGCGGACGCGTAACACGCCGCCTTCCGAGCGCAGCTGCACGAGGTCGCAGAGCTGCCTGCTGATCCAGAGCCCGTATCCCCGAGGGGATTCGGGCTCGGGTGGTATGTAGCCTGGTAAGGGGTCGTCGAGCGCGCCGCCTGGGTCGGCGACCTCGCAGACGAGCTCCCCGCTGTTCACCCACATCGTGATCGTGCCGTGTCCGGCGCCGTGCTCGATGCTGTTCGCGGCGATCTCGGAGACGCTGAGGACGAGAGACGTGACCAGCTCGTGGTCCATGCCGGCCGCTCTGGCGTAGTCGCTGACGCGCCGGCGCAGCCGCCGCAGCTCGCGGGCGGTGAAGCTGATCGTGCGCGCGCCGGGGGCCGGCTCGGGGAGCGGGGTGCGGTCGCCGTTCAGCACCAGCTCGTGGGGCGGGACGAAGCGCGGGCTCGTCACCTCGCCGTCCGCCCCGAGCAGCAGCGGGTGGTTCACCGGGCCGAAGTCGAGCACGGTCTCGGGGACCTCGCGGAGGTCGTACAGGCATAACATGATCGACGACGTCGCGCCGAGCGCGGCGTTGAGCACGGACTCGGAGCGGATGAGCTCCCTGACCTCGCGCTCGCTCCTGCCCTCCCAGACGGGCTCGCCGATCACGAGGGTGCGCTGCCCGCGCGCGTAGTCGTGGTAGGCGGCCAGCGTGCGGTACGGGTGGCCGAACCACGTGGTGGAGACCCGGCTGTCGATGTGCTCCGCGTCGCCGCCCAGGGCCTCGTTCAGGAGGCCGAGCTTGGTCGCGCAGGTGATCACCAGCACCCGCCGGTCCTCGTCGAGCGCGGCCCGCACGCGCGGCACGGCAAGGCTCAGGAAGGACTCATCGGAGTCGTACGGCACCGCGATGTGCCGGAGCGACTCTCCATCGGAACGTGCCCGGGCAGGGCGCACGGGCGCAACGTAACAAGCTCCGGCCGGGCAACGCAACGGCTATGAGTGCCACCGCGCAGGCTACGCGACGGCTATGAGTGCCACCGCCCCGAGCGCGCACGCCACACCCGCCACCTGGATGCCCCGCAGCCGCTCCCCCAGCACCTTTCTGGCCAGCAGCAGGGTGCTGGCGGGGTAGAGCGAGACCAGCACGGCCACCAGGCTGATCAGCCCCTGCCGCTCGGCCAGCAGGTAGAGCACGTTCGCCGCCATGTCGAGCGCGCCCGCGGCCAGGATGATGTGCAGCGAGCCCGCGCCGGGCCGCAGCGCGCGCCGGGTCAGCAGGGCCAGCAGGGCCACCGTGGTGATCGAGGACATGCGCGCGCCGACCAGCGGCCACAGCCCGCTATCCGCCGGCGCCATGGCGAGCAGGATGAAGAACCCGCCGAACCCGGCGCCCGCGGCCAGCGCGATCAGCGCCGAGCCGACGGAGCCGGTACGGTCCGCGGACCTGTCCTGGCTGACCAGCAGCACCGCGCCGAGCGCCAGCACCACGCCGGCGAGCGCCCAGAACCCCGGCCGCTCGCCCGTCGCCAGCCCGTACAGCACCGGCAGCGCCGCCGAGGTGACCGCCGTCGTGGGCGCGACCACCGACATGACGCCCGTGGCCAGCGCCCGGTAGAACAGCGCCAGCCCGGCCGCGCCCGCCAGGCCCGCGAGCATCCCCCACGACAGGGCGAGGCCGCCGAACATGCCGGGCAGCACCGGGAGCAGGGCCAGGATCAGCACCAGACCGGCGATCTGCGAGAGCGCCACGACCGAGAGCACCTGGCTGCGCCGGCTGGCCAGGCCGCCGAAGAAGTCGGCCGTGCCGTAGACCACCGCACAGACGGTCGCCAGGATCACCGCGGTCATGGTCATCTCCCTTGGAGTTCAATGTGTTGTACCAACAGTACAGCTCATTGAGTGCACTCCAGTGCAAATTCATTTCACTACAATGCACTCCATGGAAGACGCGGAGCTGATCACGCAGGCCATCGCGAGCAACGTCCGCGCGCAGCGCTCGCACCGCGGTCTGACGCTGGACGCGCTGGCCGCCAGGTCGGGCGTGAGCCGGGGGATGCTGGTCCAGGTCGAGCAGGGCCGGACCAATCCGAGCGTGTCCACCCTGACCAGGATCGCCTCCGCCCTCGGCGTCACCGTGGCCCGGCTGGTCGAGGTCGGCGACGTCCCCACGGTGCGCATCGTGGACAAGGCGGACGTGGTCACGTTCCAGCAGGGGGACGTGCAGGCGCGGCTGCTCGTCGGGGCGGACACGCCGATGATCCTGGAGCTGTGGGACTGGCGGCTCGCGCCGGGGGAGCACCACGACGGCGACGCGCACCCGCCGGGCACCCGCGAGATGCTGACCGTGCTGGACGGCGAGCTGACGCTCACGGTCTACGGCAAGAGCCATGTGATCGGCAAGGACGACGCGGTGCTCTTCACCGCCGACCGGCCGCATCGCTACGCGAACCTGGGCGAGGAGCAGCTCAGGCTCGTGATGGTGGTCGCGGAGCCGCGTGAGGCTCCCGACCACTAACGAGGTTCCTGACCAATAACAGCGAAAGGCTGTCGGATCACCCCGTGGAGTTTCATGATTACTCCATGGCTTGGACGGCTGATGCCCGTAGTTGGGTACATCCTCTCTGTACGACCGAACGTCGGCAGGGGGTGGCGTGTGAGTGAGGCCCGAGCGGCGACGGAGAAGCTCCAGGCGGAGCTCCATGGTCTGGGCGTCACCAGCGCGTACGAGGTCGGCGACGCGACCATCTCCGTGTGGATCGGCCTGGTAGTGCGGTATAGAGATGGTTTTTACCGTTGGCAGGAAGGACCGGTGAAACGTCGGCATCTGGGTACGGATCCGGTCGGATGTGCCATGCGCGTGGCGCGGCGTTACAAGGAATTGCAGGCCGATATCCCACTCTGGTGGGACGACCTGGCCAGGGAACTGCGGGGGAGACCGGCCCAGGACTACCCGTAGGCCCCCGCATGCGGTGTTTCGGGGGAGAACATGCGCGTGTGGGCCCTGCCGCTGGCCCTGTTCGCCCTGGTGAGCTGTGTCGCCGACCCGGCGCCGAGCCGCCAGCACACCAGGAAGCCGGTCATGCCGTTCGGGCTGTCCGTCGCCGATCCAGGCGCTCTGGCCACATGGCTCGAGTCCATGCAGCCCGGCTGGCCGCGGAGCCGCTCGTACGACTGCGGGCACATCAAGTGCGTCGCCCTGACCTTCGACGACGGCCCCGGCGAGCACACGGGCCGGCTGCTCGACCTGCTGCGCGAGCGTGACGTCAGGGCCACCTTCTTCGTCCTCGGCGAGCGGGTGGCGGCCGATCCCGGCGGGCACATGGTTCGCCGCATCGTGGGCGACGGTCACGAGCTCGGCAACCACTCATGGAGCCACCCGCTGTTGACCGATCTGCCGTACGAACGGCTCAAGAGTGAGATCGAGCACACGGAGAACCTCGTCGAGAGGCTCACCGGGGTGCGGATGCGGGTGATGCGGCCGCCGTACGGGGCCACGGACAAGAGGGTCGCCGCCGAGACGCGCCGCGAGGGCCTCGCGCAGATCCTCTGGAGCCTCGACACCTTCGACTGGCGCGACCGCGCGCCCGCCATCGTGGCCAGGCGCGCCGGCCGGGCCAGACCCGGCTCCATCGTCCTCCTGCACGACATCCACCGCACCACCGTGGCCGCCGTGCCCCGCCTGCTGGACAGGCTCGCGAAGAAGGGCTTCACGTTCGTGACGGTCTCGGAGCTGTACGGCGACGCGCCCGCGCCCGGACGGAGGTACGCCCGAAGGTGAAGGGGCGCCCGGGGCGTGGCACCCTTGCGACATGGGTTTCACCGGCTTCCCCGACGAGGCGTTCCTCTTCTACGAGGGCCTTGAGGCGGACAACTCCAAGACGTACTTCACCCGGCACAAGCAGCTCTACGAGGACGCCGTGCGGGCGCCGATGCTGGCGCTCACCGACGAGCTGGGCGCCGAGTTCGGTGAGGCGCAGCTGTTCCGGCCCTACCGTGACGTCCGGTTCGCCAAGGACAAGTCGCCGTACAAGACGCACCAGGGCGCCTTCGTGGACGTGACGCCGGGGATCGGGCTGTACGTCGAGGTCAGCGCGACCGGGGTGTTCGTCGCCGGGGGCTGCTACACGCAGGCGTCCGACCAGGTCGCGCGCTACCGGGCCGCCGTGGACGAGGACCTCACGGGCAAGCCGCTGACGGTCATCACGGACACGCTGACGGCCGAGGGCCACTCGCTGCTGGGGGCGCGGCTCAAGACCAGGCCACGGGGGTTCGACGAGGACCACCCGCGGATCGAGCTGCTGCGGCACCGGTCGCTCCACGCGGGCCTGCACTTCGAGCCCGAGCCCTGGGTGCACACGCCGGAGATCAGGGGGCGCGTGGAGCGGGCGTGGCGCGACTACGGCCCCCTGGTCGAGTGGCTCCGTACGCACGTGCGTGGCAGCGAACTCCCCCGCCGCTGACACTCACCCCCGAACCGGCTCACCGCGCGGGGGCGGTTGGCCCCGAGGTGGCTCACCTCGGGGCGCTGGTCACCTGGTCGCCCTTGAGTATGCGGTCGACCGTCTGGCCGGCCGCCGAGGTCGCCGCCGTCGTGCCCGCCGCCAGGACGAGGGCGAGCGTCGGGGCGGCCAGGCTGCGGATGCTGCGGAGGTTGCGTACCCGCGCCCACGGCTCGCCCGCCAGGTGCATGATCCGCCACTCCCAGAACAACCCGAGCCCGATGCAGACCATCATCACCTGGCCCACCACGATCCCCACCACCTGTGCCTTGTCCACGGCCCCGATGTCCGGCTCGACGAGCGTGGAGAGGTAGCCGGACAACTCGGTCAGCAGAGCCGCGGCCGTCAGGTGCAGGGCCTTGGTCATCGGCTGGGTGCCGCGGATACGGGGATAGAAGTAGCCGAACAGGAACCCGAAGGCGGGGAGCGTGACCAGGTAGCGGCTGTCGAAGACGAAGCTGGTCAGGTCGACGCCTTCCGGGAGGCCGTACACGATGGCGAACGGCAGGCTCAGCAGCAGGCTGACGGTGAAGGCGTGGACGCCGTTGAGCCACGGCGGGCACCCCGCGGCCGTGGCGAACGCGGTCTCCGGATGCCGCCCGTGCTCGCGCAGCGCGGTCTCCAGGGCGTGCCGATGCCGGTCGAAGTCGGCCATCGACAGCTCGCCCGCGCCGAGCCTGCCGCGCCCGATGCGGTAGAGCTCCTGTTCGGAGACGTGCAGCAGGCGAGTGTGCAGGGCGGCCCTGATCAGCAACCGGTGCTCCTCCTGCGTGGCGGGCTCCGTCAGCACCAGGCGGGGGCCGGTGAGCAGCCAGCGGGCGGTCGCCCAGGCCACGAGGGACGTGATGGCCAGCAGCGGCAGCGGTACGTCGATGTCGGCCAGCGTCGTGCTGCCGCCCGGCGTGATGTAGAGGACCATCAGCACGGCGATCATCGTGGACTCGGCCACCGGGTTGTCGATCGCCGCCGGCCCGCCGCCGAGCCGCCGGAGCCGCAGCACCAGCATCACGAATCCGAGCAGGAGCAGGCCGAGCACCCCGCGGACGATCGGGTCCAGGACCAGGCTGCCGATCGTGGGCACGTCCGGCTGCGGCACGTCCAGGCTCCACGACCCGGCGTCCAGCCACTCCGTCGGCCACCCCTGCACCAGCAGGCTCGCGAGTACGGCTACCGCGACCGCGCCGCGCCGCCACTGCTTGGTCGCCACGGCCACGGCGGCGACCGGGATCATGGCCCAGCCGAGCGCGAGGACCAGGCGGATGCTGTCCGGCGGGTACACCCCGTCCAGCAGCGCCCGCAGCCACAGCGCCAGCGCCAGCAGCCCGACAGCGGCCTCGGCGGACAGCGCGGCGAGCCGTACGATCACGGGCCTGACCCCGAGGTCCACGCTGAACGCGACCGCGGACCCGGCCGCCGCGACGGCGGCCACCACTCCGCCTGCCACCAGGGCCTGGCCGGGGAGTTGCCCGTGCAGCCACGACCAGCTCAGCATGCCGAGCCCGACCAGCACCCCGAGCCCGGTCACGACCAGCAGGTCACGGGTGTCCCACGGCGGGCTGGTGGGCAGCATCCGCCCCGCGTGCCGCAGCGCGAGCAACGGCACGGCGACGAAGAGGATCACGTACGCGACCGGCGACCAGTCCTTCGCGAACAGCGGGATCAGCAGCGCCGGCGCGGCCAGCGCCAGCCCGACGACGAGCTCCCTGTTGGGCAGCCGCTGCCACCACCCCTGGCCGAGTGAGCGCAGCAGGAACACGACCAGCCCCACCGCCGTGAGCACGCCGAGCGCGGTGGCCCACGAGAAGTCGTCGGCCACCACCACGTCGGGGAACCCGAACGAGTCCGGCGCCAGCGCCATGCTCACCGGGTACGCCCCGACGCCGAACTCCAGCCGGTCCTCCTCCTCCCGGTCCGGCGTGATCCCCTCGATCCGCAGCACCGTCCACTCGCCTGGCCGCACCGCGATCGACCGCGAGGTGACGATCAGCGGGAACGCGTTGGGCCTGGCGAAGTCGAGCGTCAGCAGCGACTCCATCTCGAGCTGCCGCAGCAACGTCACCGTGAACTTGGCCGTGGTCGTCGAGGAGTCCGACGTGAGCACGGGCGCCAGGCGCGTCGTGGGCGCGAGGCCGGGGCCGCCCACCCTGACCGCCCCGAACACGGCGTCCGTGACCTGCCGGAGGGTGCCGGGGAACCCGCTGCCCCGGCGCAGCGACTCGACGAGGGTGTCGTCGGTGTCCATCCGGAGCCGGTGTACGACCGTCACCTTGACCTGGCGCTGACGGGGGTCGATCCGCCCTTCAGGCACGGGTTCGAGGTCGCCGGAGCCGGCGCTGGTGACCAGCACCTCGGTGGTGGCCCTGCGGGCCCACGCGGCGAGGGGGTCGGCGCGGGCGGCGGCCGCCACCCACGGGTTGGGGGCCGCGCTGCTCTCAGGCCGCGCGGGCCCCGCTACAGGTCTGGCCGCGACGGTGCACCAAACGATCGCCCCCAACGACACCAGCGCCAGCCCGAACGCGATTGCCATCCGGAGCTTTCCCACAATGTGGATGATTCACGCGGTTGCCCGAATGTTCTATCTCGTGGGGTCACGGTGTGATTACAGCTGCCTGCCTTGACAAAGTTTCTTAACGGCGCGACACCCTGCAGAGAATTTGTCCTAGGTGGCCGAAGACGATTACTTGCTGCCCATACTTACCCGTAAACCATATTTTGCTGGCAAATGCCAGTGAAGCCCGCTTCCCTGCGGGGCGTCTCTTCCCTGGGTTTGGGGTTTGGGTTTGGGGGGGTCGCGGGGGCTGGCCCCCGCGGAGGGGTTCAGGCGCGCTTGGCGCGGGCGGCGGCGCGGCCGCGGATGGCGGCGTCGAGCACGACCTTGCGGATGCGTACCGACTCCGGAGTGATCTCCACGCACTCGTCCTCGCGGATGAACTCCAGCGCCTGCTCCAGCGACAGCGTCCGCGGCGGGATGACCTTCTCCGTCTCCTCGCTGGTGGAGGAGCGCATGTTGGTGAGCTTCTTCTCCTTGGTGATGTTCACGTCCATGTCGTCGGACCGCGAGTTCTCGCCGACGATCATGCCCTCGTAGACCTCGGTCGTCGGCGAGACGAACAGCGTGCCGCGCTCCTGCAGGTTGAGCATGGCGAACGCGGTCACGGGGCCGGACCTGTCGGCCACCAGGGAGCCGTTGTTGCGGGTGCGCAGCTCGCCGAACCACGGCTCGTAGGAGTCGAACACGTGGTGGACCAGGCCGGTGCCGCGGGTCTCGGTGAGGAACTCCGTACGGAAGCCGATCAGGCCACGCGCCGGGACCGCGAACTCCATCCGGATCCAGCCGGTGCCGTGGTTGGTCATGTGCTCCATGCGGCCCTTGCGCACCGCCAGGAGCTGGGTGATGGCGCCGAGGTATTCCTCCGGGCAGTCGATCGTGAGGCGCTCGACCGGCTCGTGCACCTTGCCGTCGATGGTCTTGGTGACCACCTGCGGCTTGCCGACGGTCAGCTCGTAGCCCTCGCGGCGCATCTGCTCGACCAGGATGGCCAGCGCCAGCTCGCCACGGCCCTGCACCTCCCACGCGTCGGGCCGCTCGGTGGGCAGCACGCGCAGCGACACGTTGCCGACCAGCTCCTTCTCGAGCCGGTCCTTGACCATGCGGGCGGTGACCTTGGAGCCCTTGACCTTGCCGACCAGAGGCGAGGTGTTGGTGCCGATGGTCATGGAGATGGCCGGCTCGTCCACGGTGATCAGCGGCAGCGGGCGCGGGTCCTCGGGGTCGGCCAGCGTCTCACCGATCATGATCTCGGGGATGCCCGCGATGGCGATGATGTCGCCGGGGCCCGCCTCCTCGGCCGCCTTGCGCTCCAGGGCCTCGGTCATGAGCAGCTCGGTGATCTTGACGCGCTGGATCGTGCCGTCGGTGCGGCACCAGGCGACCTGCTGGCCCTTGCGCATGACACCCTGGTGGATCCGGCACAGCGCGATGCGGCCGAGGTAGGAGGAGGCGTCGAGGTTGGTGACGTGGGCCTGCAGCGGCGCGTTGGGGTCGTAGATCGGCGCCGGGATGGTCGACTTGATGATGTCGAACAGCGGCTCCAGGTCCTGCGCGTCGGGCATGCCGCCGTCCTCGGGGGCCGCCATGGAGGCCCGGCCGGCCTTGGCGGAGGCGTAGACGATCGGGAAGTCGATCTGCTCCTCGGTGGCGTCGAGGTCCATGAACAGCTCGTAGACCTCGTCGACGACCTCCTTGATGCGGGAGTCCGGGCGGTCGACCTTGTTGATGCACAGGATGACCGGCATCTTGGCGCCCAGCGCCTTGCGCAGCACGAAGCGGGTCTGCGGCAGCGGCCCCTCCGAGGCGTCGACCAGCAGCACGACGCCGTCGACCATGGACAGCCCGCGCTCGACCTCGCCGCCGAAGTCGGCGTGGCCCGGGGTGTCGATGATGTTGATGGTCATGCCGCCGTGCCTGACCGCGGTGTTCTTCGCGAGAATGGTGATGCCCTTCTCGCGCTCGAGGTCGTTGGAGTCCATCACGCGGTCGTCGACGTCCTGGTTGGCGCGGAAGGCCCCGGACTGCCAGAGCATGGCGTCGACCAGCGTGGTCTTGCCATGGTCGACGTGCGCGATGATCGCGATGTTCCGCAGGTCGTCGCGGCTGTTCAAAGGCATGATGACGTCTCGCTCTGTGTCGTGGGGGCGGCCGCGCGAAGTCGCGACCTCTTAAGTCTAGTTGATCCCCCAAGATGGCAGGTGCGGGCCGAGGTGACGGGGAGCGTACGCGCGGGCGTCCCCGGCGTTACCGGGCGGGATCGCCTGCCTCGGCGCTCTCCTACATAGCCGGTTGCACAATTGTGCGCATGGCAATCATGGCCCGGGTCCCTAGATTGTCGGCATGACCTGGACAGAGCTGGTGATGGCCGCGGCACCTACGCAGGGCGACCAGCCGGCGGTGAGCGACGTCAGGACCGGAGAGGTGCTGTCGTACTCGGCGTTCGTGCGGCGGGTCACCCGGGCCGCGGCGGGTCTGCGCCGCCAGGGTCTGCGGTTCGGCGACCACGTGCTCGTCGACGTCCCGCTCGGCGCGACGCTGCCCGTCGCGATCCACTCGGTGGCCTGGGCGGGCGGGGTCGCGGTGCTCAACAACTCCGGCGCCGCCCGCATGATGATCACTCAGCGCCATTACGACGCCGCCGCGGTGAAGGTGGAACAGGTCTACTCCTTCGAGCCGGTGCGGGGGGCCATGCCGTTCGCGGGGCTGATGAGCGAGCGCGGCATCGAGTTCGGCCCGCTGGCCGGGCCCGCGCTCACGCTCGACGGCGAGCGCCTGTTCGACCACATCGAGCTGGCCGGCGACCTGCGCAAGCTGGCCGCGCGGCTGGTGATCGGCAAGGACGACGTCGTGATCAGCGCGGTCAGCGAGGCGTTCAGGGGCCTGCGGGTGGTCGATCTGGCCATGATGTCCGGCGCCCACGTCGTGATCGCCCACGAGCCGAGCCTGATCGGCTGCCGCGTGCTGGCGGCCGAACGCCGGGCGACCATGGTCGTCGCACCATATGACCTGGCCAGACGGCTGCTCGGTGATCCGATCCTGCGTGTCGTCGACGAAAGGGCGGTCGTGAGCTCGCTTGGTCTGTGAAAAGTGCGACACTGTGGGAGAGTGTGATCCTTCCGCGACGCAGGGTGAACACATGCCACAGCCCCCACGGCACAACCTTCCGGCCGAGCCCAACCGCTTCGTGGGTCGCGAGCGCGATCTCGACGATCTGCGCGCGTTGTTCGGCGAGACCCGCGTGGTCACCCTGTGCGGGGTCGGCGGCATCGGCAAGACCAGGCTGGCCCTGCGCGTCGCCGCCGGGCTGGTGTCCGGCTACCCCGACGGGGTCTGGCTGGTGGAGCTGGCCAGGCTCGGCCGTTCCGAGCTGGTCGTCCAGGAGATCGCCCGGGTGCTCGGCGTACGCGAGGAGTCCGGCCGCCCGCTGCCGGACACCGTGACGGCCAGGCTGCGCGATCAGCGCTGCCTGCTGTTGTTCGACAACTGCGAGCACCTGGTCGACACGTGCGCGGAGGTGAGCGCCGCGCTGGTCGCGGCCTGCCCGCGGCTGAGCATCCTGGCCACCAGCAGGGAGCCGCTGCGCATCCCCAGTGAGCTGATCTGGCGGGTGCCGCCGCTCGACCTGCCAGGCACGGCGGAGGAGGCGGAGGCGGACGTGGCCGACGCCGAGTCCGTGCAACTCTTCATGGAGCGGGCGGTGGCCGCCGGCACCAGGCTGGGCCCCGGCAGCCTGCCCGACGTCGTCCGGCTGTGCCGGGCGCTCGACGGGCTGCCGCTGGCGCTGGAGCTGGCCGCGGCCCGCACGAGCCTGCTCAGCCCCGGGCAGATCGCCGACCGCTTGGACGACCGCTTCTCGCTGCTCACCACGGGCGGCCGCACCGCGCCCGCCCGGCAGCGCACGCTGCTCGCGGCCGTCGAGTGGAGCTACGACCTGCTGTCGGCCAAGGAGCAGGTGCTGCTGCGCCGGCTGTCGGTGTTCGCCGGCGACTTCTACCTCGACCTCGCCGAGCAGGTCTGCGCCGAGCCGCCCATCGCCGGCACGGAGATCGTCGACCTGCTGGGCGGCCTGGTCGACAAGTCCCTCGTGCTGTGCGACGAGAGCCGGACACGTTACTGGCTGCTGGAGACCATCAAGCGCTACGCGGTCGAGCGGCTCGACCAGGCAGGCGAGCGGGAGGTGCTGCGGGAGCGGCACCTGCGCGTGCTCTGCGAGCTGCAGGAGCGGCACTTCATCACGGAGATGGTCGAGCCCGGCGTGCCGTGGCCGCGCCGGCTCGAGGCGCTGACCATGAGCAAGCGGCTGCTCGACGACCAGCGGGTCGCGCTCGACTGGGCCGCCGAGTCCGGCAACGTGGCTCTCGGCCTGCGGATCTGCGCCACCAGCACGGGACTGCTGCCGATCGGCGGAAACCTGACCGAGATCGTGGCCTGGACCGAGCGGCTGTTCTTGCTGGACCTGTCCCACCTGCCCCCGGAGATGATCGCGCTGGCCAAGGCATACCTCGCCTACGGGCTGGAGGCCAGGGAGGAGCTCGGCCGTTCGCTGGAGACGGCCAGGGAGAGCGTGGCGGGGCTCGCGCCGGACGACCTGTTCCCGTGTTGCGTCATGCACAGCCTCATCGTCGTGGTGCTGCTGCGGATGGGCCGGGCCGAGGAGGCACTGCACCACGCGGAGGAGGGTCTGGCGCTCGCCACCCGCACCGGAGACACCTGGAACCAGGCGGCCGGACTGGCCGGGTTGTCGGCGGTGGCCCTGACCAGGGGCCGGTTGCGGGAGGCGCAGCGGCACGGCGAGGAGGCGCTGGCGCGGGCGCGCGAGCACGGGCACCGCTGGATCATGGCCAGGACCGCGACGCAGCTCGGCGCGGTGGCCGAGGCGCGCGGCGACCTGGTGACGGCCAAGGCCCAGTACGAAATGGCCGTCCCATGGCTGGAGGAGCTGGGCAACTACTCCGACCTGGCGCGCTGCCTGGCCAGGATCGGCCGGGCGGCGGCGATGCTGGGCGAGTTCGGCACCGCCAGGGAGCGGCTGGCCGCCAGCCTCGCGCTGGCCAGGGCGACCGGGCAGCGCCAGGGGGTGGCCCGCTCCCTGGTGGGGCTGTCGGTGCTCGCCGAGTGCGAAGGCGACCTCGAGGGCGCGGTGCTGGCGGCGGCGGCCGCGGCCACGTTGCGCGAGTCGATCGGGCAGCATTCGGCCACGACCCGGATCGAGGAGCTGCTCGGCCGGGCCCGCACCAAGCTGGGCGACGGACGCACCGCCGCGCTGTGGTCGCGTGGCCGGGCGATGAGCGCCGACGACGCCGCCCGCCACGTGCTGGACGGCGAGCGGCTGCCGCCGGCGGCCCCCGTCGCCGCCGAGCCCGTCAGACACTCGCTGCTGACCGCCCGCGAGCGGGAGATCGCCGGGCTGCTCACCCGCGGGTTGTCCAACCGGGCGATCGCCGGCGAGCTGGTGATCAGCCCCGCGACGGTGGCGCGGCACATCGCCAACATCATGGAGAAGCTGGGCTACACGTCGCGGGCGCAGATCGCCGTGTGGGCGGCCGAGCGCTCGAACCGGCCCGCCTGAGGGTTGCCGCTTCTGCATAGGGATCTGCATATTCCGCCCCATGTACGCATGTGGGGCCCTCCCTAGCGTGGGCCCCATGGATGAGCGCATCGTCATCGTGGACTTGGGCACCGGCCTGAAGGTCACCGAGGCGCAACTGGACGAGAGGTCCGCCGTCGCGACCGTCCAGTTGCGGCGCAGAGGAGTACGCGCGGGCGACACCGTGCTCATCTGCCTGCCCGTCGGGCCTGACCTGCTGGTGGCCACCGGCGCGGTGATGGCGGCCGGCGGCGTCATCTGCCCGGTGCCTGCGGACCTCGACCCGTGCGCGCTCAGGGACCGGATCAGAGCCAGCGGCGCCCGCGTGATGATCTCCGACGCCCCGCGGGCGCACGAGGCGGCGGAGGAGTCACGCGTACGGGTCGTGATGACCGTCGCGGACCTGAACGCCACGCATGGGGCGAGGCCCCCGCGAACCCCGCAAAAGACGAAACCCGTGGAAGAGGCGTTCTTCCGTCGCGGAGAGCGGGGCTTCCCGCGACCATAAGCTGATGTTCATGCCCTTCGCGCCCAACTTTCCCGTCATGCTCAGGACCGAGGACGGGGTACGCATCGACGCCGCCCACACCTCCTCCATGCACACCGATGTGGGGATCGTCGTGGCGCACGGCTTCACCGGCTCCTGGCGCGAACGTGCCGCGCGCCGCATCGTGCACGTGCTGAGCGGCTTCGGCGGCGTGGTCGCGTTCGACTTCCGCGGCCACGGGCGCTCCGGCGGCGAGTCGACCGTCGGGGACCTGGAGATCCTGGACGTGGAGGCCGCCGTCCGGCACGCCCGCGTGGTCGGTTACCGCAAGGTCGCGGTCGTGGGCTTCTCGATGGGGGCGGCGGTGGCCGTACGTCATGCGGGTCTGCGGGGTGGCGTGGACGCGGTGGCGGCGGTGAGCGCCCCGGCCCGCTGGTACTACCGGGGCACCAGGCCGATGCGCCAGGTGCACTGGGCGATCGAGCAGCCGTTCGGGCGGTGGGCCGCCAGGGTGACCAAGCGCACCAGGATCACCCGCGGTCAGTGGGACCCGATCCCGATGCCGCCGCACGAGGCGGCGGCGCTCATCTCGCCGGTCCCGCTGCTGATCGTGCACGGCGACGCCGACGCGTTCTTCCCGCTGGAGCACGCCCACCAGTTGTACGTCGGCGCCCGCGAGCCCAAGGAGCTCTGGGTGGAGCCCGGATACGGTCACGCGGAGGCGGCGGCGAGCCCTGACCTGGTGCGCAAAATTGGCAAATGGGTCGTCTCGAACTTTTCCTGAGTAATAGACGTCTACCTAGGGCGGATGGCAGGAAACCGCCGGGAGAAAGTCCCTGGGGAAGGAAACCGCCGAGGCGGTGGCCGTGGGACATACTGCAGTAACCAGGTGGTCGCCCAGCGTCGCGGGGGCGCGCTGGGTGCACATCCAAGGGGCCCCGCGCACGCGCGGGGCC
>NZ_JADOGI010000073.1 GCF_015645445.1 Nonomuraea cypriaca | reverse complement strand
ACCGGCCACTACCTCGGCCCGCCGCAGACCGGCCACCGCCATCCGCACCCGCCGCAGGCCAACCGCCACTCTCCGGACCCGCCGCAGACCGGCCACTACCTCGGCCCGCCGCAGACCGGCCACCGCCATCCGCACCCGCCGCAGGCCAACCGCCACTCTCCGGACCCGCCGCAGACCGGCCACTACCTCGACCGGCCCCGGACCGGCCACCGCCATCCACACCGGCTGCGGACCAACCGCCACTCTCCGGACCCGCCGCAGACCGGCCACTACCTCGGCCCGCCGCAGACCGGCCACCGCCATCCGCACCCGCCGCAGGCCAACCGCCACTCTCCGGACCCGCCGCAGACCGGCCACTACCTCGGCCCGCCGCAGACCGGCCACCGCCGTTCGGACCCGTCGCGCGCCAATCGCCGCTCTCCGGACCCGCCGCGGAGCGGCCGCTACCTAGGCCCGTCGCGCCGGCGCCATCGCCACCCGGGGGGCCGCCGCCGTTCGGGGAAGGGCCGTTGCCGGAGCGGCCGTCGCCCTGGCGGGGGGTGGCTCGTCTGCGGGCCATCACAGGCCCGCCGCCCCGATCAGGTTGCCGACGGCGAACGTGACGCCGGCCGCCACCGCGCCGACCGTCAGCTGACGCAGCCCGGAGTACCACCAACTGCGTGCCGTCACGGCCGAGACCACCGCGCCCGCCGCGAACAGCGCCACACAGGACACCACAGCGGAAACCGCCAGCCCACTCACCCCGAACAGGTACGGCAGGAGCGGCAGCGCCGCCCCCACCGCGAACGACAGCAACGACGAGACCGCCGCCAGCATCGGCGAGGGCAGCTCCCCCGGGGAGACGCCCAGCTCGGTACGGGTGTGGACCTCCAGCGCCCGGTCCGGGTTCTCGGAGATCTGCCTGGCCACCTCGGCGGCCAGGTCCGGGGCCACGCCCTTGTCGGCGAACGACTGGGCCAGCTCGGCCCGCTCGTCGTCGGGGTGACGGGCCAGCTCACGACGTTCGACGGCGATCTCGGCCTGGGCCAGCTCGCGCTGACTGGCCACCGAGACGTATTCCCCGCCTGCCATGGACAGGGCTCCCGCGGCCAGTCCGGCGACACCGCCAAGGGCGATGACCCTGGTGTTGGCGGTGCCGCCCGCGACGCCTGCGATGAGCGCGAAGTTCGACACCAGGCCGTCCATCGCGCCGAACACCGAGGGCCGCAACCAGCCTCCGGTGACGTCACGATGCTGGTGGTGGGCCTCCGCGCGATCGCTCATCGCGTGTTCTTCTCCTTGCTCACGGCGTCGGCGTCAGAGGTCTCGGCGCTCGCGGCGTCGGCGTCAGAGGTCTCGGCGCTCGCGGCTTGGGCGTCAGAGGTCTCGGTCCGGCCGGTGTCCGTCGAATCGCCCTCCGCCCCGGCGCCCTCATCCGGCTTCGGCTCGGACGCCGCCGCCGACGCCTCAGCCGCAGAGGTCTCATCGGAAGCGGTGGCCTCAACAGCGTCCTCGGACGCCGCCGAGGAGGACCCATCGTCCGAAGAATCGGGCGAATCCGAGGAATCCGAAGAGTCCGCGGCCGAGTCCGGCGAATCGGTGTCCGCCTGGTCGGCCGAGTGCGCCGGGTCCGCCGGATCCGCCCCGGGCCCCGCCCCGAGGTCCGACGGCGGCACCACGACCTCCGCCGAGTCCTTGTTCCTGACCGCCCAGAGGTAGACCAGCGCCCCCAGGAACACCACGATGGACGTCCACTGGTTGAGCCGCAGGCCGAGCAGCGTCACCGCGTGGTCGACACCGCCCACCGGATCGATGCGCAGCCCCTCGATCCAGAAGCGGCCCAGCGTGTAGCCGGCGACGTAGACGGCGAACAGCCGCCCGTGGTGCAGCGCGAAGCGCCGCCCGGCGAAGATGAGCACGAAGCCGAGCGCCACGTCCCACAGCGACTCGTACAGGAACGTCGGGTGGTAGAGCACGCCCGGCTCGCCGCCGTGGTCGATGTCGATCTCCAGGCCCCACGGCAGTGTGGTCGGCGAGCCGTACAGCTCCTGGTTGAACCAGTTGCCCCAGCGGCCGATGGCCTGGGCGAAGGCGATGCCGGGGGCGACCGTGTCGGCGACGGCGCCCATGGAGATGCCGCGCTTGCGCACGGACAGCCACACGCCGACACCGCCGAGCGCGACCGCGCCCCAGATGCCGAGGCCGCCTTCCCAGATGAAGAGCGCCTGGTAGGGCTCTTTGACCCGGTTGTCGCCGAAGTAGGTCTGCCAGTCGGTGATGACGTGGTAGAGGCGGCCGCCGATCAGGCCGAAGATGACCGCGGGGACCGCGATATCGATGATCGTCCCCTTCTGGCCACCGCGGGCGCGCCAGCGGCGCTCGCTCAGCCAGACGGCGACGACGACGCCGAGCACGATGCACAGTGCATAAGCCCGGATCGGGATGACTCCGAGATACCAGACCCCCTGAGAAGGGCTGGGAATCGAGGCAAGGGGCATGTCAGGTGAGGGTAGCGGAAGCGAGGCTACTTGGCGGCCTCCGTGACCGCATCGCGCAGTTCCCGCGGGCTGAAGATCACACCATTCTCGATCTCCGTTCCGTTGAGCTTCACGGTCGGCGTGTGCGTGAGCTTCTGCTCGTCGCCGATCTTCTTGCTGTACGCGAGCTGCGCCTCACTGTGCTGCCCGGAGGTGACGCACTGCTGGAAGCCCGGCGCCGTCACCCCGGCCTGCTGACCGAGTTGTACGAGCTGGTCGGGCTTGAAGCCCTGCTCGGTCTCCGGCGGCTGGTTCTCGAAGAGCAGGTTGTGGAACGCCAGCCACTGCTTGCCGTCGGCGATGCAGCGGGCGGCGTTGCCCGCGCGTACGGAGTTGGACTTGGTCGGCTCCTGCGAGAAGATCGTTATCGGGTGGTAGACGACCTTGGCCTTGCCCTCGCCGGCGAGGTTCTTGAACGTCTGCCCGCTGACCCGCTCGGCCTCCTTGCAGGCCGGGCACTGGAAGTCCTCGTAGATGTCCAGCACGGGCCGGGTGACGCCCTGCCTGGCCATCACGACGCTGCCGTCGGCCTGCACGGTGATCGGCGCCATGGCGCCGGCGGCCTCCTCCGGCTGGGAGGTGCTGGCGGCATACCACCAGCCGAGCCCGACGGCGGCGACCGCGACCACGCCTGCGGTCACGTAGGTCACGATGCGCCTGCGCCGGTCGCGGGCGCGGGCCGCGGCCTGCTGCTCCCTGATCTTCTCACGTGCGGATTTACGGTCGCTCATCTTCGTACGCTGGCCCTTGCTCATCAGTCGTCTGCCCCTTCATCGTCAGTGTCGCCCCCCAGCCCGAGGGCTCCGTCGAGCGCGAGGCGGCCCGGCGGGAAACGGACCGTCCAGGCACCGAGCAGCACGAGGCCGAAGTCGCGCAGGATGTCGAGCAGATATGTCGGCTCCTGTCCCGCCCCCAGCTGACCTCCGCCGCCGAAACAGCCGCAGTCGATACGCAGACCGTTCGCCCAGGCCCAGGCGATGCCGAACACGAACGCGAACATGAGCAGCCCCGCCACGACGGCGGCCACCCTGGTCAGCAGACCGACGACCAGCAGCACGCCGACCACGATCTCCAGGATCGGCAGGGCGTAGCCCACCGGGACGGCGATCGAGTCGGGCAGCAACTGGTATGCCTTGACCGCCACGACGGAGTCCGCCGGGTTGCCGATCTTGAGCGCCCCCGCCACGATCAGCACCCCGCCGAGAACCAGTCTGGCGACGGTCGTCACCCAGGGTATCGCCATTCGCACGTTGCGTGACGGTTGTGACGCGGCCACAGGTCATCTCCTCTGTCTCTGCGCTGGGATGCGCACAGTACCCGCAACTCATTCGATCACGCTGGAGATAAGCATCGACTAAGCCATGTCCCAGCTTACGAACCAGGGAGAACGCCCATGTATCCGGCTGTATCCGAAGTCGTCAGCGGCACCTCGGCGTGTCGGGCGCGGAGCCGAGGTCGGTGATGGAGAAGTCGTCGAGGATGAAGTCCGCCCCGGCCTGCTCGGCCTTGAGCGAACGCAGCCCAACCCACACGTCGCCGCACCCGGCCACCACCCGCTCGGTGAACCTGGCCGTGGCGCGCCGCTCGGGGATCGGCGTGCGCCGGGTCTCGACGCCGGTCCCGCCCTCGTCGTGGCCGGTCACCCACTCGTACGTGCCGGCCAGCGCGTTCTGGTAGGAGAACGACACGTCGTACGCGTGTCCCGGCTCGAACCGCGCGGTCCACGGCAGCGTACGGTAGACCAGCCCCTGCCGCTCCTCATGGACCTTCAGCGACCAGTCGCCGCTCAGCACGTCGTCGACCGTCTTGCCGTTCCACCCCGCCTGCGTGTACGGCTCGTGCCGCTCGGACAGGTGCGTGCGCGCGTCGAGCGAGCCGCCCGCGTCGCCCTTCACGAACGGCCCCCACCCGGGCTCGACGGACTCGAACGTCTCCACCGGGCTCTCCGGCTCCCGCCCGAACAGGCGCACGTCGTCCACCCGCACCTCCCCCGCGCCCGCGGCGGCCGTGATCCGCAGCGTCGTGGCCGGTCCCCGCGCGGCGAACGTCACCTTGACCCGCTGGAAGTAGGTGTCGTGCTTCTCGTCGGAGGCGACGTGGTTCCTGACCGTGGACCGGTTGATCGTCACCGACTCCCCGCCCGCCTCCAGGGTGGTCTCACGTGTCCGTCCCGGCTCCACCTCGACGAACGCGGACGCCGTGTACGTACGGCCCGGCTCGAGGCCCGTCAGCCGCTGCTCAAGCCGCGCCTGCGTCCCTCCGCCGAGCAGCGCCACCCGTTGGCCCAGGTCGTTCTTCTCGACGCGCACAGGGCCGCTGACGCGCCATCCGGCGAGCCGGTCGCCGTTGAAGCCGGGATCGCGCACGCCGCTGCCCTCCCCCCAGCCCGGTTCCGCCTGCTCGGGCGCCTCGCCGGGGTAGAGCGCGTAGGGCACTCCCGCGGCGGCCCGCAGGGTGATCTTCCCGTCCACCGGAGTGACCGTGCCGGCCGGCACGCGTCCCTGGTCGGTGAGCTCGTAGACGGTCAGGGGCCGGTCGGCCTCCCACGTGGTCTCGCCGCCCGCCGGGTTGTAGTGGTAGAACCTGCCCTCCCACGGCAGCAGGTACGTGTCGCCGTCCAGCACCTTGCGGCCCTCGGCGTACCACTCGCGCCTGCCGTCCCGGTACGTCCCCCGCACGCCGCCGGTGAAGACGATCTCGTCGGCGTTCCAGTCCATGATCTCGTGGTGCTGCAGGAACTTGGCCGGCAGGTTGTGCTCCCAGATGTTGCGGTAGAAGGCGGTGAAGTCGTTCTCCGCCGTCCAGCCCTCGAACTCGACGATGCGGGCGTTGCCGAGGATGGGGTGCGGGTTCCAGACGTCCTTCTCGCCGTTGCGGATGAACCTGATGATCTGCGAGTTCAGCCCCTTGTTGGTGAGCCCGCCGTAGTTGAGGTCGTTGGCCCAGTGCGCCCACAACGACGCGCGTTCGAGCTTGTCCGACCACTCCGTGGTCACCTGCCAGCCCTGCCTGCGCAGCTCCGCCAGGGTGCGGTCGGCCACCCACCCGTGGGGCCTGAACACGTCCACGTACAGGACCGCGAGATTCCTGTCGGTCTCGGCGCGCAGCCGCGCGAGCCGCCCGGCGAGGGTGCCCCTGGTCAGGTCGCCGCGCTGGTCGATCAGGTACGCCTGGTCGAGCCAGTTCCAGCCCTTGGCGCCCGGGTCGGCGAGCCGCTCGTCGAAACTCTTCGCCTCCGGGTGGGCCTCTGTGGCGTTGACGTGCGCGCCGAACGTGGCGTTCCAGCTCTTGCCCGCCTTGAGCAGCGTGTTCAGGTCCTTGAGCCCGCCGGCGCGCCGGTTGTGGTTGCCGCCGTAGTCGGGGTGCGCCGCGTCGTGCCCCTCCGACTGGTAGCCCTTGAGCAGCGCGAGCTGGCCCAGCCCGTCGGTGGCCAGGGAGACGCGCTTGACGTCGTCGAGCGTGCGCAGGAACGGGTGCGTGGCCTGGCTGGAGAAGTTGAACGGGATGTGCGTGACGGCCCGGTCCCTGGTCAGCTCCGCGCCGAGCGCCTTGATCCCGATGCTCCTGAACGCGATCGCGCCGTCCTGCCAGTCGAGGCCGCCGTCGCCGTTGGCGTCGGGCGTGACCACGACCTTGGCCCAGGGCGGCTCCTCGGTGGACGGCGACCCGGTGGCCCGGTGCGTCCACTGGCCGCTCCACACGCCCACGGTGACCGCGCCGCCGGCGTCCCTCCTGGCCTGGTGCCAGAGTCTGGCCGCGTCGCGGTCGGTGGCGCCCGAGGGCCGGTCGTAGGTGGAGTTCGACTCGACGGCGGCGGCCAGGCGGCCGTTGTTCACGATCGCGTACGTCGCCCCGACCGGCGCCTGGTCGGCCGCGGTGTCGCCGGTTACCTGGCCGAACACGTCGGCGGTGCGGGTGGAGTCCGGGTCGAGCCTGGTGAACGCGGTGGCCGCGCCCGCCTCCTCGCTGGAGACGGACACCAGGTCGTGTCCGGGCAGGTCGATCGTGTTGACCCGGAACTCCCCGGTGTCGGCCACCGAGTCGATCATGAACGTCGTCACCCGTTCCCGCACCCCGACGCTCGCCCCCAGGGCCACGCCGGGCAGCCCGGCGAAGGTCAGCCGGTAGCGCACGATCGCGCCGTCGTTCGCGGTCAGGGCCACCGTGGCGGGCCGCGCCTGGCCGTTCAGCACGACGGCGGGCACCCCGGCGGCGCCGCCGAGCGTGGCGCCGCTCGCCCGGTCCGTGTAACGCAGGACGCGCGGGAAGCCCGGGTCCAGGTCCACGCGCAGCGACCCCGACGAGATCGTGATCGGCTCCGCCACGGGCGCCGGCCTGGGCGACTGGTTCTGCGCGGTGGGGCTCGGCGGCGGCGCACCGGTCCGCGACGGCTCCGGTGAGGGCAGTTCGTACGTCGGAGCAGGCGGCTCCGGGGAGGCCATGGCCGTGGCCGTGAGTGCGAGGACTGTCGCGAGAATGACGGGACCTGGACGCATAGATGTCCTCTCGGATCATGCGTCACACCGCTCAGGAGCCCCGATCAGCACCGGGGCGCGGGCACGCACGCCATGGACCGACGCGCTAGATCCTCGCATTCATCCACAAATTTCGTCACAACATCTGACAAAAAAGGCAAAGCGCTGAATCATGTGGCACCCCACCTGATGTCAGCGGCGCACGCCCCGCGCCATGTCCTCGGCCAGGGCCGCGACGGAGACCAGGCCCGCGGCCTCGTCGGGCGCGTCGAGGAGGCGGCGGATGAACGCCGACCCCACGATGACCCCGTCGGCGTAGGCGGCCACCTCGGCCGCCTGCGCGCCCGTGCCGACCCCGAGGCCCACGCAGACGGGCAGGTCGGTGTGCTCGCGGGTCCGCTCGACCAGCCCTTCCGCGGCGACGTTGACGGTCTCCCTGGCGCCCGTGACGCCCATCAGCGAGGCCGCGTAGACGAAGCCGGTGCAGCAGTCGACGACGGCCTTGATCCGCGCCTCGGTCGAGCTGGGCGCCACCAGGAACACGGTGTCGATGCCGGCGCCGGCCGACGCCGCGCGCCACGGCTCGGACTCCTCCGGCGTCAGGTCCGGCGTGATCGTGCCCGCGCCGCCCGCGGCGGCCAGGTCACGGGCGAAGCGCTCGGCGCCGTAGCGGTCGATCGGGTTCCAGTACGTCATGACCAGCGTGGCCGCGCCGGTGGCCGCGACGCCCTCGACGGTGCGCAGCACGTCGGCGATGCGCGTGCCGTTGGTCAGCGACCGGTGCACCGCGTCCTGGATCGTCGGGCCGTCCATGAGCGGGTCGGAGTAGGGCAGGCCGATCTCGATGACGTCGCAGCCGGCCTCGACCAGGGCCGTGGCGGCGGCGACAGCGCCTTCCTTGGAAGGAAAGCCCGCGGGCAGGTAGCCGATGAGCGCGGCCCGGTTGTCCGCCTTCGCCTTGGCGAAAACCGTCTGAAGAGTCGTCATGTCTGTCCGTTTCGAAGGTCGAGTCTCACCATGATGCCCTGCCGCGCGCTCCGCCCAGAACGACCCTCGCCGACAGGGCGGCGGAGTCGCGGGGACGCCGCGCGGCCGGGGACTCGGCGCGGGCCGGAGGCGGGGTCAGAGGTTGAAGTACTTCATGGCCGTGCCCATGTCCTTGTCGCCGCGGCCCGAGAGGTTGACCAGGATGGTCGTCTCGGGGCCGAGCTCGCGGCCGAGCTCCAGCGCGCCGGCGAGGGCGTGGGAGGACTCGATGGCCGGGATGATGCCCTCGGTCCTGGACAGCAGCGAGAACGCGGCCATCGCCGCGTCGTCGGTGACGCCGTGGTAGGTGGCGCGGCCGGAGTCCTTCAGCCAGGCGTGCTCGGGGCCGACGCCCGGGTAGTCGAGGCCGGCCGAGATGGAGTGGGACTCGATGGTCTGGCCCTCGTCGTCCTGCAGCACGTAGGTGCGCGAGCCGTGCAGCACGCCCACCGAGCCGGCGGTGAGCGTGAGCGCGTGCTCGCCGCTCTCCAGGCCGCGCCCCGCGGCTTCGTAGCCGTGCAGCCGGACACCCTCGTCGCCGATGAAGGCGTGGAAGATGCCGATCGCGTTGCTGCCGCCGCCGACCGCCGCGCACACCGCGTCGGGCAGCCGGCCGGTCAGCTCCAGGATCTGGCGGCGGGCCTCGACGCCGATGATGCGGGCGAAGTCGCGCACGATCTCGGGGAACGGGTGCGGCCCCGCGACGGTGCCGAACAGGTAGTGGGTGGTGTCGACGTTGGTCACCCAGTCGCGGAACGCCTCGTTGATGGCGTCCTTCAGCGTCTGGGAGCCGTTGGTCACCGGCACCACCGTGGCGCCGAGCAGCTTCATCCGCGCCACGTTGAGCGCCTGGCGCTCGCAGTCGACCGCGCCCATGTAGATGACGCACTCCAGGCCGAGCAGAGCGGCCGCGGTGGCGGTGGCCACGCCGTGCTGGCCCGCACCGGTCTCGGCGATCACCCGCTTCTTGCCCAGCCGCTTGGTCAGCAGCGCCTGGCCCAGCACGTTGTTGATCTTGTGGGCGCCGGTGTGGGTGAGATCCTCGCGCTTGAGCACGATCCTGGCGCCGCCGGCCTGCTCGCCGAAGCGCGGCACCTCGGTCAGCGTGGTGGGCCGGCCTGCGTACGTGCGCAGCAGGTGGTCGAACTCGCGCAGGAACTGCGCGTCGTTCTTGGCCTTCTCGTAGACCGCGGCCACCTCGTCGAGCGCCGGGATGAGCGCCTCGGGCACGTAGCGGCCGCCGAAGACGCCGAACTTGCCGTGAACATCGGGGTCGTCGCCGTGCGCGCCGTTACCGGCCAGGTCGGCGGCGGTCAGGATGGAGCCTTCGTATGCCACTGCTATCCCTCTGCTGAGTGGTCGGGGCGCGTCGACGGGTGGGCGCCGGCGGTCACCAGCGCCTCCACTGCCTTGCGCGGGTCCTTGCCGGTGACCAGGCTCTCCCCCACCAGAACGGCGTCGGCGCCGGCCCTGGCGTAGGCGAGCAGGTCGTGCGGGCCGCGCACGCCCGACTCGGCGATCTTGAGCACGTTATCGGGGATCTTCGGCGCCAGCTTCGCGAAGACGTCGCGGTCGACCTCGAGTGTCTTCAGGTTGCGGGCGTTGATCCCGATGACCCGGGCACCGGCGGCGACCGCCCGGTCGAGCTCCTCGTCGGTGTGCACCTCGACCAGCGGGGTGAGCCCGATCGACACGGCCCGCTCGATCAGCGACACCAGCGCCTCCTGCTCCAGACAGACGACCATCAGCAGCGCCAGGTCGGCGCCGTGGGCCCGGGCCTCCCAGAGCTGGTAGGAGGTCAGGATGAAGTCCTTGCGCAGGATCGGGATGTCGACCCGGGCGCGCACCGTGGCCAGGTCGTCGAGGCTGCCGCCGAACTTGCGCCGCTCGGTCAGCACACTGATGACGTGGGCGCCGCCCGCTTCGTAGTCGGCCGCCAGCGCGGCGGGGTCGGCGATCGCGGCCAGCGCGCCCTTGGACGGGCTCGAGCGCTTGACCTCGGCGACCACCGAGATCCTTTCGCCCCCCAGCGCGGCCATCGCGTCCCTGGGCGGCTGCGCCCGCTCGGCTCGCTGCTTGAGCTGGTCAATGGACACGGCCTGCTGACGTGTCGCGAGGTCGGCGCGCACCCCGTCGAGGATGTCGTCGAGGACACTCGGCCCTTCCGTCCGCTCACTCACGCGCTTGAGGTCCCTCCGGTCGACAGTGGGGGCGGCTGAGAGTTCGCGTCGCGTCCGCTCCCGGCCTTGTCCTGCGATGGTATCGGCCCCGTCGGGGTCACCTCACCACAGGCCCCGCACTAGGGCGCGAGGAACGCCCCGAAGGGCAGGTTACGGACGACCCAGTAGACCATGACGACCGCGATGAACGCCCAGAGCCACGCCGGATGGGCCAGTGTGGTGCGCCGGGGCCGGCCCTGCCAGGCGCGTACGACCCACCTGCCCCACCAGAACAGCAGGAACGGGATCATCGCCAGGGCAAGGGGATTGAGCCCGAGCGCGGCGACCGGGTCGAGGTGGGCCAGCGCGTGCATGGTGCGCAGCGTGCCGCAACCGGGACAGTAGAGGCCGGTCAGCCACAGGAACGGGCAGGTCGGGTAGTGGCCGGGCTGGTTGGGGTCCACCGCGCCGACGAAAGCGAACGCGGCGACCGCCGCGCCCGCAACACCGAGCGGCGCGAGCAGGCCTTTGAGGCGAGTCGTGTGGCGCCACTCGGTGTTCGCGATGCTCATGCTTCCAGTATCCGCCTTCCCGTACGCACCGATCCTCCCGCCTGCCCGCCCACTACGAGCTGTACGTACCGACCGAGGTCGAGACGCTCGCGAGCAGGACGAAGACGACGATGTAGAAGATGATGACCAGCACCCACCAGATGATGCCGATGATCATGGTGCGCTTCCACCAGGTCTTGGCCTCCTCGGAGGCCTGCATGGCGCCCTGGAAGTCGCCGATCTGCCACTTCGTGTTCACCTGCGATGACTTGACGATCGCCACGATGCCGAACGGGAGGCAGCAGAACAGGGTGGTGAGGATGGCGGGGACGAGGTGGTTGTCCGGCGGCGGCTGCCCGGGCCCGCCACCGTAACCACCGCCGCTCGGCGGCTGCTGACCGTAGCCACCGCCATAGCCGCCACCGCTCGGCGGCTGCTGACCGTAGCCGCCGCCATAGCCGCCGTCGCTCGGGGGCTGCTGGCCGTAGCCGCCACCACTCGGGGGCTGCTGGCCGTAGCCGCCACCACCGCTCGGCGGCTGCTGGCCATAACCGCCACCACCGCTCGGGGGCTGCTGGCCGTAACCGCCACCAGGAGGCTGGGCACCGTAGCCGCCGTCACCCTGGTTTCCGTAACTCATGCTAATGACTCCTCATGTCGTCATCTTCGAGGCGAGTTGCGCGCGGCAGCCTAGCGAGAAAAGCATCCCCCACGTGGATCAACATCCAATTTCCCGACAATTCGTAATCGGACCGCAAGCGGTACGTCACGGTCCGGCTATGCTGAGCCGGGCTCAGTATTGGTAGGTGTCGTAGTCGGGGACGGTCTCGGCGATCCCGATGAGGGTCAGGATCATGCCGCCGAAGATGATCCAGCACAGGACCCAGATCACGACCGTGATGTACGACGTGACGAGGCCGCCCACGGCCATGCCCTGGCCCTCCTCGCCGGTGCGCTTGATCCGGCTGAGCGCGACGTGTCCGAGAATCACGCCGGGGATGCTGGTGATGCCGCAGAAGACCAGGCCGATGATGCCGAGGACGAGCGAGGCCACCGCCATGCCGTTGGTCGGCCTGGGCTGGTAGGGCGGGCCGTAGGGGTTGTAGCCCTGGCCGTAGCCGGGGTCGCCCTGCGGGCCGTAACCGCCGCTCGGAGGGAGCTGACCGTAGCCGAGCGGTTCCTGGGGATAGCCGTAACCCCCGGCGCTGGGCGGCTGCTCGCCATAACCGCCACCGGGATTGCCGTAACCGCCGCCGCTCGGGGGCTGCTGACCGTAACCGCCGCCGCTCGGAGGCTGCTCGCCGTAGCCGCCGCCCGGGGGGCCGTAACCGCCGCCCTGACCGGGCGGCTGCTGACCGTATCCACCACCTGGCGGCTGCGCACCGTAGCCGCCGTTACCGCCCTGCTCCCCGTAGCTCATGCGCCTGGCTCCTTTGTGGTCGTGGCGAGTTGCTCAGGCAGCATATTGAGGAAACGTTTGCCAAGCCGACAGAGGTTCAGAACAGTGGAGAATTCGTAACTGTCGCCGGAGCCGGGCGATCCGGGGTCAGCGCGAGTCGGTAGGGTCGTCGCCGCGGTCGAGCGCGTCCCAGAGCGCCTTGTCGCCGTGGAGCGCCCTGTCGCCGTGTGCCGGCTCCGCGCCGTCGTGCCCCCGCGCCGCGGTGTCGCCGGCGCCCCGGTCGTACCGTGTGGACATCCCCGCCCACCTGTTTCCGCGCACGATCGCGACGACGCCTCCGGTGACGAGCAGGACCGCTCCGGCCGCCGAGACGACGGGCCAGCCGGGCACGACCTCCCAGGGCAGGCCGGCGCCGGCGCTCAGGATGTTCGCCTCGGCCAGCCGGGCGGTCACGGTGGCGCCGTCGAGGGCCGTCCACGTGGCCGCCGCCGCCCCGGCCCCGCACAGGGCGAGCAGCCCGCCGACGACACGACGCCCGATGCCCTTGGTGGCCAGCACGGCCACCACCCCTGCCAGCGCGGCCAGGGCCACGGGCGTGAGGACCGGGCTGAGCTCTCCGCCCGTGGGTGCCGGCCCCGGCCCGCCTCCGGTGTGCGCCCCGGCCGCCGGCACCAGCACCCAGACCTGGCTCGCCGCCAGCAGGACGAGGAGACAGCCCAGGACGGTCAGGCCCACCCAGCCCCACAGCTCCCGGCGCCCCGCCGCGGGCCGGCTCGTCTCCATGACGTGGTCCCCGGACTCCATCGGAGCGCCTCAGCCGACCGGGATCTCGAGTGGGGCGGCGTCGAAGCACGTGTGGTCGCCCGTGTGGCACGCCGCGCCGACCTGGTCGACCTTGACCAGGACGGTGTCGCCGTCGCAGTCGAGCGCCACGGCCTTGACGTGCTGGACGTGCCCCGAGGTGTCGCCCTTCACCCAGAGCTCGGACCTGCTGCGTGACCAGTAGGTGGCCCTGCCGGTGGTGAGCGTCCGATGCAGCGCCTCGTCGTTCATCCAGGCCAGCATGAGCACCTCGCCGGTGTCGTACTGCTGCGCGATCGCGGGCACGAGGCCCTCGGGGTTGCGCTTCAACCGGGCGGCGATCCCGGGGTCAAGGGACATGCCGTCCATTCAACCAGCTCACCTGGGCGCCCCTCGCGCCGGCACGACCGGCGGCCAGGACGCCCGGGAAGTCAGGTCAGGGCATCGGAGAGCGTGTCATAGATGGGGAACAGCGGCGCCAGGTTGGTACGGCGCAGCCGCCGCAGCACCTGACCGTCCGGCGCCACCAGGGCCATCGTGCCGTCCCTGTCGCGCAATGTGGCCAACTGGCGCACCAGGACGCCGAGACCGGTGGTGTCGATGAAGGTCAGCCCCGTAAGGTCGACCACCAGCCTGGGGCCGTGCGCCGCCACCGCCTCATCGAGACATTTCCGGACCTGGGACACGTTATCCGCGTCCACCTCGCCGGTCAGGGTGACCACCACGAGCTCACCATGCCGGCTCCACGTCATCTCCAGCACATCCACGCTCATGCCCTCTACCTCCCCCGCGGGTGCAAGCCCCGCGTTCCCCCGGCTCATGCTCCCCGTGGCCACTCCCCGCAGAGGCGTGCTCCCATGAAAGGGCGAGGAAGAGGCGTTTTGCCGCCGCGGGAGCGATCTCCTGCGGCCCCGCTGAAAAGGTACACCTGTCAGCATCGCGTCACGGTGGGTTTTACCGAGAATGCGCTACGTGATGGGTCGGAACGCGGTAATTTCAGCAGATGGAGATCACTACCTGTGCGTAGGCAGGTACTCCACGTGAGCTTCGCGCGGGGGCGCCTCGCCATGCTGCGGGGGGCCGTCGCGGAGCACGCCGCCCGCGAGGGGCTCGCAGGACCGTTCCTGGAGGACTTCGTGCTGGCGGTCAACGAGATCAGCGCGAACGCGGTGCTGCACGGTGGCGGGCACGGCCGGTTGCGGTTGTGGTCGTACGAGGGGCGGCTGTGGTGCGAGATCACCGACCACGGGCCCGGGCTGCCGCCGGGGTGGACCGGCGACCGGCCCCCGCCCGCGGTGCTCGACCACCGCGGGCGGGGGTTGTGGCTGACTCGCACGCTGTGCGACGACCTCACCATCGTGTCGGGGCCGGGTGGCACCACCGTGACCTTCGCCGGGCGCGTGACCTGATGGTCAGGAGTGCGCGGCCGAGATCCAGGAGGCGTGCAGGCCGGCGTACACGCCGGGCTCCTTGACCAGTTCGGCGTGCGGGCCGCGCTGCACGAGCCGGCCGGAGTCGAACACCAGCACCTCGTCGGCGTTCTCCGCCGTGGAGAGCCGGTGCGCGATCGAGATGGCGGTGCGGCCCCTGGTGACGCCTTCCAGGGCGCGGGCGAGCCGTACCTCCGTGGCGGGGTCCACCGCCGAGGTGGCCTCGTCGAGGAGGAGCAGGTCGGGGTCGGCGAGGTAGGCGCGGGCCAGGGCGACGAGCTGGCGCTCGCCCGCCGACAGCGACTCGCCGCGCTGGCCGACGGGCGTGTCGAGACCGCCCGGCAGGCCCTCCACCCAGTCGGCCAGGCCCAGCTCGGTCATCGCCAGCTCGATCTCCTCGGTGACGGCCGACGGCTTGCCGTAGCGGACGTTCTCCTCCAGCGTCCCGTCGAACAGGAAGCCGTCCTGCGGCACCATGACGATGCGCTCGCGCAGCGAGGAGAAGCGGACGTCGCGCAGGTCGTGGCCGTCCACGGTGACCCGGCCCGAGACCGGGTCCATGAGCCGGGTCAGGAGCTTGGCGAACGTGGTCTTGCCCGAGCCCGTCTCCCCCACCACCGCGATGCGCGAACGGGGCGGGATCCGGAGCGTGATCTCGTGGAGCACGGGCACGCCGCCCGGGTAGGAGAAGTGGACGTCCTCGAAGGCGACCGAGATGGGGCCACGGGGCAGGCCGACGCCCTGCTCGCCGGGGTCGGCCACGTCGGGCGGGGTGTCGAGGACGCCGAGGATGCGGCGCCAGCCCGCGACCGCGTTCTGGGCCTCGTTCAGCACCTCGGTGGCGGTCTGGAGCGGCGAGACGAACAGCGTGACCAGGAACAGGAACGCCACGAGCTGCCCCTGCGAGATGCCGCCCGACAGGCCGAGCCGCACGCCGAGCAGCACGATGCCGGCGATGGCGACGGCGGCCACGATCTCGGTCAGCGGGAAGACGAAGCCGACGATGGTCTGCGCCCTGATCTGGGCGCTCCGGTTGGCGTTCACGGTGTGGTCGATGCGCTCCGCGGTACGCCGCTCCGAGGCGTACGCGCGGATGACGGCCGCGCCGACGACGGACTCGCTGACCGCGGCCAGCATGTCGCCGGTGCGCTCGCGCACGACCGTGTACGCCCGCGACAGCAGCCGCTGGAACCGCGGCAGGGCGATCAGCAGCGGGACGAAGCAGGCCCAGACCAGCAGCGTGAGCTGCCAGGAGTAGACGAACATGAGCACCGTGGCCACGAACAGCTGGCCGAACGACACAATGATCATCAGCCCGCCCCACTGCATGAAGTTGCTGATCTGGTCGATGTCGTTCGTGACGCGTGAGACGAGGGCGCCGCGGCGTTCGGTGTTCTGGGTGAGCACCGACAGGTCGTGCACGTGCCGGAACCCGCGTACGCGCAGGGTGGCCAGGGAGGATTCGGTCGCCTTGTAGAGGCGGACGTTCATGACGTACGCGGACAGCGCCGTCAGCAGCACCGCCGCCGCGCACACCAGCACGGCCGAAGTGATGTAGGGGATGTCCGGAGTGCCGTCCTTGAGTCCCGTGTCGATCGTCTGCTGCACCGCGATCGGCACGATGATCTTGCCGACGGTCGCGACGACGGCCAGCAGCAACGTGACCGCCAGGCCCTTGCGGAACTCCGGCGTGAACGAGAGCCCCTGCCGGATGGTGGCCAGCGCGGAACGTTCCGAGTTCGCCCTGATGCTCTGCGCCGTCATGCGCTGACCTCTTCTTCCTCTTCTTCCACCCGTTCGTCCGCGGGCACGTCGATGGCCGCCCGCTCGGCCTCCTCGCGCTCGTAGGCGGTGACGAGGTTCCGGTAGCCGGCGCAGCGGCCGATCAGCTCCTCGTGCGGTCCGCGGTCCACGATCCGGCCGTGGTCCAGGTAGACCACCTCGTCGGCGAGCGCGATGGTGGCCATCCTGTAGGCGACCACCACGACGGTCGACGCCTCGGCCGCGTCGCGGAGCCCGTACAGGATCCTGGCCTCAACCTGGGGGTCCACGCTGGAGGTGGCGTCGTCGAGTATGAGCAGGCGCGGCCGGCGCACGACCGCGCGGGCCAGGGCGATGCGCTGGCGCTGGCCACCGGACAGCGACGTGCCGCGCTCGCCGACCCGCGTGCCGAGCCCGTCGGCGAGCCTGCCGACGAACCCGTCGGCCTGCGCCAGCCGCAGCGCGGCCCACACCTCCTCGTCGCCGGCGTCGACCCCGAGCGCGACGTTGCCGCGCACGGTGTCGTCGAACAGGAACGTCTGCTGCGGCACCAGCGCCACCGACGCGGCGATCTCGCCGTAGGCCAGCTCCCGCAGGTCGACGCCGTCGAGCAGGACCCGGCCCGAGCCGGGGTCGACCAGCCTGACGAGCAGTTGCACCAGCGTGGACTTGCCGGAGCCGGTGGGCCCGACCAGGGCGATGGTACGGCCGGCCGGCACGCCGAAGGTGACGTCGTGCAGCACCTCGGCCTCGCCGTAGGCGTACGAGACGCCGTCTGCCTCCAGCCGGGCCGGCCCGGCGGACGACTGGGCGGCCGAGCCGTACTCCATGGAGCCCGTCGCCTCGAGCACGGCCTGCACCCGCTGCCAGCCGACGACGCTGCGCGGCAGCTCGGCCAGCACCCAGCCCAGCGCCCTGATCGGGAAGGCCAGCAGCGTGAACAGATAGGCGACCTGCACCAGGTCGCCGGAGTCGATCGAGCCCGTGGACAGGCGCGTCGCGCCGACGGCCAGCACCGCGAGCACACCGATCGTGGGCAGCGCCTCCAGCATCGGGTCGAACAGCCCGCGAACCCGGCCGACCGCGATGTTGGCGTCGCGCAGTTCGTGGGCGCGCCGCTGGAACCGCTCGGTCTCCAGGTCCTCCCTGCCGAGGGTCTTGACGACGAGCGCGCCGTCGAAGCTCTCGTGCGCGATCTCGCTGACCTCGGCGCGCAACTGCTGCGCGCGGGTGGCGAGCGGGCTCAGCTTCCGCTGATAAACAAGATTAAGTACGGCGATAGCCGGAAAAATCAGGAAACCTACCGTCGCCAGCACCAGGTCCGTGAACAGCATGGCGACGGCGGCGGTGAACAGCATGACGATCACGCCCACGGCCATCGGCAGCGGCGCGAGCGGCGCCCAGGCGGCCTCGGCGTCGGCACTGGCGTTCGAGAGCAACTGACCGGTCGGGTGCCGGTGGTGCCACGACAGCGGCAGCCGCAGGTACTGCTTGGTCACGTCCCTGCGTGACCTGGCCTGCATGCGGAACTGCATGACGCCGGCGAGGATGCGGCGCCCGGCCACGCCGAGCGCCTTGAGCAACGCCGCGCCGAGGATCAGTAACGCACCCGTCCACAATGTGCCCGCGGCGACCTGGCCGTCCGCGAACGTGGGCAGCACCACGTTCTCCGTGGCCCAGCCGAGCGCCCAGGCGGACGCCACGGTCATGCCGCCGTAGACCGCGCTGGCGAGCACCGCCAGCGTGAACACCTTCTTCTCCGTGCGAATGGCCACCCCAAGGACACGCAGCCCTTGACGCATTACGGCCGAGGTGACCTTGCTCGCCACTCGGGTGGATTCCCTTCAAGATGACTTATGTACCTATGTCACTATCACGGCTGATCAACCGGTTATTCCCACGGGTAGGGTGGTCCACGTGACTCACGCTCGTGGCGAACGCTCCGCGCTGTGCGACGTGCTCGACCGGCTCGGCCCGGACGCCCCCACGCTCTGCACGGGCTGGAACACCTATGACCTGGCCGCTCACCTGGTGCTGCGCGAACGCAGGCCGGACGCGATGGGCGGCGTGGCGATCAGCGCGCTGGCCGGCTACACCGCCAGGGTCCAGGAGGGCCTCAAGACCCGGCATCCCTACCCGGAGCTGGTCGGCCTCGTACGCAGGCCGGGCGGCGTCTACGGGCTGCTGCCCGCCCTCGACGCGGCGGTCAACACGCTGGAGATGTTCGTCCACCACGAGGACGTCCGCCGCGCCCAGCCGTCGTGGGAGCCGCGCGAGCTACCCCCGGACCTGGAGCAGCTGATCTGGAAGCGGGTCTCCACGGGCGCCCGGCTGATGCTGCGCAGGGCGCCGGTGGGCGTGGTGCTGCACCGGCTCGGCGGCGGCGTGGCGCTCGGCGGGCCGCGGGGCGGCGCCAAGGTGGAGGTCACCGGCAGGGCGGCCGAGCTGCTGATGTTCTGCTTCGGGCGGCAGCGGCACGCCCGCGTGGAGCTCACCGGCGATCCGCACGCCGCCGACCGGCTGCGCGAGGCCACCCTCGGCGTGTAGCACCCCTAGGCGCGCAACCCCTGCGCATGTGGCCCCAAGGTGCGAAGCCGCTCACCGCGCGGCCCCCTATCGCGCAAAACCCGGCGCGGCAGGCGCTCACGCCCGATCTCTTGCCCTTACCATGGCATAGGAAAGAAGCCCCCCGGTTAGGATCATGAACATCTTCACAGAAGATGCCAGTGATCGCCCAGATCCGGGTATATACGGCTGGGAATGGACTGCAGGAGGCCCCCCATGCAGGTCAAGAAGGTGATCACCTACGTGGCTGTCGCGTTCGTGGTCTTCTATCTGTTCACTCGGCCGACCGAGGCTGCCGCAGCGGTGACCGGCGTGTTCGACGGAATACTCGCAGGAGCGAACCAGTTGGCCACGTTCTTTTCCAATGTTCTGACCTGACGGATGGTTCTGTCTGCGTTGGATGCTTCCCCGCGCTGCCAGATCGTGTTACGCAGGCAGAATGAGAGATCGCCCGAGCGGCACCAAGATCAATCAGCTCGATCCGCACGCGCGGCGCATCCTCGAGCGAGCTGAGCTCGAGGGCATCGAGCTGATCCGTTTTCTGTACGCCGACCACGGTGGCGTGATTCGTGGCAAGGCGGCGTCCCGGTCACGGTTGGCCGAACGGCTCAACACGGGCATCGGGCACACGGTGGCCATGATGGCGATGAACATGCTCGACCAGCTCCAGGACGTCGAGCACATGGGTCCGGTGGGCGAAGTCCGCATCGTTCCCGACCCGGCCACGTATGTCCCGCTGCCCCACGCGCCCGGCGCCGCCGCGATGCTGTCCGACCTGCGCCTGCCGGACGGCTCGCCGTGGGGCGCCTGCGCGCGGACGTTCCTCAAGGACGCGATCGCCGACCTCGCCACCGACGGTTACACGCTGGTGGCGGCGTTCGAGCCGGAGTTCACCCTCGGCCGCCGTCTGCCCGACCCGGCGGGCGGCCCCGATCGGCTGGTGCCGCTGGACGACTCGCTCTGCTACGCCGGCGCGGGATTCGACACGGCCCACGACTACACGATCAAGCTCATCCGCGCCCTGGAGACGCAGGGCCTGCGCGTCGAGCACTACCACCCGGAGCTCGGCCCCGGCCAGCAGGAGCTGTCCATCCGCCACGCGCCCGCGTTGCGCGCCGCCGACAACCACATCCTCTACCGCGAGACCGTGCGCGGGGTGGCCACCCGCATGCAGATGTGGGCCACGCTGGCCCCCAAGCCGCTGGCCGACCAGGCCGGCAACGGCGCCCACCTGCACCTGTCGCTGTGGAGCGACTCACAGAACGTCTTCGCCGGCGACAGCGACGCCCGCGACGGGTTCATCGGCGGCCTCATCGCCCACCTGCCCGCCCTGACCGCGCTGACCTGCGGCAGCGTCAACAGCTTCCGCCGGCTGACGCCGCGCGCGTGGGCGGGCGCGTACGCCGTGCACGGCCCCGACAACCGAGAGGCCGCGGTACGCCTGTGCTCACCCCTCGGCGAGAGCGGCGAGCCCAACCTGGAACTGAAACCGTCGGACTCGTCGGCGAACCCCTACCTGTCGCTCGGAGCCGTCATCCACGCCGGCCTGGACGGCATCCGGCGCAAGCTCGACCCCGGCACGCCCGTGGACGTCGACCCGGACACGCGGCCGGGCCTCTACCCGCGCCTGCCGTCCTCGCTGGACGAGGCGCTGGACGCGCTGGAGGCGGACGAGGTGCTCATGGAGGCGCTCGGACCGCTGCGGCGCAGCGCGTACCTGACCGTGAAGCGCTCCGAGGCGGCCGCGTTCGCCGCCAAGGACGTGTCGTACGAGCTGTTCAACCACCTGCGGGTGTTCTGACCGCCTCGGGACATCCCCACGGGCGTGGGGATGCCCCGGCCGGGGTGGTCACAGCCGCACCGGGTGGCCCGCGGCTGCCAGCGCGTCCTTGATCTCGGCGATCTTCAGTGTCCCGAAGTGCAGCACGCTGGCCGCGAGTACGGCGTCGGCGCCCGCCGCGACCGCGGGGGCGAAGTCCTCCAGGCGCCCGGCCCCCCCGCTGGCGATCACCGGGACCCGCACCGCCGCCCGGACCGCGCGCAGCATCTCCAGGTCGTAACCGTCGAGTGTGCCGTCGCCGTCCATCGAGTTGAGCAGGATCTCGCCCACGCCCAGCTCCTCGCCCCTGGCGGCCCACTCCACGGCGTCGATCCCGGTGCCGCGCCGCCCGCCGTGGGTGGTCACCTCGAACCCGCTCGCGGTGCCCGCCGCCCGGCGGGCGTCCACCGACAGCACGATGCACTGCGCACCGAACCTGCGCGACGCCTCGGTGAGCAACTCGGGGCGGGCGATGGCGGCCGTGTTGAGCGACACCTTGTCGGCGCCGGCCCGCAGCAGCCGGTTGACGTCCTCGACCGAGCGCACGCCGCCGCCCACGGTGAGCGGGATGAACACCTGCTCGGCGGTCCTGCGTACGACGTCGAGCATGGTCTCGCGCTCGCCGGACGACGCGGTGATGTCGAGGAAGGTGAGCTCGTCGGCCCCCTCCTCGTCGTAGCGCCTGGCCAGATCGACGGGGTCGCCCGCGTCGCGCAGGTTCTCGAAGTTGACGCCCTTGACGACGCGTCCGGCGTCCACGTCGAGACAGGGAATGACTCTTACCGCCACGGTCATGCTCGCAGTGCCTCTATCTCGATCTCGACCAGCATTCTCGGGTCGATCAGTCCGGCCACCCGCACTCCGGTGCAGGCGGGGCGTACTTTGCCGAAGACCTCGTAGATCGCCCGTCCGACGAGGTCGAAGTGGCGTTGCTCCACCACGTAGTAGCGGATCATGATGACGTCCTCGCGGGTCAGGCCGCCCATCAGCACCGCCTCCAGCGCGATGTCGATCGCGGTCAGGCTCTGCCGGTAGGCGTCGCCGACGTGGTGGACCTCGCCGTCGATCGTGGCCGTGCAACCGGACACGATCACCCGCTCGCCCACGACCACGGCGCGGGCGTAGCCGTACTTCTCCTCCCAGATGCCGCCAGAGAACACCCTCATGCCGGTGCTTTCCATGCCGACGCTCATTCGGCCCCCTCCCTGGTGAAGCTACACGCGTACCGCGGCGAGCGCGTTTTCCAGAGTGAACGCGTGAGCGTACAGGGCTCTGCCCACAATGGCCCCCTCCACTCCGTCGGGCACGAGAGAGGCGAGTGCGACCAGGTCATCGAGGCAGGACACGCCGCCGCTGGCCACGACCGGCTTGTCGGTGCGGGCGCAGATGCGGCGGTAGAGGTCGAGGTTGGGACCCTGGAGCATGCCGTCCTTGGTCACGTCGGTGACGACGTAACGGGGGCAGCCGTCGGCCTCCAACCGGTCGAGCGCCTCCCACAGGTCGCCGCCGTCCTTCGTCCAGCCGCGGGCGGCCAGCGTGGTGCCGCGCACGTCGAGCCCGACCGCGATCCTGTCGCCGTATTCGGCGATGACCTTCCTGCACCACTCGGGATTTTCCAGGGCGGCGGTGCCGATGTTGACCCGGCGGCAGCCGGTGGCCAGCGCGGCGGCCAGGGAGTCGTCGTCGCGGATGCCGCCGGACAGCTCCACGTTCACGTCGAGCCTGGCGATCACGCCGGCGATCAGCTCCCGGTTGCCGCCCCGGCCGAACGCCGCGTCCAGGTCGACCATGTGGATCCACTCGGCGCCCGCCTCCTGCCAGGCCAGCGCGGCGGCGAGGGGCTCGCCGTGGCGGGTCTCGGTCCCGGCCTCGCCCTGCGTGAGGCGTACGGCCTGGCCGCCGACGATGTCCACGGCGGGCAGCAGTACCAGCGACATTCAGATCCTCCGGTCGAAGGCGAGGGTCATGACAACGGGTGCGAGCAGCAGGGAGACGACGAAGACGGCGAGGCTGACGGTGCTGGACTCCCAGACCAGCCAGACGATCGCCTGGACGAGCAGGAAACCGAGCGCCACCACGACGTTCTGGGCGCGGTGGCGGCGGGCGAGCAGGCCGCCCTGGCGGCGGACCCGCACCGGGCGCGGGGTCAGCCGGGCGATGAGGGCGTGGCGGCGGGCCCGGCGGGCCTGCCGCTCCTCGTTGGCCCGCATCGCGCGCGCCCGCTCGGCCTCCCGCTCGGCCCGCCGGCGCGCCCGCTCCTTGCTCACGGCGTCGTCTCCCCCGCGGGCTCCCTCACCGGCTGCTCCGCGGGTTCTCCCATCGGCCGCCTGGTCACAGGGCGCCGAGCCAGTTCGCGAGCAGCGTGGCGCCGGCGTCGCCGGACTTCTCAGGGTGGAACTGGGTGGCCATCAGGGGGCCGTTCTCCACGGCGGCGACGAACGGCACCCCGTGCTCGGCCCACGTCACCACCGGCTCGGCGAACCCCTCGCCCGTGCGCAGCTCCCACTCGCGCACGCCGTAGGAGTGGACGAAGTAGAAGCGGGTGGCGGCGTCGAGACCGGCGAACAGCACGCTGCCGGCGGGCGCCTTGACCGTGTTCCAGCCCATGTGGGGGAGCACGGGCGCGTCGAGCCGCTCGACCGTGCCCGGCCACTCGCCGCAGCCCTCGGTCTCCACGCCGTGCTCGACGCCCCTGGCGAAAAGGATCTGCATGCCGACGCAGATGCCCAGCACCGGACGGCCGCCGGACAGGCGGCGGCCGATGATCTGCTCGCCGCGGACGCTCTTGAGCCCGCTCATGCACGCCTCGAACGCGCCGACGCCCGGCACGACGAGCCCGTCGCAGCCGAGCGCGGCGTCGAAGTCGGACGTCACGGTCACGTCGGCGCCGGTCCTCGCCAGCGCGCGCTCGGCCGAGCGCAGGTTGCCCGAGCCGTAGTCGAGCACCACGATGTTCCACTTCACCACCACATCACCCCCGCCGTGATCGCCATCGCCGCGCCGACCGCGCAGAAGATCGCTCCGATCTTGAGCCCCTGCCTGCCGAGGGAGAACACGCCGCCGATGAGGAACAGGCCCAGGAACACCATCACACCGGCGATGAGGTTGTCCGTCATAGGACTCCCTTGGTGCTCGGCACGCCGGTGGCGCGCGGGTCGGGCTCGGACGCCTCGCGCAGGGCCCGCGCCAGGGCCTTGAACTGGGCCTCCACGACGTGGTGCGCGTTGCGGCCGTACGGGACGTGCACGTGCAGGCAGATCGCGGCCTGGGCGACCAGCGACTCCAGGATGTGGCGGGTCATCGTGGTGTCGTAGTCGGGCCCGATCATCGGCGCGATGCCCTCGGGCTCGGTGTGCACGAGGTAGGGACGGCCCGACAGGTCGACGGTGACCTGGGCGAGCGACTCGTCCAGCGGGCACGACGCGCTACCGAACCGCCTGATGCCCGACTTGTCGCCCAACGCCTCACGGAACGCCGCGCCCAGCGCCAGCGCCGTGTCCTCGATCGTGTGGTGCGCGTCGATGTGCAGGTCGCCCTCGGTCTTGACGGTCAGGTCGAACAGCCCGTGCTTGCCGAGCTGGGCCAGCATGTGGTCGAAGAAACCGACCCCGGTCGACACCTCGACCCGGCCCGTGCCGTCGAGGCCGACCTCCACCAGGACCGAGGTCTCCTTCGTTGCGCGCTCGACGCGGCCTACGCGACTCACAGGACTCCTTCCAGGGCGGCACGGAAGGCCGCCATCTCCTCGCCGGTGCCGATCGACACACGCAGCCATTGTGGCGGGCCCACCTCGCGGATGAGCACTCCGCGCTCCAGCAGCCCCTCCCACACCGCGCGCCGGTCAGGGAAGCGCCCGAACAGCACGAAGTTGGCGTCGGAGTCGGCCACGGCCAGACCCTTGGACCGCAGCCAGGCCACCGTCTCGTCACGCTCGCGCCGCAGCGCGTCGACCGTGCCGAGCAGATCGGCGTGGTGCCGCAGCGCCACCCGCGCCGCCGTCTGGGTGAGCGTCGACAGGTGGTACGGCAGCCGCACCAGCAGCAGCGCGTCCACCACTGCCGGGTGCGCGGCGAGGTAGCCCAGCCGCGTGCCCGCCATGGCGAACGCCTTGGACATCGTCCTGGTGACGATCAGCCGCGGGTGCTCGGGCAGCAGCGTGAGGGCCGACGGGGTGCCGGAGCGGGCGAACTCGGCGTAGGCCTCGTCCACCACCACCATGCCGGGCGCCGCCGCCAGCACGGCCTTGATCGTCTCCAGTGGCTGCGCGGTGCCCGTCGGGTTGTTCGGCGAGGCGATGAAGACGATGCCGGGGCGGTGCTCCTCGATCGCGGCCACGGCCTTGCCTGGGTCGAGCGAGAAGTCCTCCTCGCGGGTCGCTTTGATCCACTCCGTGCTGGTGCCGCTGGTGATGATCGGGTGCATCGAGTAGGACGGCTCGAACCCCAGGGCGCTGCGGCCGTGGCCGCCGAAGGCCTGCAGGATCTGCTGGAGCACCTCGTTGGAGCCGTTGGCGGCCCACACCTGCTCGGTCGTCAGGCCGTGGCCGAGGTAGGCGGCCAGGTCGGCGCGCAGCGCGGTGGCGTCCCTGTCGGGGTAACGGTTGAGCTCGCCCGCGTGCTCCCCGATCGCCGCGGCCAGGTCGGCCACCAGCTCCGCGGACGGCGGGTAGGGGTTTTCGTTGGTGTTGAGCCTGACCGGGACGTCGATCTGGGGCGCGCCGTACGGCGTCTTGCCCCTCAGGTCGTCGCGGATGGGCAGGTCGTCCAGGTTCACGCGGTCTCCGTGGGCACTCGCCAGTCGAAACGGGCGCGGATCGCGGCGCCGTGTGCGGGCAGGTCTTCGGCGTCGGCCAGGACCGACACGTGGGCGGCGGCTCCCGCGAGGGCCTCGCGGGTGTAGTCGACGACGTGGATGCCGCGCAGGAACGACTGCACCGACAGGCCGCTGGAGTGGCAGGCGCAGCCGCCCGTGGGCAGCACGTGGTTGGACCCGGCGAGGTAGTCGCCGAGCGAGACCGGCGCGTAGGAGCCGACGAAGATCGCTCCGGCGTTGCGGATCCGCGCGGCCACCTGCGCCGCGTTCGCGGTGTGGATCTCCAGGTGCTCGGCCGCGTACGCGTCGACGACCTTGATGCCGTCGTCGAGCGAGCTCACCAGCACGATGCCGGACTGCTTGCCGCTCAGCGCCTCGATGATCCGCTCGGAGTGCTTGGTGGCCGAGACCTGCTCCGGCAGCGCCTTCTCGACCGCGTCGGCCAGCTCGGGGCTGGTGGTGACCAGCACGGCGGCGGCGATCGTGTCGTGCTCGGCCTGGCTGATCAGGTCGGCGGCCACGTGGACCGGGTCGGCCGTCTCGTCGGCCAGGACGGCGATCTCGGTCGGGCCTGCCTCGGAGTCGATGCCGATGCGGCCCTTGAGCAGCCGCTTGGCCGCCACCACCCAGATGTTGCCAGGGCCGGTGACCATGGTGGCCGGCGGGCACTCCTCGGTGCCGTACGCGAACATGGCGACCGCCTGCGCCCCGCCCACGGCGTAGACCTCGTCCACGCCGAGGAGCGCGCACGCGGCCAGGATCGTGGGGTGCGGCAACCCGCCGAACGCCTTCTGCGCCGGGCTGGTCACGGCGAGCGAGCGGACGCCTGCCTCCTGGGCGGGGACGACGTTCATCACGACGCTGGACGGGTAGACCGCGCGGCCGCCGGGGACGTAGAGCCCCACCCGGTCGACCGGCACCCACCGCTCGGTCACGGTGCCGCCGGGCACGACCTCGGTGGTGACGTCGGCGCGCCGCTGGTCGCGGTGGACCAGCCTGGCCCGCCTGATCGACTCCTCCAGCGCGGCCCGGACCTTGGGGTCGAGCTCGCTCAGCGCGCGCTCGACGGTCTCGGCGGGGACCCGGGTGGAGGCGATCTCGACACCGTCGAACCTGGCGGTCAGCTCCCGTACGGCTGCCGCCCCGCGATGGCGTACGTCCTCGCAGATTGGCCGCACCTTCTCCAGGGCGGCCTCGACGTCGAGCTCGGCGCGTGGCAGCACGTCGCGCAGGTCCTCTGGCAGGGCACCGCGCATGTCGATACGGGAAATCACGCTGACAGTCTACGGAGTCCAGTGGCCGGATCTCGTTCTGTCCAGCATCCGGGACGCTTCCCGCACTGCCGGAATCCGCGGCGGGATCCGCGGCGGGACCGCCCCGGACGTACGACGGCCGTGGGGGCGGCGGCGCTCGCCGACGCCCGCCCCCACGGCCGTCCTGCCCCGGACCGGGCCTGCCGGGGCGTCGCCGTGGCCACCACGGGGACGCGGCCACGGCCGGGAAAAGCTTCGGCGGTTCTCTCTGCCCCTTGGACGCGCCGGCTAACGCGAATGGCTCGGAAAACTCTATGTCGCCAAAAGGTTACATGATGTTATTTTTACCAGGCGGACACGCGCCTCAGGCGTCCCAACCGACTGACATCACGAGTAAAAAATACCCATGTATACCTTGTTGTCCTTTTTGTCCGAATGCGTATGATTGCCGCCATGAGACAGTGGCGAGCCCCCGACGGCATCCTGGTGGAGGCGATCATCCTCGACGATCGTCCCCTGCTGCGCGTCTCCCACCGGGTCAACGGCAGGACCTACCTGCGCGGCTACTGCGCCACCGTCGCCGAGCTCGTCGACCACGGCATCGACCTGGCCGAGCTCGTCGAGGACACCGCCCTTGACCATCTGTAGACCGCGCCCCGCAACTGCCGGTCGGCCGGACGGGGTACGGCATGCACCATGGTGCGGCTGCCGGCGTACGCGCCGATGCTGGCCCAGCTCGGCACCCTGGCCTCCGTCCAGGGCGGCGGCTGGGCGGTGGAGATGAAGTGGGACGGCGTACGCGCGCTGGCCTACCTCGAGGATGGCGCCGTCCGCCTGATGTCGCGTAACAGCAAGGACATCACCCCCGCCTACCCCGAGCTCCAGCTCATGGCCGGCGCCACCGGCGGCCGCCCGGCCGTGATCGACGGGGAGATCGTGGCGTTCGACGAGACCGGCCGGCCCAGCTTCGAGGCGCTGCAGCCCCGCATGCACCAGCGGCACCCGGCCACGGTGGCGGCGCTTTCCGGCACGGTGCCGGTGACGTTCATGGCGTTCGACATCCTGCATCTGGACGACGCCAGCTCCGTCTCCCGCCCCTACACCGAGCGCAGGGAGCTGCTGGAGAGCACGTTCACACCGGGTTTCCGGTGGGAGGTGCCCGTCTGGTTCTCCGACCAGGCGGAGCGAGCGTTCGACTCCTCCAGGGAGCTGGGCCTCGAAGGGGTCGTGTGCAAGCGGCTGAGCTCGCCGTACCGGCCCGGCCGGCGCAGCGCGGAATGGACGAAGATCAAGAACGTCAGCGCGGTCGAGGTCGTGATCGGCGGCTGGCGGCCCGGCGGCGGGCGGCGCTCGGGGATGATCGGGTCGTTGCTGATCGGCGCCTACGACGAGCGGGGCCGGCTGCTGTACGTGGGGCACGTGGGCACCGGGTTCACCCAGGCCATGCTGCGCGACCTGGGCGAGCGGCTGGCGCCTCTGGAACGGGCCGACTCGCCGTTCGCGGTGCCGGTGCCGCGCGAGCACGTCAGGGACGCGCGGTGGGTGGAACCGCGGGTGGTCGGGGAGGTCCAGTACGCGGAGGTCACCGGCGACGGCCGGCTCCGCCACCCGTCCTGGCGGGGGCTGCGCCCGGACCGCGAGCCGCAGGACGCCAGCACGGCCGAGATCCTCACGCCGCCGACGAACGGGGGCCAGGCGGCGGGCTGAGTCGCGACACGACACCCCTCATTACGCTTAGTGGCATTTTCGTGACTTACAGTGGGCGAAGTGTTACTGATCCGCTGAGGGGGAACCGTGCCGAAGACTCTGGTCATCACGCTCGCCACGCTGGCGGGCGTCGCACTCACGGCACCCGGCGTCCCTCCGCACCCGGCACCCAGCGTTCCTCCGCACCCGGCACCCAGCGTCCCTCCGCACCCGGCGGCCGGCCTTCCGCCCCGCGCGACACCCGGCGTTTCTCCCCACGCGGCCGGTCTCCCTCCACACGCGACACCCGGCTTTCCGCCCCGCGCGACGGCCGGCCTTCCGCCCCGCGCGACGGCCGGCCTTCCGCCCCGCGCGACACCCGGCGTTCCGTCCGCGGCCCATCGGCCGCCGTCCGCCGCCCCGGCGCGGGATCGGGTCTGGGGAGCCGAGTCGTCTCCGGTGATGCAGCCTCGGCGGGCGGTGCGTTACTGGACGCCGGGCAAGCAGGCCAAGGCCAATCCCGCCGGCCTGCCGGAGAGCGCCGCGGACCGGGGAGGGGCTCAGCGGCTCAGCAGCGTGCCCGCGAACCAGATGCTCACCCCGGGCGGCGACACCAACGGGTACGCCCGCATGCGCCGCCCCTACACCGGCGCCGCGCTCAGCAGGATCAGCGGCCGGCTCTTCTTCGTCAACGCGGCCGGGCGCGGCGACTCCTGCACCGCCTCCGTCGTACGCTCGGCGGCCGGGGTGCTCATCATCACCGCCGGCCACTGCGTGTACGGCGTGCCGGAGGGCTCGCCGACCGGCCGGTGGCACACGAACTTCGCGTTCGTGCCCGCGTACGACGGGCGCGGCGCCACCGAACGGCAACGCGAACCCTACGGCCGATGGGGCGGACGGCGAGCCTGGAAGCCCGAGGGCTACACCGGGCAGACCGGCGGCGACTGGAACTCGGTCTACGACGTCGCGCTCATCGAGGTGGGCCGCAGGAACGGCACACTCGAACAGGCGGTCGGCGGCTTCACGCCGATGCTCAACCAGGGCGGCAGGCACACCATCGCCACCACGGGCTACCCAGGGGTGCTGGGCAGGAAGCCGTACGACGGCAGGGACCAGCTCTGGTGCCTCGGCAGGACCCGGCAGGCGCACGCGATCTCGGGCTCGATGCTCGCCGCGCGGGTCGCCCCCGCGCCGGCGGCGGGGCGGATGGAGACGCACAACTGCCACCTGTCCCAGGGGCACAGCGGCGGTCCGTGGGTCGTCAAGGGCACCGGCGACCTGGTGGGGGTGCTGTCGGCGGGCAAGGAGGACGGGGCGGCCGGCGGCAACTCCGTCGCGACCGCACTCAACGTCGAAGGCTACGGCGCGATCGTCGAACAGGCCGACCCGCGCGGAGTCTACGGCGCGCTGTCCATCAGGGCCACGGCCCCGGCGCGGGCGGTCAGACGCGGCGGCCACACCACGGTCAACGCCATCGTCACCATGCGCGGGCTGATGGCCGCCGCGCGGGTGCCCGTCACCCTCACTCTGCCGCCGGGCACCACCCTGGGCGCGGTCAGCGGGGCCGCCTGCCGGCGCAGCGAGCAGCGGGCCGCGTGCACGATCGCCGCCGTCCACCCGGGGCGGCCCGTGCGCATCTCCGCCCGCGTCAACATCGCCGCCGACGCCAACCGCTCCCTTCCTGTCACCGCCCACGTCGCCTCCTCCCGCCTCGACCCCACTCGCCGCGACAACACCGCCACTCGATTGATCGTCTCTCGGTGATGTTCATCTTTTACGGCGGAGCACGGGAGGGCGCCGCCCGCCGTCGTCACCACCCCCCGTCGTTTCAACGCCCCTCGGGCGCGCCGCGCCGCGACCGTGACGTCGCACGGTGGGTTTCAGCTCGCAGGTTCCTTGAGGGTGTGGGTGAGGAGGTAGGCGAGGAAGGGGAAGGCGATCAAGGTGGCCAGAGCCGCCTGGAGTGTGGTGGCCTCGGCCATCGCGCCCACCAGGGGGCTGGTCAGGCCGCCGACGCTCACCGCCAGGCCCAGGGTCACGCCGCTGGCCGTGCCGACCCGGCTCGGCAGGAAGTCCTGGCCCAGCGTGACGTGCAGGGAGAACGGCACGTACAGGGCGATCGACGAGGCGGCGATGAAGGCGTACGCGACAGGTCCAGGTGCCAGCACCACGCCCGCCACGGCGGGCACCGCCAGCGCGTACGCCACTCGCATCGTGCGCACCCGGCCCCAGCGGGCCGCCAGCCTGCCGCCCAGCACCGTGCCCGCCGCCCCGCCCGCGAACAACACGAACAGCGCCACGGCCCCCGCCGTCCCGCCGCCCATGTAGAGGGCGACGAAGGCGCTGAGCCCCACGTACACGACCGAGCGGAAGACGATCACCAGCGTCAGCCTGGCGAACGACGGCCAGTCGTCCCGGCCGGACACCGGTGCGGCGGTCCTGGTGGCCTGCCCACCACCGGCCGTCGCACGGATCGCCGGGAGCGTGAGCAGCGCGGCCAGCACAGCAGGCACCACGAGGAACGGCGAGGCCCCCAGGCCCCACGCCGCCAGCAGCGGCGTCACCAGCACCGGAGCCGACGCGAACCCGAGGGTCCCGCCGAGCGAGAACCAGCTCATCCGGACGTGGCTGCCCTCACTGGCGATCCTGGCCAGTCGCGCGGACTCGGGATGGTAGGCGGCCACGCCCAGCCCGGACAGGGCGACGGCCAGCCAGGTCAGGGCGTAGGAGTCCGTCACTCCGCCCACCGCCACCCCCGTCCCTGCCACGACCATGCTCACCGGGATCAGCCACGGCATCCGCCACCTGTCCGTCAGCACGCCGAACACCGGCTGCACGATCGAGGACAGCAACGTGGCCGCCAGCACGACGCCCGAGACGGCGACGTAGCCGTACCCGCGTTCGGCCACCAGGAACGGCACCAGCGCGGGGACCGCGCCCTGATAGAGGTCAACGGCCGCGTGGCCGGCGGCGAGCATGGGGATCTTGTTCACGCTTCGATCATTTCCCGGCCGTGGCTGGCTCGCTTCCGATAAAATGCCAATCGATGACGGGAATCCGCCACCTCTCCGAGGCCCCCACCGGGCGCCGGCCGCTCGCGCCGGGCGCGGGCATCGACGCGCACCTGCACGACACCCACCAGATCGTGTACGCCTGCCGCGGCGTCCTGTCCGTCACCACCGAATCGGGCACCTGGGTGGCCCCGGCGAACCGGGCGATCTGGATTCCCGCGGGCACCGTCCACGAGCACCGCGCCCACGGCGACACGGACCTGCGCCTCGTCGGCCTCACCGACCGGCCGCCCGGCCTCGACCGCCCCGCCGTCCTGGCGGTCGGGCCGCTGCTCCGCGAGCTGATCATCGCCTACACCGACGACACCACTGGCGCGGCGGACGGTGGGGAGCGGGAGCGGTTGCGCGGGGTGTTGTTCGATCAGTTGAGGCGGGCGCCGGAGCAGCCGTTCCATCTGCCGGCGGCCAGGGATCCCAGGCTGGCCGCCGTCTGCGCGGTGCTGCACCGCGACCCCGCGGACGGCAGGACCCTGGCACGGCTCGCCGCGCAGGCCGGCACCAGCGATCGGACCCTCGCCCGGCTCTGCCGCAGCGAGCTGGGCATGAGCTTCCCGCAGTGGCGCACCCAGTTGCGCCTGCACCACGCGCTCCTGCTGCTCGCGGACGGCCTCCCCGTGACCGCTGTGGCCCATCGGTGCGGGTGGGCGTCCGCGAGCGCGTTCATCGACGTGTTCCGGCGGGCGCTCGGCTACACACCGGGCCGGGCCTTTACAATGTAGATTCGCTACACTCGGATGTCGTGAGCAAATCGAAAGGCAAGGGCGGCACCCCGGCCACCATGGCGCTGACCAAGGCGAAGGCCGAGTTCGCGGTCCACCCCTACGAGCACGACGCCTCCGCCCAGGCGTATGGCGAGGAGGCCGCGGACGCGCTCGGCGTGCCGTACGAGCGGATCTTCAAGACGCTGGTGGCGGAGGTCGAGAGCGGCCTCGTGGTGGCAGTCGTGCCGGTGGCGGGCAAGCTCGACCTCAAGGCGCTGGCCGGTGCGCTCGACAGCAAGCGGGCCGCGATGGCCGACGCCGCCAAGGTGGAGCGGGTGACGGGCTACGTCGTGGGCGGCATCAGCCCGCTGGGCCAGCGCAAACAACTGCCGACGGTGGTCGACTCCTCGGCGCTCGACTTCGAGACGATCTATTTCTCGGCGGGCAGGCGTGGTCTGCAGATCGAGACCGCGCCCGCCAACCTCATCACGCTGACCAGGGCCGTCACCGCCCCCATCGGCAAGGCCGGCTGAGCAGGGCCTCTCCGGGTTCACGCGTGCGGCGTGACGCCGTCACATGCCGTGGCGGTCGCGTCGCGGCCGTTCAGGGTACGGGCCTGCCGGGCGCCCCCAGCGTGGCCCGTCCATGGGCGGGCCGTCGGGGCGCAGGCGCGGCCGCTCCATGGGCGGACCGTCGGGGCGGCGCCAGCGCGGTGGCTCTATGGGGTGCCTCTGGACAGGCGGCCGCTCGATGGGCGGAATATCCGGGCGGCCCCATGCGGGCCCGTCGTCCAGCCGGACGTCGCGCCGATCCCAGCCGGGCCGCTCCGCGTACGGATCGGCGGGACGGTCGCCGTGTGACCCTCCCCAGGGCGAGTCCTCGGAGTGGCGCCACCCCGGAGACGGGCCGTCCATGTCCTGCTGGAGCAGCCACTCGAAGAGCCTGCGGTGCCGCCTCATGAAGGCACGGTCGCCGCGCCTCTTCTTGCGCCGGTCCTCCGCGACCACCGCCTCCTCCAGCCCGGGCGTGTGGCCGCCGCCGAAGCGCCCCATGTCGGGCCCCGGGAACCCCTTGGGCTCGAACCGGCGCAACGCGGACCGCATCGACTCCACCCAGATCGGCCCTGGCAGCGACGCGCCCTGCACCGAGCCGTAGTAGCGGTCCCCGATCTGCACGCCCTGCAGCGGGAAACGGTAGGAGCCGCGGATGTCGCCGACGCTGACCGCGGCCGCCAGGTGCGGCGTGTATCCGGCGAACCAGGCCGAGGTGTACCCGTTGTTGGTGCCCGTCTTGCCCGCGGCGGGCCTGCCGATGCTCTGGCCCTGCATCGTGCCCTTGTCGAACACGCCGCTCAGCACGTGGTTGACCGCGTCCGCGACCTGTCGCTCGATGGCCTGCTCACAGGCCGGCGGCACATGCGTACGCCGCCCGTCCCTGCCGGTGATCTCCACGATCGCCAGCGGCCGGCAGTACTGCCCCCTGGCCGCGAACGCCGCGAACGACGCCGCCACCGTCACCGGGTCCATCTCGTTCACGCCCAGCGTGAACGTCGGCACCTCGCGCAGCGGCCCCCCGTCCGCACGGATCGCGCCGAGCGCCCTGGCCGTCCTGACCACGTCGCAGAGGCCGACCTTGCGCTCCAGCATCATGTAGAAGATGTTCACCGACTTCCAGGTGCCGGTCTCGATGCTGTGCGGGCCGCCCTCGCCCTCGCCGCTGGCGTTCAGCACCCGGGTGTTCGGGTCGTTCACCGACCGGCCCGCGCAGTTGCGGTAACCCTGCCCGGGCACCAGCGCCCCCGGCGTCTCGAAGCCGTCGTTGAAGCGCCATCCCTGCTTCAGTGCGGTGGCCAGGGTGAACACCTTGAACGTCGATCCGGCCTGGAAACCCTGCCCTCCGCCGTGCGCCACGTCGGCGGGCAGGTTGAAGGTGGTCCTTGAGCCGCTCTTCTTGTTGCCGGGATTGCGGCCGAACCTCTTGCTCGCCGCCATCGCCGTGATCCGCCCGGTCCCCGGCTCCACCATGGCCTCGGCGGCCACCTCGGTGTCCTCGGGCGCCACGTGGCGGCTGATGGCCCGCTCGGCCGCCTGCTGCGCGGCCGGGTCGAGGCTGGTCCTGATCACCAGGCCGCCCCTCGCCATCCGCGCCCGGCGTTCGGCGTCGGTGTTGCCGAACGCGGGGTTCGACAGGAGTTCGCGCTGCACGTACAGGCAGTAGAAGGGGTAGCGGCTCTGCTCGCAGCCGCCGGGCTCGGGCCGGAGTTTGATGGCTAGCGGGGCGGCCTTGCCGGCCGCCGCCTGCTGCTGGGTGATCAGCTTGAGCCCGGCCATGCGGTCCAGCACGAGGTCCCGCCGCATCTTCAGACGGGCCCGATGCGACCCGCCGAGCGAGGGATCGGTCGAGTATGGCATCCGCACCGCGCCCGCCAGCGTGGCCGCCTGGGTCAGCGTCAGCTTGGAGGCCGACGTGGAGAAGAAGCGCCTGGCCGCCGCCTGCACGCCGTGCGCTCCCGCGCCGAAGTAGGCGATGTTCAGATAGCGCTCCAGGATCTCGTCCTTGCGGTATTTCTTCTCCAGCGCCAGGGCCAGCCGCAGCTCGGTGATCTTACGGGCCAGGTTCGGGGCGCGGGCCTTGTCGCGTTCTACGCCGGTACGGGCGCTCTCCACCAGGATGTTCTTGACGAGCTGCTGCGTCAGGGACGAGCCGCCCTGCTTGATTCCACCGGCCTGGGTGTTGGTCAGCAGCGCACGGAACGTGCCCCGGACGTCGAGGCCGCCGTGCTCGTAGAAGCGGGCGTCCTCGATGGCCACGATGGCCCTGCGCATCACCGGCGCGACGGCGCCCAGCCGCACGGCCGTCCTGTTGGCCTCGTAGAACTGGGCGAACTGCCTGCCGTCCTTGTCCAGCAGTCTGGTCACCTGCGCGAGCGGCTCCTCACGCGGGGCGGGCGGCAGGTCGACGAACATGTTCGTGACGCCCATCGCGGCTATGCCGCCCCCGCTCGCCACGGGTGCGATCAGTGCGGCCGTCAGGACCCCGCCGAGCGCTCCCGTCAGTCCGAGTACGCCGATGGATCTGAGTACGGTCACGTCAGATGGTGTGCGACGTCCCGATCAGTGACAAACGCCCGCTTCCCACCTCTTTACCGTTGCCTGCTGATGTTCAGACCAAGCGACGCGAACTGCTCGAACGGGTGGTGGTAGCCGCGTTCGATGTGGTGGACGCCGCGCAGCGTGGACGGCCCGTCGGCCACCGCGGCCGCCAGCACGGCGGAGAATCCGGCTCTTATGTCGGGCAGCGTCACGTCGGCGCCCTTGAGCTGGGACACGCCGCGCACCACGGCCGAGTGCCTGGCGTTGGTGTCGTGGTAGCGGCAGGCCGGGCCGCCGAGGCACTGGTCGAACACCTCGATCTCGCAGCCCATCTTCTGCAGCGCGGGGACGTACACCAGGCGGTTCTCGAAGACCGTCTCGTGCAGCACCGACATGCCCTGGCTCTGGGTGAACAGCACCATGAGCGGCGTCTGCCAGTCCGTCATGAACCCGGGGTGGGTGTCGGTCTGCACCGCCGCCGCGCGCAGCCCCTCGGGCGGCGCGGTGGCGCACAGGTACTCGTCGTTGATGTCGAACTGGGCGCCCATCCTGGCCAGCGTGGTGATCGCGGTGACCAGGCGGTCCTGCGGGCAGCCGTGCACCCGGACCTCTCCCCCGGTGACCAGGCCGGCCGCCAGGTACGAGAACGCCTCGATGCGGTCGCCGGTCAGCCAGGTGGAGGCGCCGCGCAGCCGTTCGACGCCTTCGATGACGATCCTGCGGTCGGGCGACAGCTCGATCCTGGCGCCCATCCGCTGCAGGAACAGCGCCAGCTCCACCACCTCGGGCTCCATGGCGGCGTTCTTCAGCACCGTCTTGCCCTCGGCCAGCACCGCCGACATCAGGACCGTCTCGGTGGCGCCCACGCTGGGGTAGGGCAGCTCGATCCGGGTGCCGTTCAGCCTCTTGGCCTTGGCGAAGATGCCGCTGTCGCCCACCTCCACCTCGGCGCCCATCGAGCGCAGGGCCTCCACGTGGAAGTTCACCGGCCGCCGCCCGATCGGGTCGCCGCCGACCAGCGGGACGAACGCCTCCCCCGCCAGGTGCAGCAGCGGGCCGAGCATGAGGATGGGGATGCGGTTCAGCCCGGTGAACGCGTCGGGCACCCTCGGCCTGATCTCGGGGCCCTGCTCGATCCTGATCTCCTTCCTGGTGATCTCGACGTTGATGCCCAGGGCCTCCAGCATCGCGGCCGTGATCTCGACCTCGCCCACCTCGGGGGCGTTGTGGATGCTGCTCTCTCCGGCGCCCAGCATGGCGGCGACCATGTGCTTGGAAACGCCGTTCTTGGAACCGCGCACCTCGATGTCTCCCCGGAGCGGGCCGGAGGGCTCTATCAACCAGACCTCTTCTGCAATCACGAAGCGAGCCTAACCGGGCGATAGCATCAAGCTGGTTCGGACGTACATGTGAGGGGGAGTGGCGTGACGAGGGAAGTACGCGCTTTTGCGGTAACTGTCCTCACACTCGCCACTCTCGGGGTCGCCGCCGGACTGGTCTGGTCCGGGCTGTCCCCCCGGGCTCCCTACCAGGTCACGGAGCAGGGACCGGTGCTGGCCGACCTGAGCACGCAGGCGCTGATCGCGGCCGACGGCTGGTTCGCGGTGATCACGGGCGGGCTGGGGCTGCTGTGCGGCGGGGTCGCGTGGTTCGCGGCGCGGCGGTGGATGCTGCCGGTGCTGCTCGGGCTGTGCGCGGGCGGGGTGGCGGGCGCCCTGCTGACGTTGTGGGTCGGGTCCACGTTCACGATCGGGGCGGTCATGGTCGAGGCCGCCGCCGCGCCCGGCGTGAAGATCGTCCCGGGGGCACTGAAGCTGACCGCCTCGGGTGTGCTGGTGTCCTGGCCGCTGCTGGCTGTGGGGCTGTTCGGGCTGCTGGAGGGCATGCACGGGTACCGCGAGTCGCCGCTGCGGCACCCGTATGGGGACATTCCCTAGCTAGAGGGGCGGGCGGCGCCGGCCGTGGCCGGTGGCCTGCTCGAACGCACGCGCCACGCGCAGCACCCTGGCGTCCTCGAACGGCCGCCCGACGATCTGGACGCCCACCGGCAGGTCGTCCGTGGTGAACCCGGCCGGCACCGAGGCGGCCGGGGAGTGCAGGACACTGATCCAGTACGCGGAGCGCATCCAGGAGAGGTAGTCGGGCAGCGGCAAGCCGTTGATCTCGCTGACGTGGGGCTGCTCGACCGGGAACGGCGGCACCTGGCTGACCGGCGCGATGAGCACGTCGTAGGTGTCGAAGAACGCGGCCATCCGCTGGTATAGGCCGCTGCGCGCCTGCTCGGCCCTGGCCAGGTCGGCGCCTGTGACCTGGCGGCCCTGCTCGACGTTCCAGCGGGTGTTGGGACCGAGCCGGTCGAGGTCGCTGAAGGACAGGGCGTAGTTCCAGGCCCGGTAGGTCCGGAACGCGTCCTCCGCGCCGGACAGGTCCAGCTCGACCTGCTCGACGTGCGCCCCCAGCCGCTCGAACACACCGGGCGCCGTCGCGGTGACCGCCGCCGTGCGCTCGTCCACCGGCAGCCCGCCCAGGTCGGGACTCCAGGCCACCCGCAGGCCCGCCACGCCCTCCTCGGGCTCGGGCGCGAAGACCTCCTTGATCGAGTACGGTGACCGCCGGTCGAACCCGGCGATGGCCCCGAACATCAGCGTGACGTCCTCGACCGTCCGCGCCATCGGCCCCAGCACCGACAGCGTGTACCAGGCGTTGGTGTCGGACACGACGGGGACGCGGCCAGGGGTGGGCCGCAGGCCGACGACGTTGCAGAAGGAGGCCGGGTTGCGCAGGGAGCCGCCCATGTCGGAGCCGTCGGCCAGCGGGACCATGCCGGTGGCCAGCGCGACGGCGGCTCCCCCGCTGCTGCCCCCGGCGGACTTGGACAGGTCGTAGGGGTTCCTGGTGGCGCCGAACACCTCGTTGACGGTGTGGGAGCCGGTGCCGAACTCCGGCGTGTTGGTCTTGCCCACGGTGATGGCGCCGGCGGCGCGCAGCCGCTGAACGATCAGGTCATCTTTTTCCGGGATATTTTCGGAAAAGATCGGTGAGCCGTAGGTTGTCCGGATATTGGCGGTGTCGACGAGGTCCTTGTGCGCGACCGGCAGGCCGTGCAGCGGGCCGCCCGGCTCGGCCGCGTCGGCCGCCTTCGCCGCCTCCAGCGCCTGCTCGGCGACCAGCGTCACGATGGCGTTGACGCGGGGATTGACCTGCTCGATGCGGTCGAGGTGGGCCTGGAGGAGTTCGACGGCGCTCACCTGGCGGGTCCTGATCAGGTGGGCCAACTCGGTAGCGCTCAGGTAATGCAGTTCACTCACCCTCCGATCCTCCCCCACGGGACCCGGAAGAACGACGGCGAACCTTGCCAGGCAGTGGGGAGACCACGTGGCGGGCCCACTGTGCGCGCGTCACGGCGGCCGGCCCGGCACACCGGAGGAGCGTCTCCCTGGACGGAGCCCGGCCACGTGCCGAGGGTGGGGGCGGCCGTGCTCCGCCGTAAAAGAAGAATGGTTCAAAGGAGGCACGCGGGACCGAGCAGCTCCTTGAGGTCGCCCATCAGGGCCGGGGACGGCGTCACGCGCGGGTCCACCCGCAGCACCGTCGTCCGCGGCCCGTCATGCACCTGCAGGTGGACCTCCGACGTGCCCGGGTGCGTGGCGAGGATCTCCTTCAGCCGCCCCACCACCTCGGGCGTGCAGCGCGTCAGCGGCAGGTTGACCAGCAGCGGCCCGCCCGCCTCCCGCGCCAGGTCGGGCGCCGTCACCTCCATGGCGATGATCTTCGCCACGTCCTCCCGCTTGTCAATCCTGCCCTTGACGAACACGATCGCGTCCTCGGCCAGGATCGTCGAGCTCAGCAGGTACGCCGACGGGAAGATCATCACCTCGATCGAGCCCTCGAGGTCCTCCAGCTGGGTCAGCACCCACGTGTCGCCCTTCTTGGTGACCTTGCGCTGCAACCCGCTGAGGATGCCGCCCACGGTCACCACCTGCCCGTCGGGGCGGCTCTCGTCCTGCACCGCCGCGATCGAGCAGTCGGCCCCGGCGGCGAGGACGTGCTCGACGCCGAACAGCGGGTGGTCGGACACGTAGAGGCCGAGCATCTCGCGTTCGAACTGCAGCAGGGTGCTCTTGTCCCACTCCCCCAACGGGATCCGCACGTCGAAGGTCCGATCGTCGCCCCCGGTCACGCCGAACAGCGAGTCCTGCCCGATGGCCTCGTTGCGCTTGATGTCGACGATCGCGTCGACGGCCTGCTCGTGCACCGCGACCAGGCCCCTGCGCACGTGGCCGAGCGAGTCGAAGGCGCCCGCCTTGATCAGCGACTCGATCACGCGCTTGTTGCAGACGACTGCCGGCACCTTGCGCAGGAAGTCCCCGAAGTCGGCGAAGCGGCCCAGATTCCGGCGGGCGGCGATGATGCCGCCGACGACGTTGCCGCCCACGTTGCGGACGGCCGACAGGCCGAAGCGGATGTCGGTGCCGCGCGGGGTGAAGTCGAAGTCGGAGTCGTTGACGTCCGGCGGGAGGACCTTGATGCCCATCCGGCGGCACTCGTGGAGGTAGAGAGCCGACTTGTCCTTGTCGTCCTTCACCGAGGACAGCAGCGCGGCCATGTAGGCGGCGGGGTGGTTGGCCTTGAGGTAGGCGGTCCAGTAGGCGATGAGGCCGTAGGCGGCGGTGTGGGCCTTGTTGAAGGCGTAGTCGGAGAACGGCAGCAGGATGTCCCACAACGCCCTGATCGCGCCGTCGGAGAAGCCGTTGTCCTTCATGCCCTGCTCGAAGGAGGCGAACTGCCGGTCCAGCTCCGCCTTCTTCTTCTTGCCCATCGCGCGGCGCAGCAGGTCGGCGGCGCCGGGTGAGTAGCCCGCCACCCGCTGCGCGATGGCCATGACCTGCTCCTGATAGATGATCAGGCCGTAGGTCGTGTCGAGGATGTCCTCCAGCGGCTCCGCCAGCTCGGGGTGGATCGGCGTGATCTCCTGCTGGCCGTTCTTGCGCAGCGCGTAGTTGGTGTGGGAGTTGGCGCCCATCGGGCCCGGCCGGTAGAGGGCGAGGGCGGCGGAGATGTCCTCGAAATGGTCGGGACGCATGAGGCGCAGCAACGAGCGCATGCCGCCGCCGTCGAGCTGGAACACGCCCAGCGTGTCGCCCCTGGCCAGCAGCTCGTAGCCGGCGCGGTCGTCGAGCGGCAGCTCGAGCAGATCGATCCGCTCACCCGTGGTCGCCTCGATCAGCTTGAGGCAGTCGTCCATGATCGTGAGGTTGCGCAGGCCCAGGAAGTCCATCTTCAGCAGGCCGAGCGCCTCGCAGGCCGGGTAGTCGAACTGCGTGATGATCGCGCCGTCGGAGTCGCGGCGCATGATCGGGATGTGGTCGGTCAGCGCCTCGCGCGACATGATCACACCGGCTGCGTGGACGCCGGTCTGCCTGATCAGTCCCTCCAGGCCCCTGCCGAGGTCCATCGTCGCCCTGACGGCGGCGTCCTCCTCGTAGAGCCTGCGCAGCTCGCCGGCCTCGGCGTAACGCGGGTGGTCCCGGTCGAAGACGCCCGCCAGCGGGATGTCCCTGCCCATGGCGGCGGGCGGGAACGCCTTGGACACCCTGTCGCCGAGCGCGTACGGGTGGCCGAGGACGCGACCGGCGTCCTTGACGGCGGCCTTCGCCTTGATGGTGCCGAACGTGGTGATCATCGCGACCTTGTCGGCGCCCCACTTCTCGCTCACGTAGCGGATCACCTCGCCCCGCCTGCGCTCGTCGAAGTCGATGTCGACGTCGGGCATGGACACGCGCTCGGGGTTGAGGAACCGCTCGAAGATCAGGCCGTGCGGGATCGGGTCGAGGTCGGTGATGCCCATCGCGTACGCCACCAGCGACCCCGCCGCCGAGCCACGACCTGGGCCGACCGGGATGCCGTTCCGCTTGGCCCACATGATGAAGTCGGCGACCACGAGGAAGTAGCTCGGGAAGCCCATCTGCTCGATGATCCCGATCTCGTACTCGGCCCGCTTCCTGTGCTGCTCGTCGTAACCCTCCGGCCGGCGCCTGGCCATGCCCTCCCAGACGCTCCGGCGGAAGAACCCGCTCTCCGTCATCCCCTCGGGGACGGGATAGGCAGGCATGAGGTTCTTGAACTCGAAGAACCCGGCCGGATCGGTCCTCTCGGCCACCAGCAGCGTGTTGCGGCAGCCCTCGGCCCACAGGTCGGAGGAGTCGGCCGCGCGCATCTCGCCGGCGGTCCTGATGGAGTAGCCGGTGCCGTCGATGCGGAACCTGTCGGGGTCGGACAGCTGACTGCCGGTCTGGATGCACAGGAGGGCGTCGTGGGAGGCGGCGTCGGACTCGTGGACGTAGTGCGAGTCGTTGGTCACCAGGGGCGGGATGCCCAGCTTCTTGCCGATCCGGGCCAGACCGTCGCGGACCCGGCGCTCGATGTCGAGGCCATGGTCCATGATCTCCAGGAAGAAGTTCTCCTTGCCGAAGATGTCCTGATATTTCGCGGCGGCCTTGACCGCCTCGTCGTACTGGCCGAGCCGCAGCCTCGTCTGCACCTCGCCCGACGGGCATCCCGTGGTGGCCATCAGGCCCTCGGCGTGCTCGGCGAGGAGCTCGGCGTCCATCCGCGCCCACTTGCGGACGAACCCCTCCGTGTAGGCTCGTGAGGACAACCGCATCAGGTTACGCAGGCCGACCTTGTCACGCGCCCAGATCGTCATGTGGGTGTAGTAGCCACCGGCCGAGACGTCGTCGCCCCGCTGGTACGGCTCGCCCCACAGCACCGGTTTCCTGTCGTGCCGCGACCCGGGTGCGACGTATGCCTCGATGCCGATGATCGGCTTGATGCCCGCGCCGGTCGCCTGCCGGAAGAAGTCGTACGCGCCGTGCATGTTGCCGTGGTCGGTGATCGCGATCGCGGGCATCCCCAGGTCGCCGGCCCGCTCGAACAACTGCTCAAGCCGGGCCGCACCGTCCAGCATCGAATATTCCGTATGCACGTGCAGATGGACGAACGAGTCCCTCGACGACATCGAACGGCGCCTCCCCGGTCTGACGCTTGACCTGCTTCGACTGTAGTAGCCGCCACCGACATTTCCGGATCCACGCCTCGTGACCGCGCGAACCCGGCGTGCCGGGGTACCGCCGCGATCGGGGGCCCCTATATCGTCGATGTCACTCTTAGTAATTGAGGAGACACTCGGTGCACAATCAGACCGACGAGGGATACCAGCACTCGCTGGGCAACCGGCAGGTCCAGATGATCGCCATCGGCGGGGCGATCGGGGTGGGCCTGTTCCTGGGCGCCGGAGGCCGGCTGGCCGCCGCCGGGCCCGCGCTCGTGCTCTCGTACGCCGCCGCCGGGCTGGCCGCGTTCTTCGTCATGCGGGCGCTCGGCGAGCTCGTGCTCTACCGTCCGGCGTCGGGGTCGTTCGTCGAGTACGCGAACGAGTTCATCGGGCCGTGGGCCGCGTTCGCCAGCGGCTGGATGTACTGGGTCAACTGGGCGTTCACCGGCATCGCCGAGCTGACCGCGATCGCCGCGTACATCCATTACTGGGCCCCCGCCTTCCCCGAGTGGGGCACGGCGCTGATCGCGCTGGGGTTCGTGATGACGGTCAACCTGTTGTCGGTGAGGCTGTTCGGCGAGCTGGAGTTCTGGTTCGCCATGCTCAAGGTGCTGGCGATCGTCGTCTTCCTCGTCGTGGGGCTGGTGCTGGTGGTGTTCACGGTCGGGCAGGCCGGGCCGCAAAACCTCGCCTCGCACGGCGGTTTCTTCCCGACCGGCGTTCCGATGGTGCTGATGAGCCTGCAGTCGGTGGTGTTCGCGTACGCCTCGATCGAGCTGGTCGGCATCACGGCGGGCGAGACGGCCAGGCCGCACGAGGTCATGCCGAAGGCGATCAACGGCGTGGTCTGGCGCATCGCGATCTTCTACGTGGGCTCGGTGGCGCTGCTCGCCATGGTCCTGCCGTGGACCGCCTACAGCGCGGGCGTCTCACCGTTCGTGACGGTCTTCTCCGGCCTCGGCGTCCCGTGGGCCGGCGACGCCATGAACCTCGTCGTGATCACCGCCGCCCTCTCCTCCTGCAACTCCGGCCTGTACGCCACCGGCCGCATCCTGCGTTCGATGGCCATGAAGCACGAGGCGCCCCGCTTCGCCGGCACCCTCAGCTCCCGGCACGTCCCGATCGGCGGGATTCTCTTCACGGCCGTCATGTTCCTGGGGGGCGTCGCGCTCTTCTACTTCCTCCCGGAGCGAGCCTTCAACATCGCCACCGCGGCGGCCTCCCTCGGCGTGGTCACCACCTGGGGCGTCCTGATCTTCTGCCAGATCCGGCTGCGCCGCTCCGGCCACCGCTCGACGTTCCCCATGCCCGGCTCCCCGTACACCAACTGGCTGACCCTGGGCTTCCTGGGCCTGGTCGTGCTGCTGATGCCGTTCGCGGACCAGGACCAGCGCATCGCGTTCTACCTGATCCCCGTCCTGGTCGTGGGCATCGCCGGCGGGTGGTGGATCATCCGCCGCCGCAGGCGCGCGGCGGCGGCGTGCCTGCCGCAGGAATCGTCGGCTGGGTAGTCTCTGTGGCGCAGGGGTCGCCGCTCGGGTGGGGGAGGTCGCGCTGGACGGCACGAGACGGAACATCGTCCGGGTCACTGCCGCCGTCGCCGCGGGTGTCGTACTGGCGTTCGGGTGCCTGCAGCTGGGCGTCTACCCGAAGCTGGCCTGCGCCCTGCTCGACGCGGGCTGCCCGACCACCCGGGAGCCGGCCGGGCGGTTACCGCAGGCGACGCGGCTGACGCCCGTACAGGTCGCTCAGAGCGGCATGTACGTGGCACTCGGCGACTCGTACTCCTCGGGTGAGGGCGTCTACGAGCTGGACAAGCAGCCGCTCAACGACGGCGCCGACCGCTGTCACCGGGCGAACGGCTCGTACGTGCCGCTGGTCGCGCGGGCCTACCGCTTCGGCGGCGGCACCGCCTTCTACGCCTGCAGCGGCGCGACCACGAGCCAGCTCCTGTCCGGCCAGTACGGTCACCAGCCCCAGATCACCCGCGTGGACACGGCCGCCAGCCTGGTGACGCTGAGCATCGGCGGCAACGACGCCGGCTTCACCAAGGTCCTGACCGGCTGCATCGTCAAGCTGCCGTGGTCCACGGCCTGCGTCGACCAGGACACGGCCGTCAACCGCCGCATCGAGCAACTGGGCCCCAACCTGCTGAAGGTCCTCAGGGAGCTGCGCGTCCGCGCCCCCGGCTCCCGCGTCATCGTGCTCGGCTACCCGCGGCCGTTCCCCGAGAATCCGGCGGAGACCGTCGACAACCTCAGCCCCGCGGACCAGCGCTGGCTGAACGACGTGACCCGGCGGCTCAACGGTGTGGTCGGCTCGGTGGTGTCCGACTTCGACCGCGCGATCGCGGCGTTCGGCGCGCCGGGAAGCGTCGAGTACGTGGACGCCTACGAGGCGTTCACGGGCCACGAGGTCGGCCGCCCCCAGCCGTTCCTCAACGGCCTGCACGTGGACGTGGAGCAGATGAAGGTCAACGCCAGCAGCTACCACCCGACGGGAGAAGGTTACCGCCGCTTCGCCGACCTCATCACCAAGCAGATCGCCGCCGGCCCCGGCCGCCCCATGAACAACTACCGCCTG
>NZ_JADOGI010000072.1 GCF_015645445.1 Nonomuraea cypriaca | reverse complement strand
CGCACCCCGCTGACCTGCAGGAACGCCACCGCCTAGAGACACGCCTCCCCGGCGTGCCCAGACGCATTTCCCCAGCTCATCCCCCGAATTCCGCCCTCTATCCGAACCGAATTATGTCGAACGCAGGTCTTAACTGGCTCATTTGGAACGACGTGACGTCAGGTCACGGCCACGCCGCCCACGTGCCCCCGATGCTGTTCCTCATCTACGTCGTGTGGGGTGTGTTCCTGCTGCTGGCCTCGCGCCGTCCGGCGGCCTACTCCTCGTTCCTGTCCTTCACGATGTGGGCCAACCTCGCCCACGTTCTGCTCATGGTCGTGCAGGCCACGGCCGACCTGGATCGCTACTGGAGCAAGTTCCTGACCGACATCCCCTTCCTTCTGATCCTCGCCGTCGGCATCTTCCTGTGGCGTCCCAAATCAACCGGCTCCTCGGTCTGACACCCTGCGGCGGGCTTCACCAGGCTCCTGCGGCGATGCGCACGTCAGCCTCTAGGGCACGAACAGACTGGGCTCCTCGGCGACCGATGCCTTCGCACGTCGGCTCAAGTCATCGGCCACGATCTCCACAGGACCGCTCTCCAACTCGTCGAGCACGATCTTCACGAAGTCGGCCGCGCTGATCTTCTCCACGTCCAGGCTCGCCGACATGTCGGTGTCGACCATGCCGACGTGGACGCCCGTCACGAGCGTTCCCTGCTCCTGCAGCTCCATCCGCACGCCGTTCGTGAGGCTCCATTCCGCGGCCTTGCTCATCGCGTAGGAGCTGCTCCCCGGATAGGTGAACCACGACGCGGCCGACAGGACATTGGCAATGGCGCCACCACCGTGACGGGCGAGCACCGGGGCGAAGGCCCGGATCATCGACAGCGTGCCGAAGACGTTCGTCTCCATCTCGGCTCTCATCCGCGAGAGATCGCCGGTAACGGCCTTCTCGGCATTCGCGATCCCCGCGTTGTTGACGAGAAGGGTCACATCGCCGGCCTTCTCGGCGGCCGCGGCGACGGCATCGGGATCCGTGATGTCGAGCGACAGTGCTTCGACGCCGGGCACCGTGATCTTCGTGGCGTCGCGCGCGGTGGCGTAGACCTTGGCCGCGCCGCGGTCGAGGAGTTGCCGGGCGAATTCGCGGCCGATTCCGCGGTTGGCGCCAGTGACGAGGGCGATGCTTCCTGACAGTTCCATATGGGTTCTCCAAGACGTGACACGATGCCGCTCCCCTGGCGGCGGGCACGGAAACACCGTATGGATCGGATGATGTTCCGGTCGATGCCTGAATGCCTCGAAAATCTATCCGTCTGCCTCACCTCAAGAGGGTCTGGAAGACATTCGAGTAGCCCGGTTATGCTCGCCCCATGGATCTGCTCGCCGACGTGCTCGCGGTGTCCGGTGTGCGTGGCGCCCTCGGGGTCCGCCTCGAAACCGGTGGCACCTGGGGCCTGTGGCTGGACGACTTCCCCGGCGCGGCCCTGCACGCGGTCACCGCCGGCACCGCCTGGCTCACCACACCCGGCCACCCGCCCACGGAACTGACGGCAGGGGACGTCGTGCTCCTCCCCGCGGGAACCGAACACGGGCTCAGCAACGCACCCGGCACCACCGCCGGCCCCTGCGACAAGGCGGCAGCGGCACGCGCCTGGGCAACCGGAGACGCCGTCCAGCTCGGCTCCCGCCCGCTGCACACCCGGATCGTCACGGCCCACTACGACCACGACCCCGCGGTACGCACCCAGGTCCTGAACGCGCTCCCGGATCTCGTCCACGTCGGTACGGCCACCGGTGCGGCCTGCCTCGACGACACCGTCCGGCTCATCGCCCGGGAGCTCGCGCACCCCCAGATCGCCATGACTGCCGTACTCAACAGCATGGTCGACATCCTGCTGATCCAGCTCCTGCGCGCCTGGCTCGCCGCCCGGCCCGCCCAGCAACAGGGCTCGTGGCTGGGCGTGTTGAGCGACCCCGTCGTCCGCGAGGCCATGACCCGCATCCACCAGGAACCGGCACGCCCCTGGACCACCGCCACCCTCGCGGCCGCGATTTCCGTGTCCAGGGCGACCCTGTCACGCCGCTTCCCCCAGGCCGTCGGACAGACCCCCGCCGCCTACCTCACCCAATGGCGCATGGATCTGGCCGCCCTACGCCTCAGGGACACCCACGACTCCGTGGAAACCATCGCCACCTCCGTGGGATACGCCTCGGTGCCCGCGTTCAGCCGCGCCTTCAGCCGCGCCCGCGGCCAGGCACCGGGCCAGTACCGCGCGGGCATCCGCGACCGGCACCGGGCTGCGGCCTAGTCAAAGTGCGTAGAGGTTACGCCCGTCAACGGTGAACGACGTGCGGTCGTAACGCGTCCGCTAGATCCGATCTAGCGGGACGTCTAGCGCCTCCTGGGTGAAAGGGGGCGACACCATGGTGAGTGACGCGCTCCGGCTAGCGGTGATCATCGGCAGCACCCGGGTCGGGCGTGCCTGCGACACGGTCGGCGGCTGGCTCGCCGAGCTGGCCCGTCTCCGTGACGACCTCGCGGTCGAGCTGCTCGACCTGGCCGGCTACACGTTCCCCGGCTGCTACCCGCAGGAGGCGACGCCGGCCATGTGCCGTTTCGCCGCGGCGATCTCCCGCGCCGACGCGTTCGTGATCGTCAGCCCCGAGTACAACCGCAGTTTCCCCGCCTCGCTCAAGCAGGCGATCGACTTCGCCTACGACGAGTGGCAGGCCAAGCCGGTCGGGTTCGTGTCCTACGGCTCGGGCTCGACCGGCTTCTACGCCGTCGAGCAACTCCGTACGGTCTTCTCCGCCCTGCACACCGTCACCGTTCGCGACTGGGTGGGTATCGACCTGCTGGGCGAGGGCGTCGACGCGGGCGGGCTGCCCCGCGACACCGACGACCGCCTGCGGGCCGTCGAAGCCATGCTCGACCAGCTCACCTGGTGGGGACGGGCGTTGCGCGACGCCCGGCGCGCCCAGCCGTACGTCTCATGAAAGGAACATCCATGCCCGACCTGGCGATAGAAACCTCCGGCCTGGTCAAGGTCTTCGGCGACACCCGCGCCGTCGACGGCCTCGACCTCGCGGTGCCGACCGGCGCCGTCTACGGCGTGCTCGGCCCCAACGGCGCGGGCAAGACGACCGCCGTACGGATGCTGGCCACGCTGCTGCGTCCCGACGACGGTCAGGCGACCGTGTTCGGGCACGACGTGGTACGCGAGGCCGATACCGTACGCAGTCGGGTCAGCCTGACCGGCCAGTACGCCTCCGTCGACGAGGAGATGACCGGCGCCGAGAACCTCATCCTGCTCGGCCGCCTCCTCGGCCACCGCAAGCCGGCCGCGAGGGAGCGGGCGGCGCAACTCCTGGAGGCGTTCGGGCTGACGGAGGCCGCGGGACGGCAGGTCAAGACGTACTCGGGCGGCATGCGGCGGCGCATCGACATCGCCGCCAGCATCCTCAACACGCCCGACCTGCTCTTCCTCGACGAGCCCACCACCGGCCTCGACCCGCGCAGCCGCAACCAGGTCTGGGACATCGTCCGCATCGTCGTCGCCCACGGCACGACGGTCCTGCTCACCACGCAGTACCTGGAGGAGGCGGACCGGCTCGCCAGCCGCATCGCGGTCATCGACCACGGCAGGCTCATCGCCGAGGGCACGCCCGGGGAGTTGAAGTCGTCCGTCGGCGCGGGCGCGGTCCACGTACGGCTGCGTGACCCGGCCACCAGGCCCGACGCCGAGCGGGTGCTCGCGGAGACCCTGGACGCCGCGGTCTACCTGGAGGCCGACCCGGTGGCCCTCACCGCTCGCATCACCGGCCCCATCGCCAACAACGGGCGCGAGGCGGTGGCCGCCGAGCAGGCCTCGCGGGCCCTCGCCCGCCTCGCCGAAGCGGGCATCGTCGTCGACGACTTCTCCCTCGGCCAGCCCAGCCTGGACGAGGTCTTCCTCGCCCTGACCGACCACCCCGCCACGGAGGAGGCAGCAGCATGAGCACGACCACCGAGAACACCACGTACGCGCCCGCCCACGACGCCCTCGCCACGGTTCTCGCACCAGGGGCGAGACCGCCTCGTCCGAGTGCGTGGTCGGCCTCCATGACGTTCGGCTGGCGGGCGATGTTGAAGATCAAGCACGTGCCCGAGCAGCTGTTCGACGTGACGGCTTTCCCGATCATGATGATCCTGATGTTCACCTACCTGTTCGGGGGCGCGCTGGCCGGGTCGCCGACCGAGTACCTGCAGTACCTGCTCCCGGGCATCATGGTGACGAGCGTCGTGATGATCACCATGTACACGGGAGTGGAGGTCAACAAGGACATCGAGAAGGGGGTCTTCGACCGTTTCCGCACCCTGCCGATCTGGCGGCCGTCCACCATGGTCGGCTACCTGCTGGGCGACGTGCTCCGCTACACCATCGCCTCCACCGTGATCCTGTTGGTGGGTCTCATCCTCGGATTCCGTCCTGCGGGCGGGATCGTGGGGGTGGTGTCCGGGATCGTGCTGCTGGTGGCGTTCTCGTTCGCGTTCTCGTGGCTGTGGACGATGTTCGGGCTGCTGATGCGCAGCGAGAAGTCGGTGATGGGGATCAGCATGATGGTGCTGATGCCGCTGACCTTCCTGAGCAACGTCTACGTGGATCCCTCGACGATGCCGGGGTGGCTGCAGGTGTTCGTCAACGTCAACCCGGTCAGCCGGCTGGTTGCGGCCGTACGGTCGCTGATGGCCGGCACTCCGGACGCCGGGGAGCTGACCTGGGTCCTGGTGTCCGCCGTGGTCCTCATCGCGGTGTTCGGCACCCTCACCATGCGGCTCTACAACCGCAAGTAGACACGTACGTGACACATCCGGGCGCGAGACGCTTCGCGCCCGGTCCATCCGTCGGTATGCGGTAGGTGTACGTCAGCAGCGTGAACCCCGCGGCCCCGATGTTGAGCTGGAACTGCTCCTGTTGGGCGGGCTCCATGAAGCCGGCGAAGTCGGTCAGGCCCCGGTGGTGAGGTTCGAGTTCTTGGCGGAGGAACCGCATACACTGACACGATGACGGCTGAACCATATGGCGTTCACCGGACGCCTGAGGAGATTCGCGCATCACTCAAGGACGACCGTAGCCCAAAGACGATCCGGGCCGCGCTTCCGGCCGAGGATCACGCGCTGTTCGACCGGGAGTATCGGGCCGCCCTCGATGAGGCCAAGATCTCGTATGACCTGACAGCCGTCCACCGCTTCCAAGATCGCTGGTGGGCCAGGGCGGTAGTGAAGGCCGACCCGGACGACTACCAGCAAATGCTCCAAACCGCCGAAGAGGTCACCAGGCGCATGGAGCGCGGTGAACCCACCGGCGGCATCCCGTGGGATGACGCGGCTGACGCCCGCATGCGTGGGCGAAGCCGTCATCGATGCCACCATCGCGGAGTTGAGCGAGGTCGGCTACGCCGCGCTGCGCGTCGATGCGGTGGCCGAGCGCGCGGGGGTCAACAAGACGACGATCTACCGCCGCTGGGGCAACAAGGTCGGCCTGGTGTCCACAGCCCTCATTGAGCGCCGTGGCCAGTTGGTGCCGCCCGCCGACACCGGCAGCCTGCGCGGGGATCTCATCGAGTTGCTCAAAGAGATCCGGCTCGGTCTCAAGGTCCCCTGGGTCACCGCGCTGCAGCGCGAAGCCGGTCCGCGTACTTCCGCGAATGCCGACCTGTACGAACTCCTCGACATGTTCTGGCCGGCCCGATTCAAGGTTTCAGGAGTCGTCTTCGAGCGCGCCATCGAACGGGGCGAACTACCCGCCGGCACCGACCCCGGCTTCCTGCTGGAGGTGATCTCCGGGCCGCTCTACTTCCACTGGCTCATGCTCGGCCACCCGCTGGACGACGACTTCCTCGAGCGGGTGGCCGACTTCGTGCTCCATGGCGCGCAGGCCAGACTGCCACTTGATCGCTCCGCCACTGATGAGCGGGTCAGCCGAGCTTGAGCAGTAGTTCGGCGAGCTCGACCGGCATGGTGATCATGCAGTCGTGGCCGGTCGGCAATTCCCACACCTGTGCTGGGGCCCCGTTGGGCTGTATCGCGGGAACGGGTCGACGGGTCATGCCTTCCGGCATGCCGACAGTGCAGTGGATGTGTGTCCGTGGGATCTTGTTCACGGCCGGGTTGTCCAGTCGAACCGGTTGTTGGAGGCAGCGTACCGGCTGATCCGACAGCATCGTGCGCAGCCAAGCGACGTCTGCCGGGTCGGTGACCCCGAACAGACCCGAGGGCGGCGGCCGCTCGGGTAGCGGCGGGACCCGCCAGCCACTGTCGGACTTCAGGGCGAGGTCGATCAGGGCCCGGGTTACGGGTTGGACATCGGCCGCGCTCTCGCCGTCCTCCGGGACCATCGCGTCGAGGTAGACCAAACGTGCGATCCGATCCGGGACCTGGTTGGCCGCGGAGGAGATGACCAGCCCGGCGTAGCTGTGTCCCACGAGTACCACCTCGGTGAGGTCTTCCTCGATGATCAGCCTGACGACGTCGTCGACGTGCGTGTCAAGCCCTACCTCGGGGCTGAGCAGATGCACCTTGTCGCCGTAGCCGGTCAGCGACGGCGCGACCACCCGATGTCCGGCCGACGCCAGCAACGGGACCACCCGCTCCCAGGCCTGTCCACTATGCCAGGCACCGTGTACCAGCAGGTATGTTGACATGGTTTTCGCTCCTTGCTGTGCTTGTCCGCGCCTCGGTGGGCCTCTGACCAGGCTGCCGCCTAGGCTCTGACGGAGCCAGGGCCCCTGCGTTCCTGGGGGTGACAGGACCAGGCACGCGCGCGGTTGCGCAAATTACAGTGGAGACATGAGCGACGAATCGAACCTGCTGGGCGATTACGTGCGCGCCCGCCGTGAGCTCGTCACTCCTGATCAGGTCGGTATCCCCGTTCTGGGGGTACGACGCGTACCGGGTCTGCGCCGTGAAGAGGTCGCGATGCTCGCCGGCATCAGCGCCGACTACTACCTGCGTCTGGAACAGGGCCGCGACCGCAACCCCTCAGTGCAGGTCCTCGAGTCTCTCGCCCGCGTGCTGCAACTCGACGACGACGCGACCGCGTACCTGCTACGGCTTGGCGCCGGCAAACCCCGACGGCTCCGGCGCCGGCGCCGGAAGGAGACCGTCCCTCCGGGCGTCGCCAAGCTCGTCGCCACGCTTCCGCTACCCGCATACGTCGAGGGCCGCTACTTCGACGTCCTTGCCGCCAACGCCTTGGCGACCGCTCTGTCACCGCGCCTCGTGGCGGGAGCCAACCGCCTGCGGGACGTGTTCCTCGACCCCGCCGAGCAGGCCCTCCACCCGGACTGGGAGAACGCCGCCGCGGGTATGGTCGCCGGCTTCCGCGAGTCCGTCGGCACCGACACGGACGACCCCCGATTCATCGAGCTCGTCGGCGAGCTCTCCCTCGCCAGCCCCCGCTTCAGCCGGCTCTGGGCCCGCCACGACGTAGAGGCGTGCGAAGGCGCACCCAAACACATCGACCACCCCCAGCTCGGCGGCCTACAGCTGAACCGAGAGAGGCTGAGCATCGGCGGCACGGCAGGCCAGACGCTCGTCATCTACCACCCTGACCCCGGCACCGACAACGCCGACAAACTGGCCCTCCTCGCCTCCGCCATGCAAACACCGGCCGCGCCCCAAGGCACAACCGCGGCACGAGCGGATGCCAACCGCGGTGAGCCCGTCCGCGGGCCGGTGGCCGATGACCATCGGTAGCCACATCGACTCAATCCCCCTCGCCTCCCCAGTACTACGGCCTCTCCGCACGCCGCCGAGCCGGACGAGCGGACCGAACAGGCCACCGGCGTCTCAGCAGGACACCGATGGCAGTCCGCCAGCCCTGGAGGGGATCACTAATGATCGACGACATCAGTCCCGAAGAGATCGCCGTCATCACCGCGTTCGTCGACTCACAAGCCCCTCCTCCCGAGGGGCAGCCCACCGCGCACATTCTCTTCGGCACCAACCAGGCCCAGCCCGTCGAGATCGCGGCCGAGCGATACCACCGGGGACTCGCGCCCTTGATCATCGCGACCGGTGGCGTCAACCGTCATAACGGCATCATCGAGGCGCGTACTTTTCACCGCCTCCTTCTGGAACGCGGTGTGCCCGATGACGTGATCCGGTACGAGGATCGATCCCTCAATACCTGGCAGAACGTCGAGTTCGCCCTGCCGTTCCTGCGCGAAGCACTGGACACGGGACTCGCCATCACAGCCCTACTCAAGTGGTACCACCGCCGCGCGGTCCACGCGCTCAAGACACTCGCGCCCGGCATCGGCGCCTTCTACGCCATCACCTGGGATCCCATGTACGGCGGCAAACCGGTTACACGAACGAGCTGGCCCGATAACGCGGATGGCAGGCGCCAGGTGATTCGCGAATGGGAAGAGGTGCCCCGTCGCGTCGCCGAGGGCGGCTTCAAGGACGCGCATATCTCTGACGGGGCATGGCACTGACCACGCGTGGGACCCCATGGTCGGCTACCTGCTGGGTGACGTCCTGCGCCACACCGTACGGCCGCTCTCCTGCGTGAGGTACAGGAGCCCGCCGTCGCCAACGGAGCAGTGGCCAGAAGCTTGAGCCGCCGATTCTCTGCTGAGGAGTGCACCCTGCTGATCAGTGCAGGTCAGTAACGTTTGTGGCCATGGAGATTCGGCCCAACGCGTACGCCTGGCGGCAGGTTCCGGATGAGATTGAACGCCGCATAGAGGCAGGCCAACACCAGCCTGGGATGCCGATCCCGGCCGAACGCCGCATGGCCGAAGAGCTGGGCGTGAGCATCAAGACCGTTCGCCGCGCCGTCGGAGAACTGCGCGACGAGGGGGTGCTCGAAACGTTGCCGCAGAAGGGCACGTTTGTCGTCGACCACCAGGGCGGATAGCGCGGCGGTGGGTAGCTCGGGCCGGGAAGTACGGCGTCGCCTATCTGACCGTGCGGCGGGATGCGCGAACTTCGGCTGCCCGCGCCGCCGACCTAACAGGTCCGGGGTGCTGGTCGGGTCAGAGGTGCCAGGTGATCTCGACGTCGGGGTGGTAGCGGCAGGTGGCGCCGGTTGAGACGGTGGCGCGGAGGTGGGTGGCGAGTTCGGGGTGGGTGTGGTCGAGCTTGCGTAGTACGTCGCGGATGCGGGCCGTGACCGTCTTGCGGGCTCGCTCCGCCTCGTCTCCCAACCGGCGGGTACGTCCCCCGAGCCCCGCCGCCGTACGGAGCTGCTCCAGCAAGGCGGCCCTTTCCCGGTCGAACTCCGCCGCCCGCCGATCGTCGCCCAGCTCCACGGCCCGGTCGATCTCCTCGTCGAGTGTGGCCAGGCGGCGGCGGTAACGGCTCTTGGCCTCCTCGTCGAGCATGTCGTCACCGCCCATCCGGCGGGCCGCGACGACGACCTCGCCGCCCGAGGGATCGAGCAGCCGGACGGCGGGCACGTCGTCACCAGGGCGGCTCAGCAGGGTGTGCAGGTCACGCAGGCCCTTGGCGTCGGGCATGTGGGCGACTCGCCCCGCGAACCCCAGCGACCAGACGGCCCCGTCTCTCCTGAACTCCCCGACCGCGGCCCCGGCCACCGCCGATGAGCCACCCTCCGTCGGAGAGCCACCCTCCACAGCAGAACCGCCCACCGCCCCAGAGCCACCCGCCGTCGAAGAGCCACGCACCGTCGGCGGGGCCGCAGAGGGCGGCCGGCGCGTGGACGACAGGACTTGGCGCATGCCGAGTTCGGCCGCTTCCCGGCGTACCTCGTCGAAGAGTGATTCGGCCGCCTCCGCGTCGCCGGGGGCGGCGCGGCCGAGCAGGGCATGGGCCAGGTGGGAGCGGGCCAGGACGGACCACGGCCTGGCCCGCATCCGGTCGGCCGAGAGGTGGGCGGCCGTGAGCGCGTCGATCGCATCCGCCCAGCGTTCCTCGGCGGTGTCGAGCAGGCCCCGCCACAGGTCGTAGGGCCCGCTGACGTCCCAGCCGAACAACGACACCACCCACCGCCCGCGATAGGGCAGCAGCGCCGCCCGCGCCTGGGCACACAACGCCGCGTCCCGCGTGGCCGCGGCCACCTCGGCCTGGAAGCGCAGCCACAGCGGCCGCACCATGCGGTCGCGCGGCTCCCCGTCGGCGAAGCGGCGCAGCGCGGCGTCGAGGTCGCCGGCCTGCAGCCCGGTCAGCGCCTCCAGCAGCGTGACGCACGGGTGCTCGGTGTCCCTGAGCTCGTGGAGCACCTGCTCCTGATCCTCGATCCGGCCCTGTAGCGACAGCCGCGCCCACCGGTGGTGGACGATCATGAACTCGAAGTGGTGGTGCTGCGCGTCCAGACGCAGACCCGACATCAGCGACTCGGCCTCGGCGAAGCGGCCGGCGAGGGCCGCGACGATGCTGTCGTCGACGGTTGTGGACAAAGTGAGGTGCGGCTTCCCGCTGCGCCGGCCCTTGGCTGCGTAGTCGTGGAACTCGTCGAGATAACGCGGGTCGCCCTGCTCGATCATCGCCACCCAGCGCAGGGCGCTGGCGAAGTGTTCCAGCTCCGGGTCGGAGGTGCGCCGCGCCACGGCGATCAGCTCGCCGGTCAGCGCCACCCGCTCCCCGGCCGTGCCTGGTCCCCAGATGATGTCGTGGTGCGCCCACAGACTGAACGCCAGCGCGTCGTCGTCACCACCCTGCCGGGCCAGATGGGCGAGGTGGAAGACCAGATCGAGCGCGAGCCGCTCATCCGAGACTCGGCCGCCGACCAGTCTGTCGTGGGCCGATCTCAGCCGGTCGAGCGCCCTTTCCTGGCCGTAGTGGGACAGGAAGACCAGCGCGACCCTGGCCGGCAGCTCGGGATCGTCGACGTGGTCGGCGATGGCGGCGGCCTCGTCGAACAACCGCCGCGCCTCCTCGGACGTGCCGCAGTGGTGCAGCTCCCTGCCCAGGTCGAGGGCGAGCATCGCCCGCCTGCGCGGTGCGGTGGCGGCGCTCAGCTCGTACGCCCGCCGCAGATGGCCGAGCTGCTCCTCGCCCGCCAGCCGGGCCCTGGCGTCGCGGGCGGCGGCGAGCAACAGGTCGACCGCCCGGTCGGGATCGACCCGCTCGCCCGCGAGGTAGGCGTGCCCGGCGAGGTCGCCCGGCAGCATCTTGGCCGTGAGGCCGGGCGCGCGGTCGAGCGCGGCGACGATCGCGCAGTGCAGGTCGCGGGGGTCGTCGAGGGAGTCGTAGAGGGTCTCGCGCACCAGGTCGTGGGCGAAGGCGAACACGCCGCCGCCCCTGGTCACCACGAGCTTGGCGACCACGGCCAGCTCCAGCAGCCGGTCGACGTGCGCCACCGGGGCCGCGACGGTGGCGGCCAGCACCTGGCGGTGGAACTCGTTGCCCAGCACCGCGGCGGCAGGCAGCAGGTCGGACACGGGCCGGGGCAGCAGGGACAGGCGGCGCAGCAGCGCGTCGCGCACGCCGGGCGCGATGGCGCTGGCGGAGCCGCCGCTGCGCCACAGTCTGGCGGTCTGCTCGACGAAGAACGGGTTTCCGCCCGTCCGCAGGTGGACATCGGCGACCAGGTCGGCCGGCGGGTCGTGGCCGGTGGTGCGGGCCATGAGCGCGGCGACGCCCGCCCGGTCGAGGCCGGTGAGCGTGATGGTGGTGGCCTTGGCGACGAGCGGGGACAGCAGGTCGCGCAGCGGATGGTCGGTCGGCTCGACCTCGGCGTCGCGGTAGGTGCCGATCAGCAGCAGCCGCTCGAACCACGTCTGCCGCGCCGCGAACTCCAGCAGCCGCAGCGAGGCCGGGTCGGCGAAGTGGAGGTCGTCGATCACCACCACGATCGGGCGCCGCTGGGACAACGAGACCAGGGCGGTCGTGACCGCGTCGTAGAGGCGGAACCCGTCGGCGGCCTCGGTGCTCTGCGCCTCGCCGAGCAGGGCGGCGAGGCTGCCGCCCGCCGCCTCCTCCGCTTCGGCCCACTCCGCGGGCTCGGCGGCGCGCCGCAGGGAGCGGATGACCTGGACCCACGGCCAGTAGCCGGGCGCGCTGCCGGAATCCCAGCAGGCGCCGCCGACCACCAGCGCGCCCCGCCGTCTGGCCTCCCCGGCGGCGCTGGTGACGAGCGTGGTCTTGCCGATGCCAGCCTCGCCGGTGACGAGCACCAGGCCGCCGTGGCTGTCGACCAGCCGGGTGATCTCGGCACGCAGCAGCCCGGCGGGGTGCTCCCTGCCGATCAGATCATGGGGTGAGACGTCGATGGGCATGACGTTCGCACGTTATCCGCCCCGGCCGACATTTTCCTATCGGCGCCTACCAGGCCACGTCCATGGCGGCCATCCGGCGTCTACCAGGCCACGTCCATGGCGGCCATGCCGTACACGATGCTGAACGAGCGGAACCGCGGGTCGCCGGACACGCGCAGCCCAGGGAAGCGCTGGAACAGCGCGGGGAACGCGATCCGCAGCTCCATGCGGGCCAGCGGGGCGCCCAGGCAGTGGTGTACGCCGTGGCCGAAGGCGACGTGGCCGGGGGCGCCCCGCCTGACGTCGAACGTGTCCGCGTCGGGCATGAGCGCCGGGTCCCTGTTGGCGGCGGGCAGGGCGCAGATCACCAGCTCACCGGCCGGGATGGTGATGCCGCCGACCTCGACCTCCGTCATCGTGATCTTGGTCGTGCCCGAGTGCACGATGCTGAGCCAGCGCAGCAGCTCCTCGATCGTGGCGTCGACGCGGTCGGGCTCCTTCCTGAGGAGTTCGAGCTGCTCGGGGTGGCGGAGCAGGGCGAGCGTGCCCAGGGAGAGCATGTTGGAGGTCGTCTCATGCCCCGCGAACAGCAGCAGGCCGCCGATGCCGACGAGCTCGTCGGTGCTCAGGTCGTCACCGTGCTCGCGTACGAGCATGCCGAGCAGCTCCTCGCCCGGGTCCGCCTGGATGCGGCCGACCAGCTCCTCCATGTAGGCGCGCTGCTCGAACTGGGCCATCAGCCGCTGCTCGCCCGGCACCGTCATGTCGAGCATCCTGCTGGTACGGGCCTGGAATCCGGCGCGATCGTCGTACGGGACCCCGAGCAGCTCGCAGATCACCAGCGACGGGATCGGCAGCGCGAACGACGACACCAGGTCGGCGGGCGATCCCGCGGACTCCATGGCGTCCAGGTGGTCGTCGACGATGCTCTGGATCCGCGGCTCCAGCCGGCGCATCCGCCGGATGGTGAACTCCGGCGTCAGCATCCTGCGCAGCCGGGTGTGCTCGGGCGGGTCGACGCCGAGCAGGTTGCCCGCGCGTACCTTGGCGAGCTGCTCCTCGGTCATCTTCGGCGCGCCGGGCAGCCGCGCGACGCCCTGCGGGGCGACCTTGAACCGCTCGGAGTCGCCCAGCACCTCGCGCACGTCCGCGTAACGGGTCACGAGCCAGGCGGGATCGCCGTGCGAGGTGGTGACGCGCTTGACCCGCTCCTCATCGCGCGCCGCCGCCAGCTCCGGCGCCGGATCGAACTCCACCCGCCGCACGTGCAGCGGCATCGTCGAGGAATCGCTCATGCCAACCCTTCCTGGATCATGGCGTTAGACGGTAACAATCATGGGCGGCAGCTCTCTAGTGCGGTCTTCAACTAGTTACCGGAAATGCGAAAACCGGGGTCCCGGAAAAGAGGCCCCGGCTTCCTGGTGATGTCGTGTCAGTCCATGGGGACGATGTTTTCCGCCTGGGGTCCCTTCTGTCCCTGGGTGACGTCGAAACTCACCTTCTGGCCCTCGTGCAGCTCGCGGTAGCCCTGGGCGGCGATGTTGGAGAAGTGAGCGAAGACGTCGGCACCGCCGCCGTCCTGCGCGATGAAGCCGAAGCCCTTCTCGCTGTTGAACCACTTCACGGTGCCGGTCGCCATGGCGATCTCCTTCGGTTGGCGCTGTTCATGGATCACATGTCGCCGCACTGACCCATTCGGCGAAAATAGCACGCGAGCCCCCGGATGACCTGCTGATACGCCATCGTGTCCGCGATTCTCGCCTTGACGAGGACCACACGGCACCAGAACATGCCCTGAGCCGATGAGTTCCGCCCGCTCGGCGGGTCTCTTTCCCTGGACGAGACCGGTGCCCACAGAAGCAGGAGACCCAGAATGACCAAGATCGGCGACTGGCCGCTGGTGCACGCCGAGCGGGCCGCCCTGGCGGACGACCTCGCGAAGCTGACCGACGAGGAGTGGGCGACGCCGTCGCTGTGCGCCGGGCTGACGGTGCGAGAGGTGCTGGCCCACCTCACCTCGGCGGCGAACCTCGGCGCCGTACGGTGGCTGGCGGGCGTGATCCGCTGCCGGTTCGACTTCGACAAGCAGGTCGCCATGCGGCTGGCCGAGCACCTGGGCGCGACCCCGGCCGAGACGCTCGCGGGCTTCCGCCGCGTCGTCACGAGCACGACCTCGCCGCCCCTCCCGGTCCTGGCGATACTCGGTGAGTCGATCGTGCACGGGGAGGACATCCGCCGCCCCCTGGGCATCCGCCGCGACTACCCGATCGGCACGCTCACCCGGCTGGCCACCTACTACCAGGGGTCCGACCAGGTCGTCCGCGCCAAGGGCAGGATCGGGGGCCTGCGCCTGGTCGCGACCGACGGGCCCTTCACCACGGGTTCCGGCGCGCTGGTGTCCGGCACCACACTGGCGCTGACGATGGCGATGACCGGGCGGGCGGCGTACTGCGACGAGCTCGAAGGGGACGGCGTCGCGGCCCTGCGCGGCCGGGCGGGGTGAGTACGCTGTTCGCATGCGAGTTGTGGTGATTGGCGCCAGCGGGCACATCGGTACGTACTTGGTTCCCCGGCTGGTCGACGCCGGGCACGACGTGGTCGCCGTGAGCCGGGGCAAGCGGGAGCCGTACAGCCCGCACGGGGCCTGGCAGCGGGTCACCACGATCACGGCCGACCGGGAGGCGGAGGAGGCCGACGGCACGTTCGGGCGGCGGATCGCCGACCTGGAGGCGGACGTCGTCATCGACCTGATCTGCTTCACCGAGAGCGGCGCCCGCCTGCTGGCGACGGCCCTGACCGGACGGGTCAGGCAGTTCCTGCACTGCGGCACCATCTGGGTGCACGGCCCGAGCACCCGCGTCCCCACCACCGAGGACCGGCTGCGCCGGCCGATCGGCGAGTACGGCCGCCAGAAGGCCGCCATCGAGGCCTACCTGCTCGACCGGGCGCGCCGGGACGGCTTCCCCGCGACCGTCATCCACCCCGGCCACATCACCGGGCCAGGCTGGCGGCCGGTCAACCCGGCGGGCAACCTCGATACCGCCGTGTTCCAGGCGCTCGCCGACGGGGCCGAGGTGACGCTGCCTAACCTCGGCATGGAGACCGTCCAGCACGTGCACGCCGACGACGTCGCGCGGCTGTTCATGGACGCGATCGCCGGTCCCACGGCCGCCGCCGGCGAGAGCTTCCACTCCGTGGCCACCACCGCTCTGACCCTGCGCGGTTACGCCGAGGCGGTGGCGGGCTGGTTCGGGAGGGAGGCGCGGCTGGCATACCTGCCGTGGGAGGAGTGGCGGAGCACCGTGTCCGAGGAGAACGCGCGCGTCACCTACGACCACATCGCGCACAGCCCGCACTGCGCCATGGAGAAGGCGGAGCGGCTGCTCGGGCACCGGCCGAGGTACACCTCGCTGGAGGCCGTCGCCGAGGCGGTCGACTGGCTCGTCAGGGCGGGGACCATAGTCCGCAACGGTTGAACCGCCCTGGCGCCGGGTGGCAGCGCCAGAGCGGATACCGCGTCAGCCCGTCAGCGGGCCGAACACCTTGCGCGTGTCGATGACCTCACCCATCAACTCCCACCGCTCGCCCTTGAACGTCATGAGCTGCATCGACTCGATCGGGAACGCGTCACCCTGCGCCGTGTCCAGCGTCACGCCGGGCAGCAGCATGTCCACCTTGACGCCCTTGAGGTTGCGGACCGCGTCGCGCAGGCCCTCACGGGTCGGGCAGGCGGCCGCGTCCATGGCCTTGTGGAAGCTGCTCGCCACGGCCCAGCCGAACGTGTGGTACGGGACGTTCGGGTCGGCGTCGGGCGCGTACTGCTGCATCTTCTGCCGGTACAGCATCATCTCCGGGTCGCTCTGCCACGTGGGGTCGTTCGGGTCCTTGTAGTACGTACTCGACACGACGCCCTGGACGTTCTCGAACCCGACGGGCTTGAGCACGGTGATCGAGGCGGCGACGTTGTTGACGATGTGCACCGGGTTCCACTTGGTGTTCTTGGCATCCGCGGCCAGCGCCTGCGAGCCGAACTTGGGCGTGGTGACGTTGAGGAACACGTCCGCGTCCGACTCGGCGAGGTTGCGCATCTGGGGATCGACGCTGGGGTCGGAGACCTCGTAGCTCTGCTCGGCCACGACCTCGATCCCGGTGCCCTCGATGGCCCGGGTGAACCCGCCGAGCAGGTCCTTGCCGAAGTCGTCGTTCTGGTAGAGCACGGCGACCTTGGCGTCGGGCTTCTCGTCCTTGAGGTACTGCGCGTAGACGCGGGCCTCAGAGATGTAGTTGGGCTGCCAGCCGATCGTCCACGGGTGCGCGGTGTCGGTGCCCCACTGGGAGGCGCCGGTGGCGACGAAGACCTGCGGCACCTTGCGCTGGTTGGTGTAGTCCCAGGTCGCGGTCGTCGAAGGAGTGCCGAGCGTCTGGAACAGCGCGAACACCTGCTCCTGCTCCACCAGCCTGCGGGCCTCCTCCACGGCCTTGGGCGGCGCGTAACCGTCGTCGCGGACGATGAACTCGACCTTGCGCCCGCCGATGCCGTTCTTCTCGGCGTTGACGTAGTCGAAGTACGCCTTGATGCCCTTGGGGATGTCTCCGTAGGCGGAAGCGGGCCCGGACAGCGGGTAGATGCCGCCGAGTTTGATGCTGGTGCTGGTGATGCCGGTCGTTTGCTGGCCCTGGCACTGGCCGGAGGTGGCCGTGCCACCCGTGGCCTCGCCGCTGTCCCGTCCCCCGCAGGCGGCGACGGCGAGCAGGAGCATTGCCGTACAGCCGATCGCAGATACACGCATCCCTTTACTCCTTCCGGGGAATTTTCTTGATCAAGCGTCCGGCCAGCCCGGCCAGGCCCGTCGGGGCCACGTACATCACCGCGATGATCAGCAGGCCGAAGATGACGCCGGGCGCGGCGTCGTTGATGTCCTGCGAGATGCTCGGCACGAACATCACGAACAGGCCGCCGAGCACCGGCCCGGACAGCGAGCCGAGCCCGCCGACGACCAGTCCGGCCAGCAGCGTGATCGACAGGTTGACGGTGAACGAGTCCGGCGAGACGAACCCGATCACCCAGGTGTAGACGCAGCCGGCCGCCCCGGCGAACATGGCGCCCCACGCGAACGCGAGCGTCTTGTAGAACGACAGCCGCACGCCCATGACCTCGGCCGCGCTCTCGTTGTCCCTGATGGCGTGCAGCGCCCGGCCGACCCGCGACCGCAGCAGGCTCGCGGCCACCGCGAACGAGACCACGGCCACGGCGAGGGCGACGAAGTAGAGCCACTGGTCCTCGGCCAGGCCCGTCCAGGCGGGCGGCGCCGGCTTGGGCAGCGTCAGCCCCATCGAGCCGCCGGTCACCTCCTCGAACCGCTTGAGCAGCGGCACCAGGAAGATCGCGATGGCCAGCGTGACGAGCGCCAGGTACAGCCCGCGCAACCGCATCGCGGGCACGCCCAGGGCCAGGCCGATCAGGAAGGCCACCCCGGCCGCCACGGGCAACGTCAGCGGGTACGGCATCGCCCAGCGGTCGAGCAGGACGGCGGACGCGTACGCGCCGATGGCGAAGAACGCACCATGACCCAGCGAGATCTGACCGGCGTGGCCGACGAGGAGGTTCAGCCCGAGCAGCGCCACCGCGTAGATCAGCACCATGGTGAGCTGGAAGACGTGGAACGGCACGAGCTGGAAGGGCGCGTAGCAGGCCGCCGCCAGCAGCGCGGCGGCCACGGCCCACCGCCGGCGCGACGCGAGCGGGGGCGAGGCCACGGGTGCGGTCGCGGGCCCGGACTCGGGTGTTGTCTCAGGTGCCCGCTCGGCCTGCGACGCGCTCTCGGTGTTCGTCTCGGGGTTCTTCCCAGCGTTCGTCTCAGCGTTCGTCTCCGGTCGGCGGCTCATGCGCGCTCCACCACCGCTCGTCCGAACAGTCCCTGCGGCCGGAGCAGCAACACGCCGAGGATGATCACCAAGGGCACGCCCACCTTGAGATCGGGGCCGATGAAGCCGACGTAGGCGCCGGCGAGCGTCTCGGCGATGCCCACGATCACGCCGCCCACGACCGCGCCCGCCGGGCTGTCGAAGCCCCCGAGCGTGGCCGCCGCGAACGCGTAGATGAGGACGCCGCCCATCATGTTGGGCTCCAGGAACAGCAGCGGCGCCACCAGCACGCCGGAGACCGCGCCGACGGTGGCGGCGAGACCCCAGCCGAGCGCGAGCGTCCAGCCCACCCGGATGCCGACCAGCCGCGCCGAGGCGGGGTTGGTCGCCACCGCGCGCATCCCGAGCCCGATCTTGGTGTGCTGGAAGAGCAGGTACAGCAGCCCCATCACCACCCCCACCACGACGACCACGCCCAGGGTGGAGAAGTTCACGCTGATGCCGCCCGCCTCCAGCGCGCCGCCGGGGAACGGGTTCGGGAAGTCCTTGATGAGGAAGGTCCAGATCCATCCGGCGGCGGCGTTCACGAAGATGAAGAGTCCGACGGTGACGATCACCAGCGTCAGCTCGGGCGCGCCCTCCACCGGACGGATGATCACGCGTTCGATGAGCATCCCGCCCGCGAACGACACCGCCAGCGTCAGCACCAGCGCCAGCCAGAACGGCAGCCCGGCGGCCACGCACTGCCAGGCGATGTAGGTCGAGAACATGGCCAGCTCGCCCTGGGCGAAGTTGACGATCCCGGTGAACTGGTAGATCAGCACCAGGGCCAGCGCCAGGCTGGCGTAGATGGCGCCCGCGCCGAGCCCCTCGACGATCTGCTGCAGGAATCCGGCCATCGGCTACACCCGGTACCCGAGGTAGGACTGGGCGACCTGTTCGTCGTCCCTGATCTGCTGGGCCGTGCCCGACAGGACGATCCGCCCGGTCTCCAGGACATGCGCCTGCTGGGCGATGCCGAGGGCGAGATGGGCGTTCTGTTCGACGACGACCACGGTGGTCCGCTCCTCCTCGTTGATGGCCCGTACGATCCGGAACAGCTCCCTGGTGACCAGCGGCGCGAGGCCGAGCGACGGCTCGTCGAGCAGGAGCAGCCGGGGGCGCAACATGAGCGCCCTGCCGATGGCGAGCATCTGCTGCTCGCCGCCGCTGAGGCTGCCCGCGGCCTGCTTGAGCCGGGTCTTCAGCACAGGGAAGTAGGTGTGGATGCGTTCGAGGTCCTCCTCGATGGCGGCCTTGCCCCGCCGTACGAACGCGCCGAGCCGCAGGTTGTCCTCGACGGTCAGCGGCATGAACGTGCCCCGCCCCTCCGGCACGTGCGCGACGCCCAGCCTGGCGATCGCGTCGGCCGAGCGGCCGGCCAGGTCCGTGCCGTCCAGCCGGACCTTGCCCCGCGTCCTGATCACGCCGGACAGGGCCCGCAGCAGGGTCGTCTTGCCCGCGCCGTTCGGCCCGAGGATCGCGCAGATCTCCCCTTCGCCCACGGTCAGGTCGACGCCGTGCAGCACGCGGGCGTCGCCGTATCCGGCGACCAGGTTCTCCACCACCAGAGCGCTCATGCGCCCTCCTCCGTCGGTCGCATGAGCAAGCTGCTGTGTTCGGTTGTTCGCTCGCTTCGCTCACTCACGGCCGTCCCCAGGTACGCCTCGATGACACCGGGATCGCGCTGCACCTCGGCCGGCGGCCCTTCGGCGATCTTGCGGCCGAAGTCCAGGCACACGATGCGCTCGCAGATCCCCATGACGAAGCCCATGTGGTGCTCGACCACGATCACGGTCAGGTCGTACTCGGAGCGGATCGCGCCCAGCGTGCCCGCGAACTCGTCGACCTCGGCCGCGTTCAGCCCGTTGACCGGCTCGTCCAGCAGCAGCAGGCGGGGGTGGCCGATGAGCGCGCGGGCGAGCTCGACCCGTTTCAGCGTTCCGAACGGCAACCCGGTCGCCGGGTGCCCTGCCACGGCGGTCAGGCCGAGCCGCTCCAGCACGGCGTCGGCGTCGGCGTGCAGCTCGCGCTCCTCGCGGCGCACGCCGGGCAGCCGCAGGCCCGCGCTCAGGAAGCCGGCGCGGCCCCGGTGGTGCGCGCCGACGAGCACGTTGTCGCGTACGGACAGGTGCGGGAACAGGCCCAGGTTCTGGAACGTCCTGGCGATGCCCAGCCCGGCGATCGCGTGCGGGGCCACGGCGGTCAGGTCGAGGCCCTCGTACGAGATCGTCCCCGAGCCGGCTTCGTAGCGCCGGGTCAGGCAGTTGAACAGGGTGGTCTTGCCGGCGCCGTTCGGCCCGATGAGCCCCACCATCTCGCCGCTCGCCACGTCGAAGCCCACGCCGTCCAGCGCCGTGATGCCGCCGAAGCGAACGGTAAGATCGTGTACCTCCAGCATCCGGCCTCCTGGAGAACAATGTTCTGAATGTGGGCTCAGCGTAGGATCCGCTCGTCAGGAGCCGCATTGGGCACGGTGACCCAAGATGTTTCAGGGGAGTTGTCCTCTGAGCACAGCCTGGGTCTCGGACCGGTTACGACCCGTTGACCGCCCGGCAAAGGCGCTGGATCATCCCGGGCATGTCCACTGTTTTCAGCACGGAGACGGTCCGCGCTGAACGGGCCCGAATCCTGTCCGAGCTTCTCCGCGACCTTGAACAGCTGGCCGACACCGCGGTGGCGACCATGCGTGAGGAGATCCCCGCGTACGCGGCGCAGGGGCCTGACTTCCAGGCCGACGTCCGCGACCAGGTCGCCAGGCACTATCGCGCCAAGCTGGCGGTGCTGCTCGAGGACCGCACGGTGACCCTCGACGACATCACCTTCACCCGCCGGGCGGCGACGCGCCGGGCCAGGGCGGGGGTGGCGCTGGCCGACTACATCAACGCCTTCCGGGTCGGGCAGCAGGTGTTCTGGGAGGCGGTGGTCGAGCGGGCCGGCCAGTCGTCCGCCGCTCGCGAGGCGGCACTGTCGCTGGCGGCCCCGTTGATGCGCTACTGCGACTTCGCCAGCACGCACGCGGCGAACGCGTACATGGAGTTCCAGGAGTACGCCGCCGCGGAGGCCGTCCGGGAGAGCCGGGACCTGCTGGAGACGCTGCTGGCCGGGGGCGTCCCGACGCGCGGCAGGGAGTTGGCCGCGGCGCAGGCGCACGGGCTGGCGCCGGAGGCCAGAACGCCGCTGCTCGTCGTGATCGCGGTGCTCGTCGGACCGCCCGCGCCCGTGACGACGGGGCCGGACCAGGGCGCCGACGCCAGGCACGCGGCCTGCGCGGCGATCGCCAGGACCGGCGGGAACGGCACGCGTACGCTGTCGGTCGTGCGCCAGTCGGAGATCGTGGCGATCCCCGTGCTCAGCCCCGGCACCGAGCCCGGGGACCTGTGCGACCGGCTGCAGGGGGTGCTGGACAGCCTGGCCACCGAGGGGATCAGGCTGGCGATGGGCATCAGCACCGTCTCGGCGGGGACCGCGTACATCCCGCACGCCTACCAGGAGGCCAGGGCGGTGCTCGACTTCGTGCCCGAGGAGGGCGGGGTCGCGGCGCTGCCGCGGATCACCCCGTTCCAGTATCTGGCGCTGAAGGCCGACGACACCGCGCGCCACCTCGTGGACCCGCGGATCAACTCGCTGCTGGCCGAGGATCGGGCGCGCGGCGGCGTGCTGACGGCCACGATCAGGGCGTTCGCCGCCGCCGACCTGAACCTGCGGGCCGCGGCCGAACGGCTGCAGATCCACCCGAACACGGCCCAGTACCGGCTGCGCAGGATCCAGGAGCGCACCGGGCGGAGCCTGCGCTCGATCAACGATCTCGTCGAACTGCTCGTCGCGATCGCGTTGCAGGACGCCCAGCCGATTATCGACGGGCCGACCAATTCCGGCCGGGAAAGACTGGCCACCGCGACCAATGAGGGGCGTGGGAGAGGCGACGTACGGTCTTTCCATGAACCTCGCTGACCGGCTCCACACCGCCGCAGGGCGACTCGGCGGCAGAGCGGTTCTCACGCTGGACGAGGCGGAGCTCACCTACGGCACGCTCGACGAGCTGAGCGCGCGGCTCGCGGGCCTGCTGCGGGGCCGCGGCATCGGCCCCGGCGACCGGGTCGCGATCATGCTGCCGAACGTGCCCGAGTTCGGCGTCGTCTACTACGGGGTGCTGCGGGCCGGCGCCGTGGTGGTCCCGCTCGATCCGCTGCTGAAGCGGCGGGAGATCGCCGCGTACCTCGGGGACTGCGGGGCGCGGCTGCTCATCGCCTGGCACGCGTTCGCGGAGACCGCCGAGGCCGGCTCGGCGAGCACGAGCACGGACTGCTTCTTCGTGGTGCCAGGGGAGTTCCGCCGGCTGCTGCGGGGCGTGGCCGCCGAGCACGAGATCGCCGGCATGGGCGCCGACGACACGGCCGTCATCCACTACACGTCGGGGACGACCGGGCGGCCGAAGGGCATCGAGCTGACCCACGCGAACCTGGGCGGCAACGCGGCCACCGTGGCCCGCATGCACGCGCTCGGCGTGGACGACGTGGTGCTCGGCGCGCTGCCGCTCTACCACACGTTCGGCCAGACGTGCTCGCTCAACGCGACCGTGCACGCGGGCGCGCGGCTGACGCTGCTGCCCAGGTTCGAGGCCGGGCGGGCGCTGGAGGTCATCAGGCGCGACGGGGTGACGGTCTTCCAGGGCGTGCCGACGATGTTCATCGCGCTGCTCGACCATCCCGGCGCCTCCGACATGTCGATGCTGCGGGTGTGCGCCTCGGGCGGGGCGGCGCTGCCCCTGGACGTGCTGAGGGCGTACCAGGACCGCTTCGGCTGTCAGATCATCGAGGGGTACGGCCTCAGCGAGACCTCCCCTGTGGCCGCCACGAACCGGGGCGGCGACGGCCTGCGCGCCGGCTCGATCGGCTGGCCGATCAGGGGCGTCGAGATGAAGGTCATGGCCGAGGACGGCCGCGAGGCCCCCTGCGGCGCGATCGGCGAGATCGTCGTACGCGGCCCCAACGTGATGAAGGGCTACTGGAACGACCCGGTGGCCACGGCCGAGGCCATCCGCGACGGCTGGTTCTACACCGGCGACCTCGGCAGGGTCGACGACGACGGCTTCTTCTTCCTGGTGGACCGGCGCCGCGACGTGATCATCCGCGGCGGCTACACCGTCTACCCGCGCGAGGTGGAAGAAGTCCTGTACGAGCACCCGGCGGTCCGCCAGGCCGCCGTCTTCGGCGTGCCGCACCCGGAACTCGGCGAGGAGATCGAGGCCACGGTCTCCCTGCGCGCCCCGGTCACCTGTGAGGACCTGCGGGACTTCGTCAAGGAGCGAGTGGCCGCCTACAAGTATCCACGGCGGATCTCGTTCGTGGCGGAATTGCCGATGAGCGCCACCGGCAAGATCCTCAAGAGCGCCCTCACCCGCCCTGCGGCAACCCCGCGCTGACGTCGGGCTGTAGCTCTAGATCAGCCGGCCATCCCGATGAAGAAGGCGGCGGGGACCGACGCGACGGTGAGTGCCACGGCCCACCACAGGGGTGCGGGGCCGTTCCTCAGCATGGTGACGCCGAGTGGCATCAGCGCGACGGCGAGCCCGAGCAGTGCGGCCAGCGAGACGGGGTCGGTGCTGCCCTTGAGGACGCCCAGCGGCAGCCCGGCCGCCAGTCCCAGCGCGACGCATCGGACCGGCCCGAGCGCCCGGGAACGGTAGGCGCCGACGGCGAGCACGATCCAGCCGCCCATGACGCAGACGTTGACCGCCTTGAAGACGTGGAAGGCACCGTACGTCGCCTCGACCACGCGCTGCGCCGCCGCAGGCCCGAGCGCGTCCACCAGTTGGAAGGCCAGGTGGCTCGCCCCGGCATGGAACACCCGCCCGAACAGCCCGAGGACCACCAGCGTGAGCCCCCACCGCGCCCACCCAGGATGTGTCGCCCCGATCAGCCGGGCCAACGCGGTCACCGCGGGCCACAGCAGCACGACCCCGGCCGCGAACAGACTGTACGACAGCACCATCCGCCCCGGGTCGGCGACGTAGGCGGCGAGCTGGCCGGGGAAGAAGTCGTCCGAGCCGAGCCGGGTGAGCACCCCGGCGAGGAGCAGCCCGGGTCCGAGCACCAGCCCCGTGCCCTCGACCCAGCGCCCCGGAAAAGTGATCATCATGCCCGCCATTCAAACGACGTCCGGCGGGCGGCACACGGGCGCGACGGCGAGCATCGGAGGTATATCCAGCGCTACCCCGGGCTCAGGCCGGCTCGCCCGGCCGTGCTGTCCCGGACGATCAGCCGGTGCCGCGGGTGAGCGGGGGCCGTGGATCGCGGCCAAGCCGTTCCTGCTCAGCGACGCCGCCGAGGTCCACGCCGAGCTGCCGGCGGGCTGGACGAGCGGACGCCTGCACCTGGTCCTGGTCAGTGACTGCGCCGTGGTGGCCCGCTCCGCCGTGGACGTGGACGTGGACACCTTAACCGGCCACGTCATCGGCGACGACCGGGCCTGACCGCCTCCCCTCAGGTCTCCCCTCAGGTGAAGGAGCGGGCCATCTGGTCCAGGGTCTCCAGCACGACCTCGCGCATGGTGCGGGCCTGCTCCTCCTCGATCCACAGGTGCTGGGCCAGGCGCATCACGGTCATGAAGGCTGCCGCCAGCAGCCGGGGCGGGACCGGGCTCTCGCGCCCGGCCACCGCCTCGGCCAGGTCGCGTTCCAGCGCCGCCAGGTTGGCCAGTTGCCTGGCCAGCAGCGAGGGGTGCTGCTTGGCCAGCCGGGTGCGCTGCGCCCACTCGCGCTCCGGCTCGCCCACGTTCTCCAGGAGCTCTCCCGCGGCAGCGCACAGCGCCTGCCAGGCCGTCTCCCCCGGTGGCCGGGCCCGGATCTGCTCCGTCAGGGTGCGGACACGCTGCTCCTCGCCGTAGAGGAGGGCGTCCTCCTTGCCGGCGAAGTAGTTGGAGAAGGTCCGCCGCGAGATGTGCGCCGCGTCGGCGATGGACTCGACCGTGACTGCGTCGAGTCCGTGCTCCACTACCAGGCGTAGTGCTGCCTCGTGTACTGCCTGGCGCGTCTCAGCCTTCTTACGCTCCCGCAGACCAACCGTGGTTCCCATGATGACATTAATCCTATGTCCGGGAATATATGCTCATTGAGAAAAGTTTCCCACTGAGCACTCTTTTACCAAGAACCTTACGGGGAGGTTGCGCGTGAGCGCACCAACGGCTACGGCTCCAGCCACGGAACCGATGTCGCACCGGCAGATCATGGAAGCCCTCAGCGGGCTGCTGCTGGTGCTGTTCGTCGCAATGATCAGCGCCACGATCGTGTCGGTCGCGCTGCCGCAGATCGTCGGAGCGCTCAAGGGCACACAGTCGCAGTACACATGGGTGGTCACCGCCTCGCTGCTGGCCTCCACGGCGTCCACGCCGATCTGGGGCAAGCTGGCGGACCTGTTCAGCAAGAAGCTGCTGCTCCAGATCTCCATCGGGATCTTCATGGTCAGCTCGCTGGCCTGCGGCTTCGCCCAGGACACCGCGCAGCTCATCACCTTCCGCGCGGTGCAGGGCCTCGGCATGGGCGCCCTGCAGGTCCTGGTGCAGGTCATCATCGCGGCGATGATCAGCCCCAAGGACCGCGGCAAGTACAACGGTTACCTGGGCGGCGTCATGGCCGTCGCCACCGTGGCAGGGCCGCTGCTCGGCGGGCTGATCGCGGACACCTCCTGGCTGGGCTGGCGCTGGTGCTTCTTCGTCGCGGTGCCGTTCACCGTGATCGCCTTCTTCATGCTGCAGAAGACGCTGAAGGTCGTCAGCGTCCGCCGGCCCGACGTCAAGATCGACTACGTGGGCGCCACCCTGATCGCCGCAGGCGTCAGCGTCATCCTCATCTGGGTCACCTTCGTGGGCAACTCCTTCGACTGGCTCTCCTGGCAGACCGGCGCCATGGTCGGCGGCGGGGTGCTGCTCCTGGCGCTCGCGACCTTGGTCGAGTCGAAGGTCAAGGAGCCGGTCGTGCCTCTGCACGTCATCCGGCGTCGTACGCCCGCCCTGGCCATCGTGGCCAGCCTCGCGGTCGGCATGGCGATGTTCGGCGGCTCGGTCTTCCTCGGCCAGTACTTCCAGACCGGCCGCGGCTTCAGCCCGACCGAGGCGGGCCTGCTCACGATCCCGATGATGCTCGGCGTGCTGATCTCCTCGACGATCACCGGTCGCATGATCTCCAGGAGCGGCCGCATCAAGCCGTACATCGTGGTCGGCTCGCTCGTGCTCACCGTCGGCTTCCTCGTGCTGTCCACGACGGACCACCAGACCCCGATCCCGCTCATGATGGCCGCGATGCTGCTGGTCGGCTCCGGAGTCGGCATGACGATGCAGAACCTCGTGCTGGCCGTCCAGAACACCGTCCCGCTGCGCGAACTCGGCGCGGCCAGCGGCGCGATCACGTTCTTCCGCTCGCTCGGCGGCACCATCGGCGTGTCCGTGCTCGGCGCGGTCCTCGCCAACCACGTCGCGTCCGGCATCAGCGAGGGACTGGCCAAGGCCGGGATCGACCCCTCCAAGGCGGGCGCGAGCGCGGGCACCCTCGACATCGCCGCGCTGCCCGAGCCGTTCAAGGGCATCGTGACCACCGCGTACGGCGACGCCACCGGCCACATCTTCCTGATCTCGGCGGCCATCTCGGTCATCGGCGTGGTGGCGGCGCTGTTCCTCAAGCCGGTCACGCTGCGCGACAGCGTGGACCTGCCGGCGCCGAGCCAGAAGGAGCCGGTGGCCTGAGCAGGCGGGCGTGGCGCAGGGTTGACCCGTGGCCGGCGCGTACGTGCCTTCGTACGACATAACGATGATTCCGTCGCGCCTGCTCAAAAGGAGGCATCGCGCCCGTACGGCTGCGGTTGGGGGACAATCGGGCTCGTGCAGTTCGGCATTCTGGGCCCGCTCCTGGTGCGGTCCCCCGGCGGCGGGACGGTCGCGGTCGGCGGCCCCCGTCCGCGCGCCCTGCTCGCGCTGCTGCTGCTCGACGCCGGACGACCGGTGAGCGTCGAGCGCATCATCGACGGCCAGTACGGCGACCGGCCCCCTTCAGGCGCCTCCAACGCCGTGCAGGCCCAGATCTCCCGGCTCAGGCGGCGGCTGCCCGCCGGGCTGATCGAGTCCCATGGGGCGGGTTACCGGCTCGCCGTCGATCCGGACGCCGTGGACGCGCACCTGTTCGAGCGGCTGGCCGCCGAGGGGCGGCGGCTGCTGGCTTCCGGGCGGCCCTCGGGCGCGGCCACGGTGCTCAGGGAGGCTCTGGCGTTGTGGCGGGGGCCGGCGCTGGCGGACGTGGCGCAGGCGCCGTTCGCGGGGGTGCAGGCGTACCGGCTGGAGGAGCTGCGGCTGACCGCCACCGAGGACCTCATGGAGGCGGAGCTGGCGCTGCCGGACGGCGCGCCGGTGGCGGCGCTGCGGGAGCTCGTCGCCGCGCATCCGCTGCGGGAGCGGGCGCGCGGGCTGCTGATGCGGGCGCTGCACGCGGCGGGCCGGCCGGGGGCGGCGCTGGCGGAGTTCGACGAGGTACGCCGCCTGCTCGCCGACGAGTTGGGCGCCGACCCTTCGCCTGAGCTGGCGGCCCTGCACCTGGAGATCCTCCGTGGCCGGCCACGCGTGACCAGGGCCGCGCCGCCGGACCAGCTCACCAGCTTCGTGGGGCGGGAAGAGGAGCTGACCCGCCTCGCGGAGCTGCGTACCACCCGCCTCGTCACCATCGTCGGCCCAGGCGGCACCGGCAAAACCCGCCTCGCCATCGAGGCGACCACCCGCCGCCCAGGTGCCCGGACCCACGGTTCGGCGGGTGGTCGAGATGGCGGTGGGGAGGTGTGTTTTGTGGATTTGTCGTTGGTTGAGGGGGAGGTGGCGCGGGCGGTGCTGGGTGCGCTCGGGTTGCGGGAGCCGGCGCTGCGTCCGCACACGGCGGGCCTGCCCGGTCCTGGGGAACGCCTCGTGGCGGCGCTGGCCGATCGGGACCTTCTGCTCGTCCTGGACAACTGCGAACACGTGATTGCCGAGGCCGCCGCCCTCGCCCGCCGCCTGCTCGCCGACTGCACGGGGCTGACCATCCTGGCCACCAGCAGGGAGCCGCTCGGCCTGACCGGCGAGCACCTGGTCCCGCTGGCCCCGCTCCCCGTTCCCGACGGCGTCCCTGCAGGGGACCCGCTCGGCTACCCGGCGGTCAGGTTGTTCGCCGACCGGGCGGCGGCCGTACGTCCGGGCTTCACGGTCGGGTCCGGCAACCTGGACGCGGTGCTGCGGATCTGCGCCGCCCTCGACGGGCTCCCGCTGGCCATCGAGTTGGCGGCGGCGAGGGTGCGTACGTACGGCGTGGCCGAGATCGCCGCCCGGCTGGCCGAACACGGGAGGTTCCAGCTGCTCTCGCGCGGCGACCGGACGGCCGCCGCCCGCCACCAGACGTTGCACGCGGTCGTGGAGTGGAGCTGGAGCCTGCTCGACGCCGAGGAGCAGGCGCTGGCCAGGCGGTTCTCGGTGTTCGCCGGGGGCGCCACGCTGGCCGCGGTCGAGCGGGTGTGCGGCGGGGACGGCGCCGGTCCGCTGGCGGGACTGGTGGACAAGTCGCTCGTGGAGACCGACGGCGAGCGCTACCAGATGCTCGACACGATCCGCCTGTTCTGCCTGGAACGGCTGGCGGCGGCGGGCGAGGAGCCGAGGCTGCGTCAGGCGCACGCCGCCTGGTGCCTGGAGCTGGCGCGGCAGGCGGACCCGCACCTCTACCGGGCCGAGCAGCTCGACTGGCTGGCCACGCTGTCGGCCGACGACGCCAACCTGGGGGCGGCGCTGCACTGGAGCGTGGCGCACGACAGGCCGGCGGCGTTGCGGCTGATCGCCACGCTGGCGATGTACTGGTGGCTGAGCGGGCGGCGCGGCCAGGCCACCCACCACGCCGTACGCCTCCTCGACGCGATCGGCACGGAACCGCCGGCCGCGCTGACCGACGAGTACGTCCTGACCGTCCTGCACGCCGTACCCGACGCCGGGTCACCGCACTGGGAACGGGCACGGGCGATCATCGAGTCACTCGACCGGCCGATGCGCTACCGGTTCGGCCCGGCCCTCTGGGGGATGACGGCGGGGCCGCCCGGCTCTGAAGAGGTCAAAGGGGTGCTCGCCGCCGATCCGTGGAGCAGCGCGCTCGGCCGGCTCGGCCGCTCGCTGCTGACGCTGTTCGACGGCTCGGTCGCGGAAGCGGAGCGGGAGCTCGTGTCCGTCCTGGCCGACTTCGGCGCGGTGGGCGAGCGCTGGGGGAAGGCCCAGGCGCTCGACTGGCTCGCCCACATCGGGAGCCGGCGCGGCGAGTGGGCGCGCGTCATGGGGCTGTGGGAGGAGGCCGTCGGCCTGCTGGAGGAGCTGGGCGCCCGCGAGGAGCTGGTGGACGTGCTGGCCAGACGCGCCGACGCCCACTGGCGATCGGGCGACGCCGCCGCCGCGCACGCCGACTACGAGCGCGCGGCCGACCTGGTCCGGCTGCTGGGGCGGCCGGACCTGATGGCATGGGCCCACCTCCAACTCGGCGAGATAGCCCGCCTGAACGGCGACCTGACCAGCGCAGCCCAACGACTCAACGCAGCGCTCGCCGGGGTGGCTCCGCACCTCGACCCGGTCGCCGCCGCAATAGCCCGACGACCCGACACCGCGGAGGCCATCACCGCGACAGCCCAGCAACCCGACGCAGCAATCGCCGGGGCAGCCCCGCGACTCGACCCGGCCGACGCGGCGGAGGCGGGTGGGTATCACGTCGAGGTCATCAGGGGGCCGTTGCTCACCGCGCTCGGGCGGCTCGCCGAGGCGGCCGGGGACGTGCCGGAGGCCGCGCTCAGGCACCGGCAGGCGCTGGCGGCCGCGCTGGAGTCGGGGCTGGCCGTCGAGCTCGCCGACGTCGCCGAAGGACTGGCCGGTCATGCCCTCATCACGGGTACGGCCGAACGCGCGGCCCTGCTGCTCGGCGCGGCCGTGGCCCTGCGCGGCACCGCCGTGGCCGGTGACCGCGACGTCGCCAGGACCGCCGCCGCCGCGACGGACGCGCTGGGTCACGAGGCGTTCGCGGCGGCGTACGCGAGGGGCGTGGCGATGGGCAGGGACGACGCGCTGACACTCCTGGGCGAAACCGTCAGCCGTTAGTCAGCCGCGCTGGCGAGGCTGCCAGGCATGCGTAACTCCAACGTGCTCATCTCGGGCGCCAGCATCGGCGGCCCGGCACTCGCCCACTGGCTCATCAGGTACGGCTTCAACGTCACAGTCGTCGAGAAGGCCCCCGCCCTACGGCCAGGCGGTCAGGCCGTCGACTTCAAGGGCGAGACCCACCTCACCGTTTTGCGCCGCATGGGCATCATGGACGCCGTGCGCGCGCAGCGAACCGCCGGCGTGGACGAGGAGATCGTCGACGCGGACGACCGCAGACTGGCGGTCGTGCCGAGTGAGTTCACCGGCGGCGACCTGGAGATCAGGCGCGGCGACCTGTCCAGGATCCTCTACGACCGGACGGCCCCCGCCTGCGAGTACGTCTTCGGCGACTCCATCACCTCGCTGACCGAGACCCAGGACGGCGTGCACGTCACGTTCGAGCGCTCCGCCCCCAGGACGTTCGACCTGGTGGTGGGCGCGGACGGGATCCACTCGAACGTACGCCGCCTCGCCTTCGGCCCCGAATCTGCCTATGTCAGGCACCTCGGCCACTACTACGCCCTGGTCGAGCTGGACGAGGACTTCGGGACGGTCCCGAGGATGTACAACGAGCCCGGCCGGATGGCCGCGGCCGGCGGCACGAAGGCGTCGGCGTTCTTCGTCTTCGCCTCAGAACCGCTCGACTACGACCGGTACGACGCGGGAGCACAGAAGGAGGTCCTGGCCCGCGTCTACGCCGGCATGGGCTGGCGGACCCCGGAGATCATGAAGGCGGTGGACCGCGCCGAGGACGTCTACCTCGACTCGATCAGCCAGGTCTCCATCGACCACTACAGCAAGGGCCGCGTGGTGCTGCTGGGCGACTCGGCGTACGGCAACACCCTGGGCGGCTTCGGCACCGGCCTGGCCGTCGTGGGCGCGTACGTGCTGGCGGGCGAACTGGCCGCGGCCGGCGGCGACCACCACGCGGCCTTCGCCGCGTACGAGCGGCAGCTCCGCGGCTACGCCAAGGTGGCCGAGAACGGCAACGCGGGCCCCTTCCTCGCGCCCGCCACCAGGGCGCGGATCCGGATGCGGAACTGGATGTTCAGGTACCGCTTCCTGCTCGGCCTGATGATGAAGGTCGCCGACAGGTACGCGACCGGTATCGAACTGAAGGACTACAGCCAGATCATCAGGCTCTGACCCGACGCCGCCCTCGATGGGCAGCCGCGACACACCGTAGGTAGTCGTACACCCAGGCCGAATTTGGGACGTTCAGCGCGTAACGCGCTCAAGCTCGGTCACGAGGGGCATTCTCCTTCCCCCGGGACAACTTGGGCGTCATACTACTAGTCGCCCATGGAAGGACTCCCCGCTGAATCAGAACACGTTCTCGCTCCCCGGCGAGTCAGGCGAACGCGCGCCTGCGGGGCGGGCCTGCGAAGGACCGGGAATTAGAGCCGGATGGCCGATGCGCTCATGGCCTTCACCTGTGCATCCTGATGGAGACGGGTCCGCACGCCGGACCCGCCCCTGACCGGAGAGGAGTCACGAGGGCATGGAACAAGCGGCAGTCCGCCCGACCGTGATCTTGGATAACGGCGTCGTCGGCAAGGTCCTGCTGACGGATCCGTCCCGGTGCGAGTTCGTGCTCGTGCTGGGCATGGACGGCACCCTGATGAGCTGCCAACTCGACGACATCGCCTGCGTGGTCGGAGGCACGCCCCTCTGCCGCGACGGATAGCCCGGCAGGGGCTACCTCCGCAGATACTGCTTGAGCCCGGCCGCGAGCGAGGTGGCGACGCGCTCGCGGAAGGCGGCGTCGGACATCTTGGCCGCGTCGCGCCGGTTGTTCATGTTGCCGGCTTCGAGGAACACGGCCGGCCGCTTCGACAGGTTGAGCCCGCCCAGGTCGGTCCTGGCCTGCAGTCCGTCCTTGGCGACGTAGTCGGCGTACGGCAGCCTGGTGCCGCTCCGGTACGCGTTCCTGATGGCCAGCCCGAGCCGCCGTGACGGCTTGATGATGTCGTCGTTGTGCCCGGGAACCAGCCCCGGCATGATCACGTGAAACCCGCGCCCGTGCGGTGCGGCCCCGTCGGCGTGGATGGACACGACCGCGTCCGCCCCCGCCGCGTTGCCGATGGCGGCCCGCTCGGTGATGCACGGCCCGACTCCCTGGTCGTCGGCCCGGGTGAGCACCACCCTGGCGCCCATCTCCTCCATGATCGGCTTGAGCCGGACGGCGACGTCCCAGGTGAAGGCGTGCTCCCGGTATCCGGCGTGGGTCCGGGTGCCGGTCGTGTTGCAGGGTTTGCGCCGGGTGATGATGTCGACCTGCCGGTTGATCACCTCGGGATGCGCGGCGTTGCCCCCGTTGTGCCCGGGATCGAGCACCACGACCTTCCCGGCCAGCGCCCGGCTGGTGGGCGACACCGGCTCCGTGGGCGACGGCGAGTCGGCCGGCGCGTCCAGAGCGGCGGGCACGGCGCCGCCGCAGGCGGTGACCAGCACGACCAGTGCGACCAGTGCGACCGGCGCCGTGGACCGGGAGCGCGAGCAGGCTCGGTAGGCGCGCATGCTTTCGACCGTACCGGCCCCCGCGCGCCGCACCCAACACATCTCTGACCTGCTGGTTTCGTGTCGCGTGCGGCGGCCTCACCACGCCACTCGTTTGATATATGAGGATAACTCGTCATATTGGCCGTTAATCAGTGATTAATCTGATTCGCCGTAAAGCCGTAAATAGGGTCTAGCCGGATGATGATGTTCTTGATAGATGTTTCGGCTGGCGGCCATCCGCCATGTCCGAAAGCCGGTTGTCCTTTAAAGCGATAGTGAGCGGACCGATTCAAGGTGCTTGCCGATGATTTCTTCCTGGTCTCGTGGGACACGACCGGCTCGGGCAAACCCCGGCTGCACGTCCAGGGCATCGCGCTGGGGCTGGCCGGCGCGCTCATCGGCGAACTCGTGCTGGACCGGCGGGTCGCCGTACGCGGTGTGAGTCTCGAGGTCGTCGACTCGCGGCCGGCCGGGGACGGCCTGGCGAACACGGTGCTGACCGATATCGGTAATTCGCCGCACCACACCGGCGTACGCACCTGGCTGGCTTACCTCGCGCGACGATCCGTCGCGGACGTGAGCGCCCGCATGGAAGCCACCGGGTTACTTCGGCAGGAGGCCCCAAAACTACTCAGGCGCAAACAGCCCCGCTATTTTTCCACCGACTTCGTCCAGGCTATGTGGCCGACCACACGCCTGCGGCTGGCGCTGGTCCGCCGCGAGCCGCTGGCGTCACAGGACATGGCCCTGGCCACGCTGGTGGACGCGTGCGACCTGACCGGCACCGTGCTCGACGATCCCGCCGATCTCCGGGTCGCGCGGCCCTTCCTGACCGCCGTGCTGGCCGCGATGCCCCCGCCGTTGAGCGACCTGAGCCGTCTGGTCCGCGCGGCGGTGGGTGACGCCGTACTGACCTATCGCACCTGAGCCGTACACCGAACTCTGCAAACCCCCAGAAAGGATCTCGATGCGTTCCGTGAACACCGGCGCCGACTCCGATCCGGTCGCCGGCGCCCTCGCCGCCGACCGGCTCGGCGCGCCCACGGTCGTCTACTTCGTCCTCTCGGCCGCCGCGCCGCTCACCGTCGTCGCCGGGGTCGTCACCACCGCGTACGCGATCACCGGCATCACGGGCCTGCCGATCGCGTTCCTGGTGGTCGGGATCGTGCTGACGGTGTTCTCCGTCGGCTACGTGGCGATGGCCAGGCACATGGCGAACGCGGGCGCGTTCTACACCTACATCAGCCGCGGGCTCGGCCGTCCCGCGGGCGTCGCGGCCGCCTGGGTGGCGCTGATCGCGTACAACGTGCTGCAGGCCGCGCTCTACGGCGCGTTCGGCGCGGCGGCGACCCCGCTGGTCGAACAGTGGTTCGGCATCACCCCGCCCTGGTGGGTGGTGTCGCTGGTGGCGTGGGCGCTGGTGGCGGTGCTGGGCAGGATGCGGGTGGACGTCAACGGCCGCGTGCTGGCCGTACTGCTCACCGCCGAGGTGGTGGTCATCCTGCTGTTCGACCTCGCCGACCTGATCAACCCGGGCCCGGCCGGCTTCTCGATGGCCACCCTGTCGCCGGACGCGTTGTTCGTGCCCGGCGTGGGTGCGCTGCTGGTGATCGCGACGCTCGGGTTCGTCGGGTTCGAGTCGGCCGTGGTGTTCTCGGAGGAGAGCCGCGAGCCGCGGCGTACGGTGCCGGTGGCGACGTACGCGTCCGTGGCCATCATCGCCTGCCTGTACGCGCTGTCGTCCTGGGCGATGACGGTCGCCACCGGCCCGTCGAACATCGTCGCCACCGCGCGACGCGACCAGGCGGACACCATTTTCGTGCTCGCCACCGCCCACCTGGGCACGACCGTGGTGGACATCGCCAGGGTGCTCTTCGTGACCAGCCTGTTCGCCGCGATGATCTCGTTCCACAACACCACCGCCCGCTACTTCTTCGCGCTCGGCCGCGAGCGGGTGCTGCCCGCGGTCTTCGGCCGCACCGCCGCCCGCACCGGCGCGCCCAGCGCGGGCTCGCTCGCGCAGAGCGCGTTCGGGCTGGTCGTGATCGTGCTCTACGCCGTGCTCGGGCTGGACCCGCTGGTGCAGATGTTCTTCTACGGCGGCGCGTTCGGCGGTCTCGGGGTGCTGCTCCTGATCTTCACGACCTCCATCGCGGTGCTGGTCTTCTTCGGCCGCAACCCGAGCGGCGAGACGCTCGGCCGGCGGGTGATCGCGCCCGTGCCCGCCGCGATCGCGCTGGCCGTGATGGTGTGGCTGGCGCTGGACAACTTCGCGACGGCGCTCGGCGTGCCGGAGGGCGACCCGCTGGCCCTGATCCTGCCCGCCGTGTACGGCGTCGCCGCCCTGCTCGGCGTGGTGTGGGCCCTGGTCCTGCGGGCGGGACAACCCGCCGTTTACTCTCAGGTGGGGATGGGCGCCAAGGCGGCCACCGCCCAGGACACCACATTGGTCCGATGAGAGGAGACCTGGGCATGGAAGAGATGTTCGCGATGAGGCCGGCCGTCCGCCGCGCGACGGCCGAGGACGCGGGACAGGTCGCGGAGCTCATCGCGACCGCGTTCGCCGAGCTGAGATCGGTGGCCTACCTCGTGCCCGACCGCAGGGAGCGGCACAAGGTCCTGACCGCCAACTTCCGGATCTTCGTGGACCACGCGCTCGAGCACGGCGAGGTCCATGTGATCGACGACGGCCCGGCCGCCGCGGTCTGGCTCCCGCACACCTCAGAGCTGCCAGAGCCGGCCGACTACGACCGCCGCCTGGACGAGGCCACGGGCGAGTGGGCCAGCCGGTTCCGCGAGCTGGACGCGTTGTTCGAGAGCAACCATCCGGCGGAGCCGTACCATCATCTGGCCTTCCTGGCGGTCCACCCGGACTGCCAGAATCAGGGGCTCGGCACGGCGCTGCTGCGCCACCGGCACGACCGGCTGGACGGCGCGCGCGCCTACCTGGAGGCCAGCAGCGTACGCAGCCGCGACCTCTACGCACGACACGGCTACCAGCCGCTGGAGCCGTTCGCGCTGCCCGACGGGACGCTGTTCTGGCCGATGTGGCGGCCGGCCGCACCCTGATCCTTCCGCCCGGCGGCGCCCGGCCCGGCGCCGCCGGATGAAAGTTTCACCGTCTTCGAAGCCCGGTGGTGCGGACCCGTTGACTGCGCGGCGGCGGGAAAGGAGGATCGGAAAGCTCCGTTGGGAGCGCTCCCATTCCCCTCGAAGGAGCTTCATGACCCGAAGCCGGGCCGCCTTACTGGCCCTCCTCACCATGGTCGCCCTGTCCCCCACCGCCACGGCGCACGCCGACGAGGGACCCGAGCAGATCGTGAACGGCACCTTCGACACCGGCACCGCCCCGTGGTGGGGCACCCCCAACGTCACCCTCGCGACGGACGAGGGACGGCTCTGCACCGACGTCCCCGGCGGCACCGCCAACCCGTGGGACGTCATCATCGGCCAGGACGACATCCCACTGGTGGCCGGCGAGACGTACGCCTACGCGTTCAGCGCCTCGGCGACCCCGGCCAAGGTCGGCAGGGCGCTGATCCAGTTCCCGGTGGACCCGTACACGCAGTATCTGTCCGCCGCTCCCGAGCTGAGCGTCTCCGGCAACGACTACTCCTACACGTTCACCGCCCCCGTGTCGCTGCCGAACGCCCAGGTCGTCTTCCAGGTGGGCGGCAGCGCCGAGCCCTGGAGGTTCTGCATGGACGACGTGTCGCTCAAGGGCGGCGCCGAACCCGAGGTCTACGAGCCGGACACGGGCCCCCGGGTCCGCGTGAACATGGTCGGCTACCTCCCCACAGGCCCCAAGAAGGCCACCGTGGTCACCACCGAGACCGCCGCGCTGGACTGGGAGCTCAAGAACGCCGGCAAGGAGACGGTGGCCAACGGCCGGACCACTCCGAGGGGCGTGGACGCGAGCTCCGGCCAGAACACGCACACGCTCGACTTCAGCTCCTACAAGAAGCCCGGCGAGGGTTACACGCTGACGGCCGACGGCGAGACGAGCCGGCCGTTCGACATCGCCGCCGACATCTACGACGAACTGCCGGCGGACGCGCTGAAGTTCTACTACACGCAGCGCAGCGGCATCGAGATCCGCGACGACCTCCGACCTGGCTACGGCCGGCCCGCCGGTCACGCCGGCGCGGCGCCGAACCAGGGCGACGTGAGCGTCCCCTGCCAGCCCGGCGTCTGCGACTACTCCCTGAACGTCAAGGGCGGCTGGTACGACGCCGGCGACCACGGCAAGTACGTCGTCAACGGCGGCATCTCGGTCCACCAGCTCATGGCCGCGTACGAACGGGACAAGGCGGCCTTCGAGGACGGGCAGCTGAACATCCCGGAGAGCGGCAACGGCACGCCCGACGTGCTGGACGAGGCCCGCTGGGAGCAGGAGTTCCTGCTGAGCATGCAGGTGCCCGACGGTGAGCCGCACGCGGGGATGGCGCACCACAAGATCCACGACCAGAACTGGACCGGGCTGCCGCTGCTGCCGCACCTGGACCCGCAGCTGCGCGAGCTGCACCCGCCCTCGACCGCCGCGACGCTCAACCTGGCCGCCACCGCGGCGCAGGCGGCCCGGCTGTTCGCCCCGTACGACCCGGCGTTCGCCGCCAGGACCCTCAAGGCCGCCCGCAAGGCGTGGGCCGCGGCCAAGGCCGACCCGGAGCGGTACGCCGACCCGAACGACGGCATCGGCGGCGGCGCCTACAACGACGGCGACGTGAGCGACGAGTTCTACTGGGCGGCGGCGGAGCTGTTCATCACGACGGGCGAGAAGGAGTTCAAGGAGTTCGTGCTGGCCTCGCCGCACCACACCGGCGACATCTGGCGCGAGCGCGGCTTCGACTGGGGCAACACCGCCCAGCTCGGCCGCCTGGAGCTGGCGACCGTGCCCAACGCCATCCCCGACCGGGCGCGGGTGCGGCAGTCGGTGACCGAGGGCGCGGAGAAGTATCTGGCGATCCAGCGGGGGCACGCGTACGGGCTGCCGTACAACCCGCCGGACTTCGACTGGGGCTCCAACAACCTGGTGCTGAACAACATGGTCGTCATGGCCACCGCGTACGACCTGACCGGCCAGGAGAAGTACCGCGCGGCCGTACGCGAGGGCATGGACTACATCCTGGGCCGCAACGCGCTCAACCAGTCGTACGTGACCGGCTACGGCGAGGTGGCCTCCAAGAACCAGCACAGCCGCTGGTACGCCCGCCAGCTCGACCCCGAGCTGCCCAACCCGCCGCGCGGCACGCTGGCCGGCGGCCCCAACTCGGCCATCCAGGACCCCGTGGCCCAGCGGCTGCTGCAGGGCTGCGAGCCGCAGTTCTGCTACATCGACGACATCGAGTCGTGGGCGACGAACGAGCTGACGATCAACTGGAACTCCCCGCTGGCCTGGGTCTCGGCGTTCCTGGCCGACAAGGGCGAGCGGTCGGACTGCCGGGTCCGCTACACCGCGCACGGCTCGTGGCCGGGCGGGTTCAACGGCCAGGTCGTGATCGAGAACACCGGCAAGCGGACCGTGGACGGCTGGAGCCTGCGCTGGTCGTTCCTGAGCGGCCAGCGCGTCAGGGAGGGCTGGGGCGCGACGCTGTCCCAGTCGGGCTCGGTCGTGACGGCCAGGAGCCTGAGCTGGAACGACAAGATCAAGCCTGGCCGGTCCGTGACGTTCGGCTTCGTCGGCACGAACGCCTCGGGCCCCAACCCGGTTCCTGAGGTCTTCCACCTGAACGGCGACCGCTGTAAGTGATCCCCGTCCGCCCGGCGGCCTCCCAGGGGCCGCCGGGCGTTGCGGACGCTTCGTTCAACGGAATAATCTCGGTCCCATGCCGAGGGGAACGTCAGAAGTCAGCGAGCCGATGTACTTCGTGCTCACCGCCCTGCGCTCAGGACCGCTGCACGGGCACGCGATCAGCAAGTCGATCAAGGAGCTGTCGGAGGGCCGGGTCCAGCCGTCGGTCGGCACCCTCTACGGCATCCTCGAACGCCTGAACGAGCGCGGAGTGATCACCGTGGACCGCGAGGAGACCGTCAACGGCCGCAACCGCCGCTACTTCAGGATCACCGACCAGGGCCAGGCGCTCGTGGAGGCCGAGGCCAGACGGATGCAGGCGGCCGCCTCCCTCGTCCTGCGGCCGACGACCCCATGACGGCCGTCGAGCCCGTCGAGCCCGTCGAGTCCATCGGGAGCACGCGGGCGCTGGAGCGCCGCTACCGCCGGCTGCTGCTCGCGTACCCGAAGGAGTACCGCGCCGCGCACGGCGACGAGTTGCTCGACGTCCTGCTGGAGTCGGCCGGGCCAGGCCGGACGGTTCCGGTGCTCCGGGAGGCGTGGGGCCTCCTGGCGGGCGGTGTGCGCAGCCGGATCGTCGCCCAGGCGGCGGGCCCTGCCTGGGCGGACGGCCTGCACCTGGGCGTCATGGCCGTGGCGGCGGCCAACCTGGCGGCGTTGCTGCCTTACGCGGGCGCGATGCCGCTGTGGATCCTGCTGTCGGCGCTCGCGCTGCTGGCCGTCCAGCGCGGTCGGCTGACCGCGGCGTTCCTGCTCACCCTCGTCACCGGCGTGAAGGCGGTCGCGGTCGCGGACGGCCGTCAGCCGTTCGACGTCACCCTGCTGCCGGTCCAGCCGTCGTTCCTCAGCGACCGGGGGCTGTTCGCGGACAGCGACCCGCTCGTGGTCGCAGGGGGCTACGCGGTCGTGCTGATCGGGCTGCTGGTGCTCACGGCGCGGCGGCGGCCGGTGCGGGTCAGGTCATGGTGGTGGTGGGCGGCGGTCGTGGGCGCCGCGTGGGCGGGGCCGGCGTGGATGGCGGTGGAGACGGCATTCCCGCTGAGCCTGAGCAGGATGGCCGTCGAGGGCACGGCGTTCGGGCTGGCGGTGGCGGGCGGCTACCTGGCCCGCGACCACCGGTGGGCGCTCGGCGCGGGGATCTACCTGGCGGCCGCCTCCGGTCAGGTGCTGCTGCACGCCGACGTGCTGACCAGGCAGCACCTCGCGTACTGGGGGGTGCTGCTCCTGCTGACCCTGGGTGCGGCGCTGGCGCCGTTCCGGCAGCCGAGGTACTGCGTGGATTGACCATATTACGTTGAACGGAGTATGGTCAAGAGCATGCTCAAGCCATCCCTTCCGACCTTGGCCGTACTCGGCCTGGCAGTCCTCAGCGGCTGCGGGGGCGCCGCCGGGAGCGCCGCGCCCTCGCCCAGCCCGGCCGCCGCGGGCAAGAGGCATCAGCTCGAAGCGGCGAAGGCGGACTGCATGAAGCAGCGGGGCTTCAGGTACGTCGCGTACGTGCAGCCCACACGGCAGACGACCGAGGAGGACCGCAGGCGCGCCTCCGGCGACTACGAGGCGATGCGGAAATACCGCGAAAAATACGGCTTCGGGGTGTTCGCCCTGTACGTCTACCCCAAGGAGATGGGCAACCCGGCGGTCAAGCCCGACAACCCAGAGATCAACCCCAACTGGGCCATCCAGTCCGCGCTCTCCAAGTCGCAGCTGCAGGCGTACCACAAGGCACTGAACGGCTGCATGACGACGGCGGCCAATGAGGTGCTCGGCCTGGACATCAAGTCGGACACGGACTACATGGCCGCGATGTACACCGCCAGAGACCGGGCACTCAAGAGCGCGCTCAACAGCGATCCGCGACTGGTGGAGCCGGCCGCCGACATGGCCACGTGCCTGAAGGGCAAGGGCTACGCCGTCGGCGACACCTCGCCGACGGCCATGTCGGAGCACGGCAGCACGGTGTTCCGCGCGCAGGAGGACAGGCTCGGCCGGGAGCAGCGCGACGACGTGCCCGACGTCGCCCCTCCGCCGAAGGAGGGCGAGGTCCCGCTCATCTACGCGCCCACCCTCAGCCCCGAGCAGGCCAGGCCCTATCTCGACAGGGAGATCAAGGCCGCGCTCGACGACCTGGAGTGCGGCAAGGACTTCTATCCCACCTACCAGCCGAAGCAGTCGGCAGTCGACAGGCAGGTCAACGAGCAGTTCGGCTTCGGCACGAGTTGACCATACTTCGTTCAACAGAGTATTATCCTGCGGCATGTTCAAGAGTTCCCGCCTGACCCTCGCCATGCCGTTGGCAGCGGCCGTGCTCTGCGGCTGCGGGGGCACCGCGGAGAGCGCCGCGACGTCGCCCTCGCCCAGCCCGGCCGCCGGCAAGAAGCAGCGGTTCGAAGCGATCAAGGCCGACTGCATGAAGCAGCAGGGCTTCAAGTACGTCGCGTACGTGCCTCCGAAGCAGGAGAAGACCGAGGAGGAGCGCAAGCGCGCCGCCGGTGATTACCAGGCGATGCTGAAATATCGCCAAAAATACGGTTTCGGGGCCTGGGCCTTTGAGGTCTACCCCGAGGAGATGATGCGCCAGTCAGGCGCGGACGCCGCCGCAGCGGACCCGAATATGAAGATCGTGAGCAAGCTCTCCACGGCCCAGGCGCAGGCTTACATGAAGGCGAAGGACACCTGCGCGATCAGGGCGGGCAAGCAGGCCCTCGGCCTGACCCTGAAGTCGGCCTCAGACCATCTCATCCAGATGCTCACGGCCCGCGAACAGGCGATTGGCCGCGAACTCGACGGCGACCCCGGACTGGTGGAGCTGGCCGCCGCCATGGCCGGCTGCATGAAGAGCAAGGGCCACACCTTCGATGACACCAAACCGACGGCCATGGCGGATCGCGGCCGGATCTTCGCGACCGAGCAGACGAGGCTGCGCGAGCACGTCTCCTCGGTTCAGGCCAGGCAGCACCTGAACAAGGAGATCAAGGCCGCACTCGACGACCTGGAATGCGGCAAGAGCTTCTACCCGGCCTACGAGCCACGGCAAACGGCGATCGGGCGGCGGATCGACGACCAGTTCGCCTGGCACCTCCCATAAAGCCCTCGCCTTCGGATGCCTCTCATGAAATCCCCACGCAAGGTCCTCACCGGCACCGTCGCCGGCGTCGTGCTCGTCGCCGCGGCGGGCTGGGCGGTGAGCACCCGGCTGCGCTCGCCCGCCGACGAGGCGGCCCGCCGCGCCGCCCCCGAGCCCTCGCTCGTCACCGCCGCCGTCGAGCACCGCGAGCTCGTCAGCACCGTCGTGGTCAGCGGCACCCTCGAATACGGCTCGCCGCTGCCGATCAGCCTGGCGGGGGTGGTCGGCGGCACGTCCGAGCTGCAGCGGGCCACCCGGGCGCCGCGCCAGGGCCGGCTCAAGGAGGGGGCGGTGCTGATGGAGGTCAACGGCCGCCCGGTGTTCGCGCTGCGCGGGTCCGTGCCGATGCACAGGACGATCGCGCCCGGCGCCAAGGGCGACGACGTCGAGCAGTTGCAGCGGGCGCTGCGCAGGCTGGGCTTCGGCGGCCCCACGTCCGGCGTGTTCGACCAGGCCACGATCGCCGCGGTGACCAGGCTCTACACCAAGAAGGGGTACGAGGCCCAGCAGCCGACGCTGCCCGATCGGCAGGCGTACGACACGTTGCGCAGGGCCGTACAGACGGCAGAGGAGACCCTCGCCACCCACCGGCAGGAGCTTGACCGGGGGCGGGACGTGCTGCCCTTGAAGGTCAAGCTGGACAACGCCGAGGCCGACGCGAAGGCGGCGCGGAGCGCGCTGGACCAGGCGGAGTCGCGGGAGCTGACGCTCGAGGACGAGACCAAGCTGGCGGCGGCGGACACGGCCGTGCGCGCGGCCGAGGAGAAGCTGGCGGCGGCCGTGCAGGCCCTGGACGCGGCCGAGAACCCCCCGGCGCCGGTGGTGACCGCGACCACCACGCCGCAACCGGGGATCACCGCGACGACCTCTCCTGTCGACACACGGTCTCCTGTCGACACGCGCTTGCTGGAGATGCGGGCCGGCAACGCCAGGGCCGATCTGGCGGCGGCCAGGGAGGCGCGCGACCGGGTTCTGGAGGAGGCCGGGCAGGCCAGGGACGACAGGCTGACAGAGCTGCGCAAGGCTGTCCGGACGGCGAAGGACGCGCAGGTCACGGCCGACCAGGCGCTGCGCCAGGCCAGGCAGCTCTCCCCCACCAGGCTCAAGGTGGCCAACGCGAAGAAGGACGTGGCGGCGGCGAAGTCGATGCTGGCCGAGTTCGCGCGTACGTACGGGACGTCTGTCCCGCCCGGCGAGGTCGTGTTCCTGCCGAAGCTGCCCGCCCGGGTGCAGAAGGTCACGGCGAAGGCCGGGCAGCGCGTCGAGGACGAGGTCGCCACGGTGACCAGTTCGACGTTCATGGTGACGGGGTCGGTGGAGGCGGCCGAGTCCGGCCTGCTGCGGCCAGGCATGAAGGCGACCATCGAGGCCGACACGGGCAAGACGTACCCGGCGACGCTCACCGCGGTCGGCGACAAGGCCAAGGTGCCGGGCGCCGAGGAGCCGCAGGACGGCGCCCAGCCCGTCCTGCTCACCCCCGCCTCGGCGAAGGGGCTGAAGGTGGGGACGGCGGTGACGACGCGGGTGACGGTGGGCGCGACCGATGACCCGGTGCTGGTGGTGCCGGTGGCCGCGGTGATCACCTCGGCGGACGGCAGAGCACGGGTCCGGGTCGAGTACGCCACCGACAAGACCAGGGACGTCGAGGTGCGCACCGGCCTGGCCGCCGACGGGAACGTCGAGGTCACCGGCGCGCTCAAGGAGGGCGACCGGGTGGTGATCAGCGGTGGCTGAGCCGGTCATCGAGCTGACCGGGATCTGCAGGGAGTTCCCCGCGCAGCCCCCGGTACGCGCCCTCGACGACGTCCGCCTCCGGGCAGACCACGGCGACTACGTGGCGATCGTCGGCCCATCGGGCTCGGGCAAGTCCACGCTCCTGAACGTGCTGGGCCTGCTGGACCGGCCCACCTCAGGCAGCTACCGGCTCGACGGCACCGAGACCACCGCGCTGCGCGACGGCGCCAGGACCCGGTTGCGCGGCCGGCGCATCGGCTTCGTCTTCCAGTCCTTCCACCTGCTGTCCCATCGCAGCGTGGTGGAGAACGTCATGCTCGCCGAGATCTACGGCCGTCAGCCTCGCGCGGGCAGAAGGGACAGGGCCCTGGCGGCGCTGGAGCGGGTCGGCCTCGGCCACCGGACGGGGTTCCCGCCCGACCGGTTGTCGGGCGGCGAGCGCCAGCGCACGGCCATCGCCAGGGCCCTCATGGGTGAGCCGTCGCTGCTGCTGTGCGACGAGCCAACCGGCAACCTGGACAGCCGTAACACCGAGGCGGTGCTCGACCTGTTCGACGAGTTGCGTGAGCAGGGCCTGACGATCGTGGTCATCACCCACGACCGGGAGGTCAGCACGCGCGCCGAGCGGCGGGTGCGGATCACCGACGGCGTGCTGGTGGAGGAGTGATGCACGTACGCGACCTGTTCGGCGAGGCGTTCGCCGGCATGCTCGCCAGGCCCGTGCGCTCGGCGCTGACCACGCTCGGCACCGTGCTCGGCATCACCACGCTGGTCGTCACGCTCGGCGTCGCCGCCACCGCGGGCAACCAGATCGTCGGCCGCTTCGACGAGCTGGTCGCCACCGCCATCACGGTGGAGGTCCCCGAATCCGAGAACGTGCCGCTGGTGGAATGGACCGCGGTCGACCGGCTGACCAGGCTGCGCGGCGTGGAGTCGGCCGCCGCCATGGCCGAGACGAAGGACAGCACGAACCTGTCCGTACGATCCACCGACATCGTGGACCCGACCAGGGTCACCGCGCAGTCCCTGACCGTGCTGGCGGCGACGACCGGGCTGCCCGAGGCGGCGCGCGGCAGGATGGTCCAGGGCAGGTTCTACGACGCCGGGCACATCGAGCGGGGCGACCGGGTGGCGGTGATCGGCGACCAGGCGGCGAAGGCGCTCGGCATCACCCGGCTCGACCGGGCTCCCGCGATCTTCATCGGGAGGCACGCGTACACGGTGATCGGCGTCCTGGGCGACCTGCGCCGCGAGCGTAACCTGAGCACGTCCGTGCTGGTGCCGCCCACCGTGGGCAGCCGGTTCGGGCTGCGCGACGTCACCAGGGTGCTGGTCAACACCAGCCTCGGCGCCGCGGACCTGATCGCGGGGCAGGCCCCGGTCGCACTCAGCCCCGGCAACGCCGACGCGCTCCAGGTGGTCGCCCCGCCCGGCCC
>NZ_JADOGI010000071.1 GCF_015645445.1 Nonomuraea cypriaca | reverse complement strand
GCGTGGGCGTGGGGCTGGGCGCGACCGTCGGCGTGGGGCAGGGCATCCGGCCGCAGGGCCCCTTGGACGGGGTGCCCCCGGGTGAAGGGCCGCCCGGTGGATGCCCGGGGTGACCGCCGGGCGGGCGCCCAGGAGGCCCGGGGTGACCGGGGCCGCCGGGTGGCCGGCCGGGGTGGCCACCGGGGGGACGGCCGCCGGGTGGCCGGCCGACCGGCGGGTCGACGGCGGGTGGGGTGCCGGTCCTGCCTGGCGACGGACCGGCCGGTTGCGAGGTGCCTGGCGATGCCGTGCCGGCCGAGGTGGACCAGGCGGGCGCCGGGGGTGAGACGGCGGGCGGCGACTGGGTCGGCTTGATCGGGTGTGTGGTGGTGCTGTCGAGGATGGGCTCGACGGTCAACGGGCCGTCCTGGGGGTCGGCCTGCCACGGGAGCCGGATGCCCGGCGGCTCGCCCGTCGCGGGGAAGGCCGCCGTCGCCACTCCCGCCAGGCCGCCGTTGTCCTTGCCGATCTCATTGAAGATCACCGCTATCGCCACCACGGTCGCGACCGCCGCCAGCGCGCCCGCCAGCGCCTGAGGCCATCGCCGAACGTCCTTGCCGGCGGGAACGGGAAACCCCGCGGCGCCCAGCGCACCCGTACGCCTGGCGACGTAACGGCGGTAGGGCAGGAGTTCGGGGTCGGCGAAGCAGCTCATCACCCTGACCCGCAGCGCGTCGGGGAGCGCGGCCTCCGGCACGAGTTCGAACACCTTGGCTGCCGACACCTCGCGGGTGCGGTGCGGCGCGCAGATCTCGCAGCGTGGCAGGTGCCTGACGAGGTGCTCGCGCATCGTGCCCGTCATCTCACCGGAGAAGCCGGTGAGGATCGCGGCCCGGCGCGGGCAGTCGTACGGGCCCTTCCTGGCCAGGATCTCGGAGGTGATCGCGTCGCCCAGGCGCTCGCGGGCCTGCTCCTGGAGTGGCTCGATCTGGCGTGCCGCGACCGCGAGCACCTGTGCCAGCTCGGCGGCGGACAGTTCGTGCCGGTACGTGAGCTCCAGGACCTCGCGGTCGGCGACAGGCAGGCTCTGGACGGCGTTCCAGGCCATGATCCGCAGGTCGGCGTCGGCCGGGTCGTCCAGCGGCGGCGCCTCGGCCAGCGCCGCCTCGGCACCCGGTGGCGCGGCGGCCCGGCGGCGCAGGCATTCGACGCGGGCCAGCGCGTACAGCCAGGTGCGGAGTCTGTCGGGCTCGGACAGCGCGCCGGCGTGCGCCTCCGCGGCGATCAGCGTGTCGCGGAGGGCCACCTGGGCGCTGTCTGCGCTCAGCAGGAGGGACCAGCAGTAGCCGTAGACGCTCTCCGCGTACGCGTCGTACAGCGCGGCGAGGGCGCCCGGGGCGCGGGCGCGGAGTGCTTCGACCAGGACGCGGTCATTCATGTGACCGAAGGTAATGGATCGGTAACTAGTAGTTCTACCTGTTCCGCGCCAATGACATGGCTTGTCGTGAGGCCGGCCCGGATTGCGTACGGATAAATCCGCTCGATGGCCCGATTTTTCGGCTTTTATCGCGCTTGATTGCGTCCGATCATTCTTTATGCTGCGTTACCACCTCAGTGCTGCGATCCACCGCGAACGGCTCGGTCGTCGGCTTGACGGTGTGCACCGGCATGGCTCCCCCGAGCGCCAGATCCTCGTAGGGACGGCCGGTCGATCCCCACGTCCTGGCCGAGATCTCGGTCTTCGCCACCTTGGTGCTCGCCGGCAGTCCGCCGATGGTGAGAATGAACCTGGGCGGGCTGCCCGCCTTCACGTCGTCCACGAATGTGCTGCCGCCGGCCAGCAGTTTGCCGGCCTTGTCGCGCAGCAACGCGTTCACGACGAGACTGCTCGCCGGCAGCTGATACGGGTTTCCGACATATCCCGTAATAAGGTATGTGCCGTCTTTCTGGCGCAACGTCTGGGTGCGCGATATGGGGAACCGCTGGAAGGCCGACGCGATCCGCGCCGCAGGCCGCCATTTCGCGGGACGGTACTGGATCGTCACCTTGGCCGGTTTCTCCGCGCTGGTGGCCTGGCCGGTGAAGGCCAGCGACCCGCCGGGCGGCACCGCGTCGAGCGGCTGGTCCATCCGTACGACCTCGGTCCCCCTGGCGTCGTGGCCGACGACCGTGGCGACCACGTGCTCGCCGAAGTGCCACGGGTTGGCGTTGCTGAGCACGCCCGCCCAGTTGACGGCGTACCCGTCCGCGGACTTGACGATGTTCGAGACCTGTTCCTTGAGCGCGAGAGGCTTGAGCGCTTGTTCGGGCTTGTCCTCGCTCGAGCATCCGGGGAGGCAGATCGCTCCGAGTGCCCCGAGTGCGAGGAGGCTGACGGTTCGGCTGTGCAGGATCACTTTGCCGTGATAACCCGCGCATGCGTACGGCAGACGGCTGACACGCCCTCTTTAACGGTGTCTTTAACGCTGACGTACGACCCTGGCCTCGTCCCAGACCGGCTCGGGCGATTCGTAGACCGTGCCGTCGGAGCCGAAGACCAGGTAGCGGTCGAAGTCGGAGGCGAACCACCGGTCGTGGGTGACCGCCATGACCGTGCCGTCGAACGCCTCCAGCCCCGTCTGCAGCGCCTCCGCGCTGGCCAGGTCGAGGTTGTCGGTCGGCTCGTCGAGCAGCAGCAACGTGGCCCCGGACAGCTCCAGCAGGAGGATCTGCAGCCGCGCCTGCTGACCGCCGGACAGCGTGTCGAACCGCTGCTCGGCGATCAGGCCCGCCAGCTCGTAGCGGGCCAGCGTCTTCATGGCCTCGTTCTTCAGCTTGGCGTGCTCGGTCATGACGATCTCGACCGGCGTGCGGCCGAGCAGGTCGGGCCTGGCGTGGGTCTGGGCGAAGTGGCCGGGCACCACGCGGGCGCCCAGCCTGGCGACGCCCTGGTGGGCGATCTGCTCGCCGGCGATCAGGCGCAGGAAGTGGGACTTGCCCGAGCCGTTGGAGCCGAGGACCGCGATGCGTTCGCCGTACCAGATCTCCAGGTCGAACGGGCTCATGAGCCCCGTGAGCTCCAGGTCCTCGCAGATGACCGCGCGCTTGGCTGTGCGGCCGCCCCTGAGGCGCATCTTGATGTTCTGGTCGCTCGGCGCCACCTCGGGCGGGCCCGCCTCCACGAACTTGCGCAGCCGCGTCTGTGCGGCGTGGTAGGCGGCGGCCATGCCGTCGTTGTACCTCGCCTTGTTCTTGAGCATGTTGACCAGGGCCTTGAGCTTGGCATGCTCTTCGTCCCAGCGCCTGCGCAGCTCGTCGAGCCGCTCGTTGCGGGCCTTGCGGGCCTCGGCGTAGGTGGCGAACCCCCCGCCGTGGATCCAGATGCCGCCGGATTCGACGGTGACGATGCGGTCGGCGGCGTTCGCGAGGAGCTGGCGGTCGTGGCTGACCAGCAGCACGGTCTTGGGCGTCTCCCTGAGCTGCTGCTCCAGCCACTCCTTGCCGGGCACGTCGAGGTAGTTGTCCGGCTCGTCGAGCAGCAGGGTCTGGTCGGGGCCTCTGAGCAACGCTTCCAGGACCAGGCGTTTCTGCTCGCCGCCCGACAGCGTCGCCACGTCCCGATATTTCACCCTTTCGTACGGGACGCCGAGCGCGGCCACCGTACAGGTGTCCCAGAGCACCTCGATCTCGTAGCCGCCCGCGTCGGTGTAGTCGCCGATGGCCTGCGCGTAACGCATCTGCGTCTTCTCGTCGTCGCGCTCCATCATCACCAACTCGGCGTCGTCGAGCCGCCCCGCCGCCCGCCGCACGGTCGGGGGCGCCACGCCGAGCAGCAGGTCGCGCACGTTACTGCCGTCGCGTACGCTGCCGATGAACTGCCGCATCACGCCCAGCCCGCCCGAACTCGCCACCGAGCCGTCCACCGGCTGGAGGTCGCCGGCGATCAGCCGCATGAGCGTGGTCTTACCCGCGCCGTTGGGCCCGACGAGCGCCGCCTTGACGCCTTCGCCGATCCGGAAGGACACGTCGTTGAGCAGGGGCCGCCCATCGGGCAACACGTACGTGAGATGTCCTACTTCGACGTGACCCATCCCAGCAGCGTAACGGCCCCTCCTACCCCCGGCACCCGAATATCCGCCGTCACCCCACGACCGCGCAGCGCGGGAACACACCGGTGTCGACGACGTAGGCGTCAACCACGGGATACACGTATCCTCATCGGCCGAGGCCGTCGGCGACGCGGGTCGTGTGGGTCAGGATGCGGGTGTTGACCAGGTCGGGCAGGTCGAGCGCGATCGAGTGGCCGGTGCCGGGCACCACGTCGACCTCGGCCGAGGGCACCAGCCGGGCCAGGCGGCGGGCGACGGCGGGCGAGTCGTGCATGGTGCTGTGGGCGCCGAGCAGGACCAGGGCCGGAGTGGTGATCGCGGCCAGTTCCTCGTCCGTCAGCGGGACCATCGGGGGGAGTGCCGTCTCGAAGAGGTACGCGCCGGAGACGGCGGCCATGATGTCGCCGGGGCGGTTGATCGAGTCGGTGTGCAGCAGGCGGGCCAGACGGCGCCTGATCGCCGGGCCGGCGTGCAGACCGAGCCCGCAGGCGATGGCCCAGGCGAAGTGGCGCAGCGTGGCGGTGCGGAAGGCGGCCGGGTCGAGCAGCGTCATCCCAGCCACCCGCTCCGGAATCCGGATCGCGGCCAGCATCGACTGCCAGCCGCCGTACGAATAACCCACGAGGTACGCCACGGGGACCCCGATGCCGTCGAGGACCTCGGCGAGCCAGGCCGTCAGGTCGTCGGCCCCGGTCAGCGGCCGGGTCTGCGTGCTGCGGCCGGGTGCGCCGATCGGGTCCACGAGATAGACGGGGTGGGCCCGGCCGAGCGGCCCGCTGGTGTAAATCCAGCCCAGCGAGTTGCCTCCCATGCCCGGCAGCAGCACCACCGGCATGCCGTCCGCCGCTCCGGTCCGGTAGAGGCGTGTCGTGCCGAACGCGGTCGTGACGTCCATCGGCTCCAGGGGCACCGGCCAGTCGCGGACCGTCTTGTCGTAGCCGTCGAGGAATCGCCTCTCGGCCTTCTCATTGCGGAACCTGCCGATCTCACGTGTCACCGTACGCTCCGTTCATCGTGATACATGTGTATCATAACCACGTGCCCAAGCGAGTGGATCACGAGGAGCGCCGCCACCAGATCGCCGAGGCGGTCGTGCGGATCGCGGCGTCACGCGGCCTGCGGGCGGCCAGCATGCGCGAGGTCGCCGCCGAGGCCGGCGTGTCCCTGCGGCTGGTGCAGTACTACTTCCACACCAAGGAGGAGCTGCTACGAGACGTGCTCAAGCACCTCGGCACGCTGCTCGCCCAGCGTGTGGGCCGGGCGCTGGAGGGGGAGCCTGCCACGCCCCGCGCGTTCATGTACCGCGCGCTGGCCGCCCTGATCCCCACCGACGACGAGAGCCGCCGCATCGTGCTGGCCTACCAGGAGCACTACCTGCTCACCCTCACCGAGCCCCACCTGGCTCCCGAGGGCCTGACCTACGCCAACGCGCTGCTCGACGTCGTCGCCGACCAGATCAGGCAGGCCCAGGAGGCCGGGCAGGTGGCGCGGAGCGAGGACCCGCACACGGCGGCGGGCATCGTCATGGCCCTGGTCAGCGGGCTGCAGTCGAGCGTGCTCGCGGGGCAGCACGACGGCGAGGCGGCCGTGGCGCTGCTCACCGCGCACCTCGACCGCCTCTTCGCCGGATGACGTCTCAGATGACCTCGGTCTTGCACAACCGGATGACGCCTCTGATGACCTCGGTCTTGCACAACCGGATGACGCTTCAGATGACCTCGGTCTTGTAGAAGATGCTGGCCAGGCGCGCCTTCTCGACGCCCGAGGCGAGGCCGAGGCACAGCCGGGGGGCGCCGGAGACGATCTGGATACCCATGCCCTCGGGCTCGCGGTAGTCCAGGGACTTGCCCGCCACGCTCCTGGCGCGCTGGACGAGCTTTCCGGTGCGCAGGTCGACGCTGTGCGTGTAGGTGTTGCCTGGCGGCGGGTTGTTCGTCGTGTGATACGCGTTGCCGGTCAGGATGTAGACGAAGTTCCCGTACGCCGCGTACCCCTGGAAGGTGCCGAGGCCCGTCGGCTGGGGCACGTCGAACAGCTCCTCCTTCGAGCCCGACTTGACCGCCGACAGCGAGTACGCCGCCAGCCGGAACCTGCTCCCGTCCCAGTAACGCGTGACGAGCCGGTTCGTCGAGGGATCGACCGTGCAGGTGGTGTTGACCGCGCCGTCGACCAGGGTGTACTTGGTGAGCGCCGACGACGTCGGCGTCAGCGTCTGGCCGTTGACGAACTTGAACCTGGCCAGCTTCGTGCCCCGGATCTCACCGTCGATGACCTTCGCCTCGGTCTCCGTCCACAGGTACGCGGAGGTGCCCGACGGCTCGACCCCGATCTGGACGCCGTGGCCGAAGCTCATGAGGTACATGTGGCCGAGGATCGCGCCGGTCAGGCTGAGCTTGGTCACGCAGAGGTGGCCCGCCGCGCTGGAACCACTGCCGTTCTTGACCTGCACCGCGTAGATGTGCTTGTTGACGTTGTCGAAGGCGAACGACTGCAGCACGGTCTCGTCGTACAGCGGTTTCCTCCAGAGCAGCGAGGTCGAGGGGGCCGTCAGCTCGAACCGGCCCTCCGCGGCGGCGGCAGGCTCGGCGGCCAGCGCGGCGGTCGCCGCGACCCCGGCGCCGATCTTCAGAAGTCCTCTGCGACTGACGGGCAGATGAGCAGACATCTTCACGTCCGTTCCACTTGGGGAGTTAGGAGAAGTCAAACACCCTAGTGGCTCGTGTTCCTCACGAGTCAGGGCAATCAGGTGTGAATGGGCCTGGACAGTAAGTGATCTAATGACTAGAACTGTAGGGAGTCCCCTCCCCCTAGGACACAGTGATGACGCGATTCCGCTCCGCCCTCGCTCCCCTCGCCATCGCGTTGATCGGCTTGACGGCCGCACCGCACCCCGCCCTGGCCGCGTGGCAGGAGCAGCCGGCCACGGCCGCCGCCTCCTGCGCGCAGCCCGTACGAGGCGTGACCACCGACGCCCGGCTGACCAGCCTGTTCACCAACTACGGCAACGACAACAGCCGCCTGGACGACTGGACGGGCGCCGACGGCACCTATTCGCTCCGGCTGCCGAGCGGCCAGGAATTATGGGTGTTCTCCGACACCTTCCTCGGCCAGGTGAACCCCGACGGCTCGCGACCGCCGGTGGTCGAGGAGGGCGGGACGACCGTCTTCCTGAACAACTCCTTCGCCGTCGAACGCGGCGGCCGGCTGTCCACGATCCACGACGGCACCGCGCGGAAGCCCACCGCCGTGATGCCGCCGCGCGACGCGAACCACTGGTTCTGGGCCGGGGACGCGACGCTCGCCAGCGGCATCGTGGAGGTCACCTACCAGGAGTACGAACGGTACGGCACCGGCGCCTGGGACTGGCGCTGGCACAGGAACGTCGTGGCCAGGTTCCTGCCCGGCCGGCTCGAGCAGCCGATCAGCGTGCACGACCTGCCGTCGGGGCACGCCGTGGCGTGGGCGTCCGGGATGCTCAAGGACGGCGGATACACCTACGTGTACGGCGTCGAGGACCTCGGCTCGGCGAAGTACATGCACCTGGCCAGGGTCAGGGGGCAGAGCCTGCTGGGCGACTGGGAGTTCCGCACGGCCGGCGGCACCTGGTCACCGAACGAGGCCGACTCGGCGCGGATGATGACCGGCGTGGCGAACGAGTACAGCGTGAGCAAGGTCGGATCCGGATATGTCCTGATCACGCATGACACGACCGTGGCGCTGAACCCGAACATCGTGGCCTACTTCTCGTGCTCGCCGGCCGGTCCGTTCACCGGCAAGCAGCACGTCTACACGACCCCGGAGACGAGCGGGAACATCTTCACCTACAACGCCCACGCCCATCCCGAGGTCGACGGCGACGGGCTCGTGGTGTCGTACAACGTCAACAGCTTCGTCAACACCGACCACTACCACGACGTGTCCATCTACCGGCCCCGGTTCCTGGACGTGAGCTTCGGGTGAGACGCAACTGGGCGGCGCGCCTGCGCCACGTCACGATCGACGGGCTGCGGGCGGTCGTGCTGGAGAACGAGCGGCTACGCGTGACCGTCGTGCCCGGCAAGGGCGGCGACGTGGTGGAGTTCCTGCACAAGCCCACGGACACGGACTTCGTCTGGCTCTCCCCGCAGGGCCTGCGCGCCCCGCGCGACCATCTCCAGGGCGCCGCCGACGACGTCGCCCAGTTCACCGACCACTACGAGGGCGGCTGGCAGGAGGTCTTCCCCAACGGCGGCGCCCCCAGCGAGTATCGCGGCGCGCGGCTGGCGCAGCACGGCGAGGTCGCGGGGCTTCCCTGGGACCACGAGGTGCTGGCCGACGACGAGGACGAGGTCGCGATCCGGTTGCGGGTGCGGACGCGGCGGCTGCCGTACCGGATGGAGAAGATCTTCAGGCTGAGGTCGGGGACGGCGGCGCTGGAGATCGAGGGCCGTGCCGTCAACGACTCCGACGTGCCGCTGCACGCCATGTGGGGGCAGCACATCGTGTACGGGCACCCGTTCCTGCGCCCGGGGGCCAGGATCAGACTGCCGGAGGGCGTCCGGGTGATCCCGCACGAGAGCGCGATCAACCCCGCAGGGCGCCGGGTCAGGGCGGGCGGGCCGTGGGAGTGGCCGAGGGTGCCCGCGGACGACGGCGGCGAGACGGACCTGAGCGTGGTGCAGGATCGGGGCGCGCCGAGCGACATCGTCTATCTGACCGGATTCAATGAGGGTTGGTACGAAATAGAGGGGGATATAGGTATTCGGGTGGAATGGGATGCGACTCTCCTGCCGTACCTGTGGATGTGGCAGGAGCTCGGGGCGTCCACCGGCTACCCCTGGTGGGGACGGGCGTACACGGTCGGGCTCGAACCGTTCTCCAGCATGCCGACCGACGGCCTGGCCGCGGCCGTGGCCAACGGCACGGCCCTCATCCTGGAACCACACGAGACGAAGGTGCTGAGGTTGCGCGCGGAGGTCATGGCGTGAACGAGCGTAGCGAGAGAACAATCAGACACAGCAACGTGTTCACGCGACCGACGAAGGAGGGCGCGTGAACGAGCTGGACGGCAAGGTGGCGTTGGTCACGGGCGGTTCGATGGGCATCGGGCGGGCGGTGGTCGACCGCCTCGCCGACGGCGGGGCGTCCGTGGTGTTCTGCGGCGTCGACAAGGACGCGGTGCTGGACACCGAGCACGTCACCGGGCGGATCGCCGACGTGCGCCGGCCTGGCGACATGCGCGACCTGGTCGACCTGGCGGTGGCCCGCTACGGCGGCCTCGACATCGTCGTGACCTGCGCGGGCGTGCAGCGCTACGGCACGGTGGAGGACACGCCCGAGGACGTCTGGGACGAGGTGCTCGACATCAACCTCAAGGGTGTCTATCTCACGTGCAAGGCTGCCATCCCCCGGCTCAGGGCCCGCGGCGGCGGCTCGATCGTCGTCATGTCGTCGGTGCAGGCGTTCTCCTCGCAGGCACAGGTGGCCGCGTACACCGCGAGCAAGGCCGCGCTCAACGGCCTGACCAGGGCCATGGCGCTCGACCACGCGGCCGACGGCATCAGGGTGAACGTGGTGTGCCCGGGCTCGGTGGACACCCCCATGCTGCGCTGGGCGGCGGACCTTTGGCGGGGCGACCTGTCCCAGGAGGAGCAGGTCGTGCAGTGGGGCCGCGCCCATCCGCTGGGCCGCGTGGGACGGCCGGAGGAGGTGGCCGAGATGGTGGCGTTCCTGGCGGGGCCGCGATCGTCGTTCATCACCGGGGCCGAGCATCGCGTGGACGGCGGACTGCTGGCGCAGAACCCGGCGGCGCTGCCCGAATAAGCGCTACCCGGATGAGCGCCGCCCGAATAGGCGCTGTCCGAGCAGGCGCTGTCCGAACAGGCGCGCCCGGAACGAAGGTCGAGCGCAGCCCACAAGTTCCTCCTGCGGCCCACCAAACCTGGCAAGAGTTGCGTCAACGCGACGATCTCACAGGTCACGTGACTGATTAGCTCTGGGTCGGCGTGCCGGGCACGCGACCCTCATCGGGGCGCGCAGCCGGGGATCACGAGCACCAGCGGCTCGTGTTCGATACGGCGCGCCACGTTATGAGGTCGCAACCGACTCACCGACTGAGGAGAGACCTGTGAGGCTATTCAACAAGGCCGCCGGCTTCGTCGCCGCGGCCACCCTGTTCACCGTGGCGCTCCCCGCCGCCGCCGCGGTGGCCAGCCCCCGCTCGACCTGCTACGGCGGACGTGTCTGCCTGTACGCCGGCTTCGACTACAACCGCGGTCAGATCGACCACTGGCGGGACTTCGTCGACGACGACTCCAACTTCGCCGACAACAACTGGCTGAACTGGGACTTCAGCAACTCCTGGCGCACCATGAACAACGAGACGAGCTCCGTCAGGAACCGGATCGGCTGCAGCGCCACCCTCTGGCAGCACCCCGGATACACGGGGGCGCACAGCACGTTCACGCACAACTCCAACGACGGCTTCCTCTCCAACAACGCCGTCGGCAACAACCGCGCCAGCTCGATCGACATCTGGTGCCGCTGAGCGAGAACGGGAGTGCCGGTTTCCGGGCTTGGCCGCCGGAAACCGGCTGTCGCGGCCTTCTCGCCGGCACGCTGCTGCTGACGCTGAGCGCCACGGCCTGCGCCGCCGAGGAGCCCAGGCGGCCGGCGCCGGGCATCACCTCGGTGTCGCAGCTGGTGTTGCCGTTCGACGCCTACAAGACCACTCCCGAGCAGCGGGCCGTCCTGGGCAACGCCCACAACCTCCTCGTCGTACGATGCATGCGCAAGCAGGGCCTCACCGTCTCCCCACCCGCCGAGGACCCTGCCGCCGTCGCCGCGATCGATCCGGGCAACACGCGCCGCTACGGCGTCGTGGACACCGGGGCCGCCCGGCTCCACGGCTACCACCTGGCCCAGCCGCCCGCTCCCGACACCAGCGACGCCTGGGCGAGCAAGCTACCCAAGCCGGCCCGCCACCGCCTGTACGGCACCGCCGCCGACCGCGGCTGCCTGGACCGCGCGACGCTCACCCTGGACAAGGGCGCGCGCCGGGCGGACTGGGCCTGGCTGACCCTGCAGGACTCGCTCACCCTGGAACAGGCCGCGAAATACTCCTCGGTGGCGGGGGCGACCAAGCGCTGGCAGGCGTGCATGAGCCAGGCGGGCCACTCCTACCCGGCTCCCGAGTCGGCCATCGCGGACAGCCGGTGGAACCTCGACAAGCCGGCCGTGAGCGAGGACGAGAAGCAGACCGCGACCGCCGACACCCTGTGCAAGTGGTCGTCGGGCCTGGTGGCCGCCTGGTTCGAGGCCGACGCGCAGCTGCAGCGGGCGATCATCAGGGACAACCCCGACCGCTTCGCCGCGCTGCGCGACAACCTCACGCAACGCCTCGCCCGTGCGTCAGCCCTGCTCGCCGAGCACAAAGGCGGTCAGGTCGGCTGACTGACGCAGCCTGCTGAGCTCGTGGACGTACATCATGTGGCCGGCCTCGTAGTACTTGAACTCGATGTTGGCGGCCAACTCCTCGGGCACCGGCAGGTGGGCGAAGGCGTGCTCGGCGGCGTAGTACGGCGTCGCGCCGTCGTGGTAGCCGCAGGCCACGTGGACGCGCAGGTGGGGGTTGGTCCGCATGGCGGCGCCCAGCCTGTCGGCCACGGTGACGTGCGCGCCCTCGAACTCCTTGTACGACCACGGCTGCACGCGCGAGGTGAGCACCTCGTACGGCAGGTCGTTGGCGTAGCCGAGTTCCGTGCGCAGGTAGTGGTTGAGCGCGGCGCTGTAGGGGCCGGTGATCGCGTTCATGCTGGGGTCGGCGGAGAAACGCTCGGCGCCCGCGTCGGGGTCCCAGCCGGTGAAGCGGCCGTCGAGGCGCCCCACGGTCCGCCGCTGGGAGCGCAGCACCTCGGTGAAGAACCGGTGGTGCTCGATCCGCAGCTCGACCCGGTCGACGTAGTCCTCGCTCAGTCCCGTCAGCCTGGCGATCCTGGTGACCGCCGCCGAGCGCTCCTCGGCGGTGAGCCGGTTGCCGCGGGCCAGCACCCACGGGTATTCGCGCTCGGCGTACTCCTCGGCCTCGCGCAGCAGGTCGGGCAGCGGCCGGTCGCCGTGCAGCCCGTGATAGTGCGCGATAGCCGCGTAAGTCGGCAAATAGAGGCTGTAGGCGAGGTCGTTCCCCTTGGTGAACCGGATCGTCGCGAAGTCCAGCACCGAGGAGATCAGCATCACGCCGTTGAGGAACATGCCGTAGCGCGACTGCAGGTGGTCGGCCAGTCCGGCGGCCCGCACGGTCCCGTACGACTCGCCGGCGAGGAACTTCGGCGACATCCACCGCCCGTTCCTGGTGGTCCACAGCCTGATCATCTCGCCGACCGACTCCAGGTCGCCGGTGAACCCGTGGTACGGCTCCGACTTCTCCCCCTCGGCAGCCCGCGAGAAGCCGGTGGAGACCGGGTCGATGAAGACCAGGTCGCTCACCGCCAGCAGGCTCTCCTCGTTGTCGGTCAGCCCGTACGGGGGAGGCAGCAGCGCGCCCGCGTCCCCCATCACGACCCTGCGCGGCCCGAGCACGCCCAGATGCAGCCACACGCTCGACGATCCTGGACCGCCGTTGAAGGCGAACGTCACCGGCCTGCTCAGCGGATCGGTGCCGTTGAGCGTGTAGGAGGTGACGAACATCTCGGCCTTCGGGCGCAGGCCCTCGAACTTCCCGTCGGTGAACACCTCCTCGCGCAGCACCATGGTGCCCGTGGTGGCGGAGTAGCTCTTCCCTGACGGCAGGGAGTGGGCGGTCGTGATGAGGTTGTCGGCAGGGGCAGCAGGCTTCGACTCTTCAGACATATCGCCCAATTATGGCGTGATGTCAACGGAATTGGTGGGGTCGGCGAAGCGTTCGTTCGGAACCTGCGCGTACCAGCCGGGCCGGCCGGGGTCGCGATCGTACGGATATCCGCCTATTTCGCGATAAAGCTCGGCGTAGTGCGCGACCCGCTCCGGGTCCAGGCGAACGCCCAGGCCCGGACCCGAGGGCACCGCGATGGCGCCCTCCAAGTACGCCAGCTTGCCGCCCTCGATCACGTCGTCCCTGAGCTGGTGGTAGTGGGCGTCGGCGGCGTAGGTGAGGTTCGGCAGCACCGCGCCGAGGTGCAGCATCGTCGCGAGCTGGATCCCCAGCTCCCCCGACGAGTGCACGGCCACCCCGAGCTGGAACGTCTCGCACACCCCCGCCGCCTTCACGCACGACCTGATGCCGCCCCAGAACGTCGTGTCCAGCAGCACCACGTCGGCTGCCCTGCGCAGGACGTTCGAGGCGAGCTGCTCGAAGTTGACGACCACGGTGTTCGTCGCCAGCGGCACCCTGACCTGCTCGCGCACCGCCCTGAGCCCTTCGAGCCCCCAGACGGGGTCCTCCAGGTAGTCGTTGTTCAGCCCCTCGATGGCCCGGCCGAAGCGCAGGCCCTCGGCCAGCGAGAGTACGGCGTTCGGGTCGTACCTGAGCCGGTCGCCGGGGAACGCGGCGGCCAGTGCCCGGTAGCACTCCAGCTCGTAGTCGGGCGGGAACACCCCGCCCTTGAGCTTGTGGACGGTGAACCCGTGGGCCGCCTTGAGCGCCGCGGTGTGCTCGACGAGCTGCTCGGGCGTGCGGATCTCGGCGTAGCCGTCGGCCGCGTAGCGGAAGAACAGGTAGGAGGCGAACGGCACTTCGTCGCGGATCCGCCCGCCCAGCAGGTCGGAGGCGGACACCCCGAGGTGCTGCCCGACGAGGTCCACGCAGGCGAACTCGATGGCCGCGAGCAGCTGCGTCCTGTTGTTGTAGAGCGAGGCCGTCGGGTTCGCGATCTTGAACCGCAGCGCTTCGAGCTGGAACGGATCATGCCCCTTCAGGTACGGCACCAGCGCGCGGAAAGCCGACTCCGCGCTCTCGCCCCCGCCCCCCATCTCCCCCAGGCCGACCAGCCCGTTGTCGGCCTCGACCTCGACGATCGTGCGGACGAACCTGCCCCAGTGCGCGCCGTTGCTGTGCCGCAGCGGCGCTTCGAGCGGGACCGCGACCGTCGTGGCCCGGATGTCAACGATCTTCAAAACACGTCCCCCAAACGGTGGCCACCCCGCAGGCGGGCACCCGTACCTTGACCGATTCGTCCACCACGTCCAGCTCTCGGGCGGCGCGCAGCCCCGGCATGGTGACCGTCACCTCGACCGGCTCGGCGGCCAGCGACTGCAGCCGCACCACCCGCTCGTCCCCCGACCGGCCGATCGAGGTCAGCAGCACGTCGGGGTGGTCGACGGACACGTACGTCTCCGTGGCGCCGGGGCTGCCGGTGATCAGCGCGCCGACGAACGGCTCCGTCAGCCCGGAGGCCACCGCCGCCCCCAGCCGTCTGCCCCCTGCCCGAGCGGACATGACCGAGTAGCGGAACGTGGTCTCGCCCTGTTGCTGTGAAGGGAAGTTGGTGTCCCAGATGTTGTTGAGCGCCCACGAGTAGACCGTGCCGTCCTCCTGGTCCAGGGTGGGCGGGAACGGCGCGTATGGCATGTGGATGGTGCCGAGCTGCACCAGCGGCGCTTCCAGGGTGGCCCAGGCGATGGTCAGCTCGGGATCCTCGAACGCGATCCAGTGCCTGATCGGCAGCATGTACTCGGCGGAGCCCGGCACCCTCGGCACGTCGGGGCCGCCGACGCCGCCGGTCAGCTCCCAGGCCGTGGCCGGTCCCGCGGCGAACGGGAAGGCCAGGAAGACCGCCTCCTTGGCCGGGGTGCCCTGCTTGGCGAGCTGGTAGGTCAGGTCCAGCCTGGGCACGCCGTTGTGCAGCTCGATCGTGGTGCGCAGCCAGTCGACGCCCTTGCCGCGCAGCTCCACGACCAGCTTCTCGCCGACGGCGGTGCGCTGGGCCGCGACGATGGTGGCGTTCCTGCCGATGTCCCGGTCGCCGAGGAGCGTCCGATCGTGCGCCCCGACGTGTCCCGACAAATGGTTGAAGTGCGGGGCGGTGGCGTACTGGTCGTAGACGTACTGGCCGAAGCCCGCGGCGGCGTCGGCGTCGACCAGCTCGCGGCCGGCCCGCTTGTCGAAGACCGAGCCGATGTAGCCCTCGCGCACGTCGTAGGACACCCGGTAGAACTCGTTCTCGATCACCCCGGCTCCAGGAGACGAGCGCAGGCCGAGCTCGACCGGCTCGGGGGCCTGGACCTCGCAGGGTACGACGTCGAGGCGCGCGTACCCGTGTCCGGGGACGTCGGGCACCACCGCGTGCAGGTGGCGTCCGATCGGCCTGGTCGGCCAGTCCACCGGGTCCACGAGCTCCTCGTGGTGCGGGAGCGTCTCCCCGGTCCGCGCGTCGACGAGCGCGACCGGCACGTCCACGGCCACCACGTCGCGCGGCAGGAACGCGCGCACCACGTCCGTCCGCGCCCGCGTACCCGGATTGAACACGGCGAACGCCGCCAGACCACGGCCCTCCGCCTCCGCGGGGTCCGAGTCCGACAGGGCGGCGGCGTACCTGCGTGTGGCGGCGTGGAGCAGGTCGGCCGCGTCGTCCTGCGCGTCGTAGGCGCCGGACGACTTGCGCGTCCACTGCAGGCCGCCGGAGTCGCCGGCCTCCTCGGCGTCCTCCCACGGGTTGGCCGCGCCCCAGGTGTGCTCGTTGAACAGCGCCACCTTGTCGTAGGCCGCGTCGATCTCCTCGGTGGCGTCCACGCCGGCCAGCGTGTGCAGCGTCTCGGCGACCCGCAGCGCCGACTGCGCCCGGCGTACGTAGCCGAGCGGGCGCGCGCCCGACCCGAGCCCGTCGGCCCACCAGTCGGTCCAGTCGCCCTCGTGCACGGCCAGCCGGTCGTGGTAGCGCTCCACGACGTGGTCGAAGAAGTCGCTGTTCACCGCCGAGCGCAGGCGCGGGTAGGCCCACTGCTCGTTCCACTTCCGCGCGATCGACGCCGGCACGATCGACGGCCCCGCGTTGTCGGCGTGCGCCCCCTGCACCCGCAGATGCAGCGCGTCCAGCTCGTACGGCTCCCGCGGCGCGTCAGGCCCCTGCCATCCGAACGTCCCAGGCCCGTACGGGTAACCCCGGGTGGCCAGCGCCGACAGGTAACGCGGCAGCAGGTCGTCGGCCAGCTCGTACGAGTCGGTCAGCCCGACCGTGTTGCCCTCCATGTACGCCATGCCGTGCGGCGTGTCGGTGAACCACACGACGATCTCGTTGCCGCTCGGCGCCCGCCAGCGGAACGGCCTGGTCAGCTTGTCGCCGCCGTGCAGGTAGGGCACGGACCGCCCGGCCCAGTTGTGTGCGGCGGCCAGGTAACGCACGCCGGCCGCGCTGAGCGCGTCGATCAGGCCGACGACCGCGCCGGGCACGTCGGTGTGCATGGCGGACCTGGTGGTGAAGCCGTACCTGTCGTGGAGCTGGGAGGTGAAGCGGAGCTGCCGGTGCAGCTCCTCCGTCGAGCACGCCTCGGTGTGCAGCTGGAACGGCAGCGCGGTCACCTCGATCACGCCCTCGCGGGCCCTGCGCGCGAACGCCTCCACCATCTCGGCCGGCCGCGCGTCGAGCCACCTCAGCGCGGGCATCGACGACTCGACCGTCCACCGGAACTTCGCGTCGTCCGGCCAGGACGCGGTCTCCTCGGCCAGCCGCACCGCCGCGTCCAGGTAGTCGAGGTGGTGGCGCAGCACCGTGCCCTGCGGGTCGGTGTACCCGATGTCGAGGTGCGAGTGGTGCACAACGAACACACTCCACTTGCGCTGCGGAGTGACGGTGATCTGCGCGCTGCCGACCACGCCGTCACCCGGCCCCGCCTCGTCCCGGCACTCCAGCGTGAGCACGCGCGGCGCGGTCACCTCGGGTACGAGCAGGGTCACGTCACGGCCGGCCGCGCTGTCCACACCCACCAGGGAGTGCGTGAGCGGCTCGGTGCTGGACACTCTGATCGCCTGGCGGCCGTCGTGGGTGAACAGCGGCAGCACCGAGACCCGCACCTCCAGCCCGCGGACACTGAGCACGGGCGTCGAGGTGTCGTCGCGCAGCGCCTGCCTGATCCCGTCGTAGTCGGGGCTACCGAGGCTGCGCTGCAGCAACCGGCTGGTCAATGAACACTCCCTAGGGACAGGCCTCGGGCGAAGAGGCGCTGGGTGGCGAGGAACAGGACGACGGTCGGCAGCGAGACGACGAGCCCCGCCGCCAGGCCGACGGGCACCGGTGTGCCGGCGTAGACGTCGGTCATGAGGCCGGCGATGGCGGTCATCACCGGACGCACGTCCGCGGTCTGGGTCAGGGTCAGGCCGAAGACGAGGTCGTTCCAGATGAAGGTGAACTCCAGGATGAACACGGCCGCCAGCGCGCTGAGCGACATCGGCAGGTAGACGCCCCAGAAGATGCGCCACGTGGAGGCGCCGTCCATGCGGGCGGCCTCGAAGATCGAGAACGCCACTCCTGAGTAGTAGTTCCGCAGCACGAACGCGCCCAGCGGCACGTTGATCGCGGTGTAGATGAGCAGCATGCCGAGGCGGCTGTCGTACAGGCCGGCGTCGCTGTAGCCGACGAACAGCGGCACGAGCAGCATCTGCGAAGGGAAGATCGTGCCGCCGAAGATCAGCAGGAACCACCAGAACCCGTGACGCAGCCTGAGCACCACGATGGTGTATCCGGCCAGCGCCCCGATGAGCACGCCGAGCAGGGGCGAGACGACGCTGTAGAGCGCGGTGCTGGCCAGGCTTCCGCCCAGGTCGGCGCCGTCGAGGGCGCGCGCGAAGTTCTCGAAGAGCGCGAAGTCGCCTGATGGCACCCACGCGCTGGCCGGATCGTAGGCGTCCGACGGCCGTGAGGCGTTGACGAGCAGCAGGTACGTGGGCCCGAGCCAGACCAGCCCGAGCACGATCAGCACGGCGCGCCGGATCATGTGGCGGTCACCTGCCTGCGCAGATACAGGTAGGACGCCAGCCCCGTGACCACCGTGAGCATCACCGCGACCGCGGAGCCGTAGCCGTAGTCGCTGGCCACGAACGTCTCCTTGTACATCGTCACCGCCAGCGTCTCCGAGTTGCGTCCGGGGCCGCCCTGCGTCAGCACCCACACGATGTCGAACGTCTTGAGCCCGGCCACCAGCGCGAGCCCCACCACGACCGCCGTCAGCGGCCTCATGAGCGGCCAGATGACGTGCCTGAACAGCCGCCACCCCGACGCCCCGTCGAGCCGCGCGGCCTCGATCGGCTCCTTCGGGATCGACTGCAGCCCGACCACGAACAGCAGCGTGTTCACGCCGAGTTGCTGCCACGTCCAGACCAGCAGCATCGCGAACGTGTTGGCCGGGGCGTCCTGCAGGAACGCGGTGTCCACGCCGAGCAGCAGGTTCGCGATGCCGTCGTGGGACAGGACCGGGCTCCACACCATGGCCAGGCCCGCGCCGCTCAGCGCGTACGGCAGCATGAACGGCACCCGGTACCAGGCGCCGCCCCTGATGTCGTACGACAGGACCGCGACCAGCAGCCCGAGCCCGACCGGCAGCACCATCGTGCCGGCCACCCAGATCAGCGTGTTGCGGGTCGAGGTGAGGAGCGCCGGGTCGTCGAACAGCTCGGCGAAGTTCTGCAGGCCGATCCACGCCGGCGGCTCCAGCCCGTCGTAACGCGTGAGGCTCAGGTACGCCGTCCACACGAACGGCGCGTACAGCAACCCCGCCACCAGCAGAGCCGCAGGCGCCACATACCCGTGCCTGAACCTGCCCAGTATTGGAGAGGGGGTCACTGATGCATGCTCCAGTAGTCGTCGGCCTCCTTCTGGATGGTCTCGAGGACCTCCATGTACGTGCCTGGCTCGGTGACGAACTTGCCGAACCCGTCGAGCGCGGCCGTCAGGATCGGCGGCGGTGTGGCCTCGAAGTAGCGGTTGACCAGGCGGTACTCACCGCTGCCCGCGTCCTTGGTGACGGCGCCGAGTGCCTCGTCCTTGATGGTCACCTTGGGGTTGGCGCTCACGTCGCCCCTGGTCGTCGCCCACTTCTCCTGGGCCTGAGCGGTGGTCCACCACTTGAGGTACTTCATCCCGGCGTCGGGATCGGCCGACTCGGCCAGCGAGCAGAGCGGCCCGCTCTCGAAGATCATCGAGGTCTTGGGGAGCGCGGGGTTGACGTTGGGGATGACGAAGAAGTCGTAGTCGGTGCCCGGCTTCATGCTCCGGGAGCTCATGCTGGTGTTGAACCAGGTGCCGAAGGAGACCATCGCCGCCTTCTCGTTCTTCAGCACGTCGCCCGGATCCGTTTTGTCACCCGGATTGATGAAATATCCGGCGTCGATGAGCGACTTCCACTTCTCCATCACCTGCACCACGCCCGGGTCGGTGTACTTCGCCTTGCCGGTGGCCAGGCGGTCGTACAGGTCGGGGTCGGTGCCGGCCATCAGCTGCTCGAACCAGACGAAGGAGAACAGCACGCTGGTGTGGTAGAAGGCCTTCACGCCGTTCTGCTTGAGCGTGTCCGCGACCTTGATCAGGTCGTCCCACGTCTGCGGCGGCTTCAGGTCGTACTTGTCGAAGGTCTTCTTGTTGTAGAACATGCCCCAGTACGCGACGTTCATCGGCACGCAGTACTGCTTGCCGCCGATCGTGTAGTAGGGCAGCAGGTCCTGCGACAGATCGCCGGCCTTGATCGCCTCCTGCCAGACGGCCGTGGTCTCGGCCACCTGCTTCTGCTTGACGATCTCCTCCAGCATCCCCCCGGTCTGCCAGGTGAACAGGTCGGGCTTGACGTCCGTACGGAACGACGCCTTGATGAACGCCTGGTACTGAGCCGAGTCCGTATAACCGGTCGGCTTCATGCCCAGGCCGATGCTCTGCTTGGACAGGGCGCCCATCTCGTCGAAGTACTTCGTCCACGCGCCCTTGTCGTTGTACAGGGTCAGCTCGGTCTTCTTCTGCGGTGTCGCGGCGTCGTTGCCACCGCAGGCGGTCAGGACGAGCGCCGCCACGCCGAGCGTGGCCACACGTGACCGGAACATGGGCCGGCCTCCTTGGTTCTATCGGGGGGATTGCAACCTGTGCTCTATAACCGTCTTCACGTCGACCAGGTGGGCCCGCATGCGCACCTCGGCCTGCGCCGCGTCGCCTGCCTCGATGGCCTCCAGGATCGCCAGGTGCTCGTCGTAGTCGCGGCGCCGGTCGTCGAAGATCTGCAGGATCTCCCGCTGCTCGGGTCCGTGGACGGTGAGCAGCGAGTCGACGACCTCGTGCAGCACGCTGTTGCCCGCCAGCCGCGCGGTCGCCCGGTGGAAGGTCATGTTCGCGTCGTGCAGCTCGGCGTCCTCGCCGCGCAGGTGCCTGCCCGCCTCGTCGAGCACCCGCTGGAGCGTCGCGAGCTCCTCGCGGCCCGCCTGCCTGGCGGCCAGCGCGGCCAGCGGCGGCTCGATCAGGATCCGCGCGCCGAGCAGCTCCAGGAGCTGGGCGGCGTGCATCTCACGCAGGTTGGGGTTGGGCAGGACCAGTCGTTCGATGTCGGCTCCGACGTAGATGCCGGACCCGTGCCGCATCTCGATGGCCCCGGTGGCCTCGAGCCTGCGCAGCGCCTCGCGCAGCGTCGGGGTGGTGACGGCGAAGCGCTGGGAGAGCTCCCTGGTCGAGGGCAGCCTGTCGCCTGGCCGGTGCCCGCCCTTACGGATGAGCTCCAGCATGCGCTCGGTCAGAGCGTCGGAAAGCGTGGGCCGTGTTACCTCGGACATATCAAGTGATCTAATCACTTAATGCCATGCGCGTCTATGAAGAGAGTGTTTTTCGCGTCATGAGAGGTGTGAGGTTACGAAGACCGGCGGCTGAGGAGGTCCATCATGATGCCGATCTGCGCCTTGCGGGACGCCTGCACCTGAGCGGCCCATTCCTGGACCTCCGGATTGGCGCCGGTCGAGACCTCCGTACCGGCCATCCGCACGGCGCCGTCCTGGTGCGCGATCAGCACGTTGAGCAGGTCCCGCTCGACGGATCCCGACTTCTTGAGCGCCTGGATCCGCTTGACGTCGGTCTCCGGCAGGCCGCCGTGGTGGTCGTGCGAGCCCGTGGCGGCGGTGAGGGGCTGGTCCCAGGAGTGCAGCCAGCGCAGCATCATCTCGACCTCGCTCTGCTGCGTACTCTCGATGGCCGCGGTCAGGGTCTTGAGCTCGGACGTCGTGGCGCGGGCGGTGCCCACCCTGGCGATCTCGATGCCCTGCCGGTGATGCTGCACCATCATCTGCACGAACATCACGTCCTCGGCGTTCACCGGGACCTCCTCGGTCGCGGCCGGCCCACAGGCGGCGGCCAGCAGCAGACTCATGGCCGCTAAAAGTCCACGCACCGGCCACGCTCCTAACTAATAGGAAACCTTCTTAAGAGTTGTCGATTTCCGCCGAGGATGCAAGGGCCTCATCTCAGCGGAAAGCCGAGTGCCTCCCGGGTGTGATGCCTGACGATGCCCATCATGAACTCCCGGTCGGGAAAGTCCCCCTCCAGCAGCCGCAGCGGCCCCGCGACGAGCGACAGGTGCTGGGCCAGCTCGTAGAACCTCATCCGCCGCTCGTCCAGCCCGTCGACGCGCAGCCGCTCGTAGTGGTCGCCGAACCGGATCCGCAGGAAGACGTGCTCCCATTCGACATCGAAGAACATCGCGCCTTCGATGTCGATGAGCACCGGCTGATCGTGCTCGTCCAGCAGCACGTGATCGGGTCCCAGCTCCCCGTGGACCAGGCCGTGGCCGGAACGCGGCGCCACGCCGGCGGCCAGTTCGCGAAGGCCGTCCTCCAGCCGCGCACGCTCCGCCCTGATCGGCTCGACCCGCGCCGCCGCCTCTGCCAGGTCCCGCACCGCCCGCTCCAGTACGATCCCGGAGCCGGCCTTCGCGATGCCCTGACCGCTCTCGACCAGCGCGACCTTCCCCAGCTCCGGCGACCGGCACCGCGCCATCGCCGACAGGCCGTCCGCCAGCCGGTCCAGCGCCTCCTTCGCCGGCCGCGCCTCCAACGTCCCCCCGCGCACGTCCTCGATCAGCGCGATGTCGGCCGGATGGTGCCTGCGGTCGCCGTCGGCGAGATAGAGGTGCGGAACGCGTACGCCGAGTGAGGTCAGGCGGGCGTGGGCGGCCTCGAAGAGCCGCAGCCCGGACGCGTGCGAAAAGGGCTCCTCGTCCGCCCGCCCGCCGCCCCAGTAATCCTCGTCCTCGGTCCAGACGTAGAGCACCGCACTCGGGCCGCTGTCGAAGAGGAGCCGGTAGACGCCCTTCTTGCTGCCTCCCCTGAGCCGCTCGACCTGGACGAGCCGGCGCCCGGCGCCGAACGCCTCGCGTACGAGGCCGCCGAGTTCCTCGCGGGTCACGAACCGCCGCCCCGAAGCCGCGCGTGTGCCGGCGTGGCGGGGATCGGCGACGGGGTTCGGCTCGGCCGGGACATGGGGTGCGTTCACCACGTGATGGTGACGCATGGCGAGTCCCGGCGCGAGAGGTTATGAACTGGTATGCCCCTTCTCAGGACAGGTGGGAGGCGGTCCAGCAGTCGGCGGCGCCCGGTTTGCCGCAGTTCGTCAGGCCGTCGAGTACGCGGCCCAGGTCGGCCGTCCTGGCGTTGTCCGGGTCGTTGGTCTCCTGGTGGGGGTCGGTGACGGTGTTGTAGTACTCGGGCTCGGGGTCGCCTTCGTACTCGACGTACAGGTCGCCGGCGGTGCGTACGGCGGCATAGCTGGGCGGCCCGGGGGCGGCCTCGGCGTCGGGATCGGGCTCCCCTGGCGCGGCCGGGTCGGGCTTGACATGCTCGATCAGCGCCACGTCGCGCCAGTCCTTGACCTTGTGGCCCTGGATGAGAGGCAGCAGGCTGCGCCCGTCGCGCGTCGCCCCGTCCACCCCGGCGATGTCGAGGAAGGTCGCGAACAGGTCCACGTTCTGGGCGATGGCGCCGGTCACGAGGTCGCCGGGGCGTCCCGCCGCCGGGCGCCTGACCAGCAGCGGCACCCGTACGTCGTGGTCGTAGGCGGTGGACTTGCCGCGCAGCAGGCGGTGCTGGCCGAGGTGGAAGCCGTTGTCGCTGGTGAACACCACGTACGTGGTCCGCCGCTCCTCGGCCGTCAGGGTGGCCAGGACGCGCTCCACCATGTCGTCGACCGACTGCACCATGCGGATCCGGTCGCGGAAGTCCTTGCGGAGGTCCTTGACCAGGTTCGGCCCGATCGGCTGGCGGCGTACCCAGGAGGGCTTGTCCGCGGTGTCCTCGTCGAACGCGGGCAGCGCGCTCACGTCGATGCCGGTGCAGTCGGGCCCCCCGCAGTCGCCGTGCGGGAACTCCCCGGCGGGGAACTGGTTCTTCGGCCGGTCACGCCGCGCGGGCGGGAAGCGCGGCTCCTTGTCGCCCGGCTTGAACCCGACCCTGGAATGCGGCGCGAACGGCGAGACCTGGAGGAAGAACGGCTCGCCGGGCGCGTGCTCGCGGGAGCGCTCGATGAAGTCGACCGCGCGCTGCCCCAACTCGTCCACCAGGTACGTACCGTCGGACGGATCGAGCGGCTTGTCCCCCGCCGTCTCCTCCTTGATGTAGCGGGTGAGCTCGTATCTGAACTCGTTGTAGCCCCCGCCCGCCGCCACGTGCCACTCGTCCCACCCGGCCGGGACCTTGTAGCCGGCGCCGACCGGGTACTCGTTGATGTACTTGCCGAGGTAGCCGGTGCGGTAGCCGGCCTGGTCGAGGGAGGCGGCGTACGTACGGGCCTCGTGCTGCTCGAACGCCGCGTAACCGCCCCGGTCGGAGCCCTTGTTCGTGAGGACGCCGGTGTTGTGCGGGAACTGGCCGGTGAACATGGAGGCCCGGGACGGGCAGCAGAGCGAGTTGGACACGTAGTAGTCGGTGAACGTCGTGCCGTCCCTGGCCAGGCCGCTGACGGTGTCCATGTACGAGAGCAGCTCGGCGGACATGTCGTCGACCAGGAAGAAGATGATGTTCGGCCGCCGGGGCTCGGCGACCGTGCCTGCGCCGGCCTGGGACGTCATGGTCAGCGCGAGGACGACGGCCAGCATCACCGCCACGCTTCTCCTGATATTTCCGACCATGGAGGTGACAGCCCCTTTTACTGAGATAAGAGATTCAGTGTTGGGATGCACGCTAATCTCGCGCCTGGCGGCCTATCAACCGATTCGCCCTGTGGGCTTCCTGGCAGCCGAACCTGTGGTTTCCTGGCAGCCGAAGAGCCTCCTGGGCGCAGTACGACGGCGTCGACGCGGTCGACCCGGAGGTCGTCATCATGGCGGAGGCCCCGGGCAGCCTGTGGGCCGACGTCACCTGGTCCTACGACGGCCAGGCCCAGGGAACGCTACTGCTACCAGCTCGTCGCGGACGCCGACGGCTACCGGATCGCGGTGCTCACACCCTTGGCATGAGCCCGGACCGCCTGGCGCCGCCGAGCCCGCGGACCAACCACCGATCGGCACCCTGAACGGACCGGACTCCCGCAACCATCGGACCCCGGTACGCCGGCTCCCTGAACCATCGGACGCCGGTCGGCGTCCTGGAGCGACCGGAATTGTCGGGGGCGCCTGCGACGATCCAGCCATGCCCGCACCAGATCTCCGCCCCATCTCCGCCTACTGGGACGCCTCGGCCGCCACCTTCGACAGCGAGGCCGACCACGGTCTCCTCGATCCCGGGGTCCGCGCCGCCTGGACGCGACGGCTGACGACGTGGCTCCCCGACCACCCGTCCGACGTCCTCGACCTGGGCTGCGGCACCGGCTCCCTGACCTTGCTCCTGGCCCGGTCAGGCCACCGGCCCACCGGCGTCGACCTGTCCCCCCGCATGATCGAGCAGGCCACGGAAAAGCTCACCGCGGCGGGCTTCACGGTGCCGCTGATGGTGGGTGACGCCGGCGACCCACCGCCCACCGGGCCGTTCGACGTCGTTCTCGTCCGGCATCTCGTGTGGACCCTCCCCGACCCCGGGGAAGCGCTTCGCCGCTGGCTGGGCCTGCTCCGGCCGGATGGCCGCCTGGTGCTGGTGGAGGGCCGCTGGCAGACCTCGGCAGGCGGCGACCCCTACGCCCCCGGGTCGCCGCCGCTGCCCTGGTACGGCGGGGTGACCGCCGCACGCCTGACCGAGGCGCTCGAACCGCTGGCCCACGTGATCCACCACGAGCAACTCACCGACCCGGCGCTGTGGGGCCGTCCGATCCAGGACGAGCGTTACGTCCTGATCGCCACCCCCGCCGCCGATCACCCCCACCGCACCGCGACTCCTGTACGAGTGCCACCAGAAGCTACATAATCGCCTTTTGCGCCATTTATGTCCTTTGTCAGGCTTTAAAGATCAATATCTGGAGTTTCCCGAGAAGATCATTTCACTTGGCGAGAAATCGATGGGAACTTCCCGGTCCGCGGGAGCGTCGTACACTCCGTAAAGCGACCAGCGAGGGGTGCCATGACATTCTCCGACGCATATACGTGGCCCGCGGGAACGTTCATGGCCGGCCTCGACCCCGTTCTCGGCGATCGGTTCATGGCGCTCAGTCCGGCGACGCTCCGCCGGGCGGGGCACATTCTGATTCGCCAGGGCGACAAGAAGGACAAGCACGTCTTCCTGCTGCGCTCCGTGGAGCCCCGGCACAACGCGCTGGTGAAGGTGACGGCCGACCTGGAAAACGGCGAGCAGGCCCTGCTCGGCATCCGCGTCAGCGGCGACCTGGTCGGGGAGATGGCCCCGCTACGGGAGCTGCCCAGGACTGCGACCGTCTCGCTGTGCTCCGACTGCCGGGTGCACGCCATTCCCGGCGCCGAGTTCACCGCCTTCCTGAGCCGGTATCCCTCGGCCTGGCAGGCTGTCGCCCGTCTGATGGCCGACCGGCTGGACTGGGCGAACCGGCGCAGGGCGGACATGACGGGATACAGCGTGGAGATCCGGCTGGCCCATGTGCTCGTCGAGTTGGCCGAGCACCACGGCGCTCCCTGCCCGGAGGGCGTCGATCTCGGCGTTCCCCTCACCCAGGTCGAGCTGGGACGACTCATCGGGGCCAAAGAGGACGCCGTCAACAAGGCCATGCGGAGGCTGCGCGACGAGGGACTCGCGGTGACGGTGTATCGAAGGGTCATTCTTCTGGATTTGCCGAAATTGCGCAACTTCTGCAATCAAAGCCGATAAATCCGTACTGATCCGCCTTTCCTGGGGCGGGCATGTGAGAGGCTACCCCAACTCCACCCGCATTGATCAATGGGGAAACCCCCACAAGCGCGGCCGGAGCACCCTCAGGATATGACAAAACCGACAAATCCGCATCTAAGTCTGTATTTCGTGATCTCTAAAACCTGGAGTTTCTATGAGCAGCCTGCCGGAAATCGCCGACGCGATGTGGACGGCCGTTTCCGACGGCAGCCTCGAACGCGCCGGCGCGTTCGGCACCGAGGCCGCGGCCAATGCCACCGGCCGGCTCTGGGCCAGGCTGCGCGACCACCGCAAGCGCAAGGGCCAGGCAGAAAGGCCGGACAACCGCGAGGAGCTCCACGCGAGCCTGCTCGAACTGCTCACGGCCGACGCCGAGGCTCGGTCGCTGGCCGCCCTGATCAGGGCCGATCAGTCCGTGGTCAACGTCTTCCACGGGTCCGTCACGGTCGACGGAGGGACCATCGGCATCCACAACGGGTGACGATCCCCCGGAAACCGCGAACTTCGGTCACCAAGGTCACAGACCACGCCAGGTGACCACGCCCCCATTCCGTGCCAAGTGCCAAGCAAGCCGTGCCAGCAAGCCGTGCCAAGTCAGCCGTGCCAAGTAAGCGGAGTCCCCCATGCACGAATCACACCAACGCCATCTCCTGCTCAATGCCGACATCGTCGGCTACAGCACAGGGCTTCCCGCACGCCAGGCCGACGACCAGGCGATGCTCAGGGACGTACTGACCCGGGCGGCCGCGTCCGCCCGGCTGGACCACGAAGCGTGGCAGGTCCAGTCGTCGGGCGACGGGGTGCTGGCCGTCCTCCCCGCCGCTCCCGCCGCCGAGGAGGAGCCGCGCCTCGTCGACGACTTCGTCCGCCACCTGAGCCGGCTGCTGCGCGCGCACAACGTCGGCAGGGACGCCGCCGACCGGACGCGCGTACGCCTCGGCATCCACTTCGGCTCGCTGAGCGAAGGGGCGAACGGCTACGTCGGCAAGTCCCCCATCGTGGTGGGACGCCTGGTCGACGCGGCGCCGGTCAAGGCGGCGATGACCGCGGCCCCCGACGCCCTGCTCGGCCTGATCGTCTCCGACGACGTCTACCAGCACGCGGTGGCGACCGGCCACACGACGTGGGAGCCGCAGGAGTTCCGCGAGGTCGACGTCACGGTCAAGACCTACCGGGGCACCGCGTGGCTGCTCGTCTCCGGGGCCGACGTCCACGCGCTCGACCTCGGCGAATCGGCCGCCGACGACCGTACGACCGCGCAGCAGCGCACGACGACGGTGATCAACGGCTCCGTCCGGATGGGCGACCACGGCGTGATCGGGATCGCCAACCGATGAGCGAGGCACCAGGGGCTCCCGGCCCCACCCCGGCGGACGCCCCCAAGGAGATGCGGTCCAGCCAGCACGCGAGCGTCACCATCAACGGCCCGGTCAGCATGGGCCCGAGCTCGGCGATCGGCATAGCCGACGCGATGACCGGGCACGTCACGCGCCGCAGGGAGGGACGTGTCCCACCGCGCGTGGTCGACGATTCCTGCCGCCGGTACGCGCGACCTGACCGCTACACCGAGGCGCTGGACACGCTGCGCGACGAATCGCCGGTCATCGTCCTGTACGGCCCCGACGGCCATGGCAAGCGGACCGGCGCGCTCAACCTGCTGCGCGACCTCGGCGGTGAGCGCCGCATGGTCATGCTGCTCCCCGACCTGACAGAGCTGGCCGGTCGCGACGACTACCAGAAGGACACGGCCTACCTGGTGTTCGACTGTCCGGGCGAGGACGCGGAGCGGGGCGACAGCGACGTCAGCCTGGGCGCCCTGGCCGGGAAGATCGAGGCGACCGAGGGCACCCACCTGGTCATCACCAGCGAGCGGGAGGTGTCCAAGCTCGTACCGCACTTCCGCTGGGAACGCCCCTCCCCCGAGAGCATCCTGGCCGCCCACGAGGTGGGGGAGGCGGGGGTCGAGCCGGCGCTGCTGCACGAGCACAGCCTGGCCGACATCGTGCTGTTCGCCCGCAACCTGGCCAGCGGGATGGATCCCGACAAATCACTCGATGGCCTTGATCTGGCTTTACGGCGGAAGGTCGAGGAGTGGTTCGAGGGCCGCCCGGAGCCACGCGATCTGCTCGAAGCCGCCGCCCTGGTGTTCCTGGACGGACTGCCAGAAGGCGTCTTCGAGCCGCTGCGTGACCAACTGGCCGCCGCCGTCATCCCGCCACCACCCGACACCGAGGAGCCGGCTCGGCCGGAGGCGCTCGAACCGATCAGGAAGCGCGGCGAGCGGTCGCTCGTCACCACCCCCAGGCGAGCCGTGGAGAACGGCGACGCGATCCCCGGCCAGACGCAACGCTGCGTGGAGTTCAAGTCCGAGGGCTACCGCACCCACGTCATCGCCGAGTTCTGCAACCTCTATCCCCAGACGTTCTGGGAGCACCTGTTCGAGTGGCTCAACGAGATCGTCGACGATCCCGACCCTGAGGTCCGCATCCGCGTCTCGCAGGGGCTGGCGCTGCTTGCCGAATACGACTTCGACGGCGTACGCACTCATGTCCTGCAGCCATGGTCGTGCGGAGAGCACGGCTGGCGCGCGTGGACGGCCGCCAGGGACGTGTTGTCGTTCATGTGCATGATCGACACGGCCGCGCCGCTGGCCAGGCGTACCGCGATCAGGTGGTCGAGGAGCAAGGACGAACTGCGTAGATGCGCCGCGGCCTTCGCCTTCTCCGGAGGCGTCGGCGTGCTCTACCCGCACGACGCCCTGCGTCATCTGTGGCTTCTGTGGCAGCAGCCGGAGACCGCCGACAGCGCGGCCACCGCCATCGCCCTCCTGTACCTCACTCTGAACGACGCCGGCACCGGCGACGACCAGGTCGTCCTGGAGGAGCTCATCGCCCGGTTGCGCCGGTTCGCCCGGGGGAACATGGACACCTTCCAGCGCACCGTGGACATCGCCATGGACGTGCTCCGGATCCGATACGGCGAGCGGCACGTCGCGGCCGAGCACCTCGCCGCCCGCGAGGCGGCCCCGCTGTTCGGGGAGCTCCTGGCGCTGCTCGCCGTCTACAGGCCCAGGCGCACCGACGCCTTCTCGCTGATCTTCGACCTCCTCGAGGTGCTGGACAAGGAGCCCGAGGCGGCGCCCGGTCCCCTCATCGCCGCGCTCAAGGCGGCGCTCCCCCTCCGCGAACGCACCCCGTTCGCGTCCCAGTTCGTGCTGTACGCCACCCGGCGTGGAGCAGGACACGCCCCGCCCTTCGCGTCTCTCGTCACCTCGATCTTCCAGCAGGAGTGCCAGTGAGCACGTCATATCCGATCATCAGCCAAGACCTCCTCCCACCGGTCGACAAGCGCGGACTCTTCGGGCTGAGGGGCCGTGCCCGGCCCGCCGCCGACATCCCCAAGGCGCGTACTCACGAGGCCGTCGTCGTGACCGACGGCGTGACGTACACCAGCGGCAAGCAGCGGCGGCTCAGCGGCGACGACGAGCACCTGGTCAACGCCACCAGCTACTGCGTCGTGGACATGACCAGGGACAAGCCGATCACCGTGCAGCTCGCACTGCAGTCGAGCGGCGTGGACCAGTTCACCCTGCGGGTCACGTTCGCCTGCACGGTCACGGATGAGATCACCGTGGCGCAGGTCGGCCACCGGGACCTCGACGAAGCCGTGCTCGCTTACCTGAAGGGCTATCACCGTCTCTATCAGCTCGGCCTCGAGCACCCGATCGACGCGGTGCTCAAGGTGCAGGACGACGCGCAGATCGAGCTGGGCGTCTACGCGCAGACGTGCGAGCCGAAGTTCCGCGGGATGGACGTGCGGCTGTCCAGCGTCGAGGTGCTCACACCCGCCGCCGTCCTGGAGGAGCAGCGCAAGCTGGAGGAACGCCTCAAGGCGCACGAGCAACAGGAACGCGAGCTGGAGCTGGAACGCGCGCTCAGGACCAAGCAGCGCTCGTACGAGCAGGACGACCAGATCGACGCCCACCGTTTCACCCGCGAGCTGGCGCGCGAGGAGGGAGAGACCGAACGCGAGCGGCTTGACCGGCTGACCCGCGAGCGGCGCCTGACCCGCGACCACGAGCGCGAGGAGGCCGACTTCACCCACGAGCAGCGTCAGGGCGATCTCGCCGCCGAGCTGCGCCGGGGGCGGATGCTCGGCGAGGAGGTCGCCAGGGATCCGTACGCCGCGATCTCACTGGCCATGGCCCGCGGCGAGCTGAGCCCCTCCGAACTGATGCGCCGCGCCGACGAGGAGACCCGCAGGCGCCGGGAGGAGGACCAGGCCGAGCGCCTCGCCCAGCGGGAGCGCCTGCATCTCCAGCTCGATCGCGAATGGGAGGAGGACACGGCGGGCCGCCACCACAAGCGGCAGCTCGAGACCTCCCGCCAGGAGCTCGAGGCCAAGCTCGCCGAGCGCGACTCCGACCACGGTCACGAGCGGATCCGCCTCGAGATGGAGCGGGAGTCCCGCCTGCAGCAGTGGGACGTGACGCGGGAGGAGCGCCAGCGGGAGCACGACATGGAGAAGCTCCGCCTGGAGCACACGACGCAGACGGCCCAGCAGCAGCTGGCGGCCGGCCGGGAGGACACCGAACTCGAGTGGACGCGTGAGCGGGTGCGGCTCGAACACCAGAAGACCCTGCGCCAGCAGGACCTGGAGAACCTCCGCGAGGAGCGCAAGTGGAAGGACGAGAAGGAGCAGCAGGCGTGGGAGCGCGAGCAGAACGCGCGTGATCGCGAGCTCAAGATGCAGATCGCGCAGAGCCTGATCAACCGTGGCCAGGGCGACCACACCGACCTCACCGAAGTGATCTTCAGCGTGCTGCAGGACGTCACGGGCACGCCGCACACCGCGATCGTCGTCGAGGACGTCCAGGCTCTGGAAACCGTGGACGACGCCGCGACCGCGCCCGCGGAAGGCGCCGGCCAAAAGGAGCAGGGCTCCTCCACTCCTGCGGACGCCGACTGATGACCAGCTACAAGACGCCCGAGGTGAGCGGGCTGAAGAGCGGCGACTGGCCGGCGCCCCTGCTGGGCCGAGGCCACGGTCCCGGCCGCTTGTTGCGTGCGCTGATCGGGGTCCAGGAGGACGTCCTGGCCTGGGTTCCGGAGGAGCGGCCGAAGCTCACCCGTACCGGGGCGATCGTGTTGTGCGCCCCGGTGATGGCGGCGGCGTCGCTGTGGATCGCGTTGAACCAGTTCCTCCAGGTCTCCATGGCACCGGCGATCGTGACGGCGGTGCTGTGGGGTGGGCTGATCTGCGTCCTGGACAGCTGGCTGATCGCCAGCACGCACGGGGTCATCGGGCGCGGCCGCGTTGCGATGCTGCTCCCCCGGCTGCTGGTCGCGCTGGTGATCGGCGCGCTCATCTCGGAGCCGATGACCATGAAGATCTTCGAAACGGCCATCGGCGAGCAGATCAAGACGACCTACCAGGCGACCGAGGATCGGCTGCGTGCCGCGTACGGCAACTGCTATCCCACGCCGGTCGCGGGCGCGGACTGCACGGCGTACAAGCTGACCGTCTCCCCTCCTGACGGCGGCCCGCTCAGGCGCGCCACCGAGGAGCGGGACGCGCTGGAGGCGTCGGTCAGGCCGCTGATCGACGAGGAGACCCGGCTGCGTGGCCTGCGGGCCGAGGAGTGCACCGGCGGCAAGGTGCAGGGCACCAGCGGGATCGACGGCGAAGGTCCGCGCTGCCGCATCCGCGCCGAGACGCTCGACAGGTTCAGCCGCGACAACAACATGGACGACAACCGGCGCAGGCTCGACGACCTGCGGGACAAGGTCGTCACCGAGACCACGCGCCACAACGAGGCGCGCGCCGCCTACGCCGAGCAGGTGCCGCGGCTGATCGAGGAGAGGATCGCGGCGGAGCGCGACAAGCACGCCACGGTGCCCGGCCTGCTCGAACGGTTCGAGGCGCTCAACCAGCTGTCGGCCAGGAGCTGGACCGTCTGGTGGGCTCACCTGCTGGTCGCCGGCCTGCTCATCCTCATCGACTGCTTCCCCGTGCTCACCAAGCTGATCAGCAGGCCCGGCGCGTACGACCGGCGGCTCGCCGCCCTGGTGGAGAGCAAGGAGCGGCTGCACGACAACGACGTACGGCTGAACGAGCGGCTGCGCATGGGCGACTACGAGATGCGGCTGCACCAGGAGGAGGCGCGGATCGGGCAGGAGAGGGAGCAGAGCGACGCCGACGCCCGGCTGCGCGGCGCCGAGCGGGAGGCGGAGCTGCGGGCCCGGATGGACGAGGTGATCGCGCAGGTCAAGCGCGCTCGCGCCCGCCGCGACCAGGGACCGTGAGCCCGGCCCCCGCCCCTATCGCATCCCCGACAGGCCATGAGGTAGAAGGGCCCACACGACCTTTCCGCCGACCTGCTCGCCTTCCCTGGGAAAGCGGCAGCCCCACTTCTTCGCCAGGGCGGCCACGATCTCCAGGCCGCGCCCGTTGATGGAGTCGATGCCGGCAGGCCGCTGCTTCGGTGCGCCCTGGCCGCCATCCCACACCTCGATGCTCAGCTCGTACGCCAACTCGGTGATGGTGATCCGAATCAGCGACTGGGAGGCGAGGATGACTCCCATCCTCGTCCGGTTGTCCTGGAAACCGAGCGCGTTGACCGCGTTCGTCACCAGCTCGGAGACGATCAACTGGGCGTCGTCCACGAACTCGTCGTCCAGTCCTGGGACCCGCTGCTCGTCCCCGGCCTGTTCCAGACGCCCGCCTACGCCCGAGCACTGTTCCAGGCCAGCCCGGCCCTCCCCGCCGAACTTGTCGATGAGTAGGTACAAGCCCGCATACAACGGGCAGACATTCTGAAAAGAAACGATCCGCCAAAAATCGTTGCGATTCTCGAAGAGGCGGTACTCCACAGGCCGATCGGAGGCAACGACATTCTGCGCGACCAGCTCACCCACCTCAAGACCGTTGCCCAGCTCCCCAAGGTGATGGTTCAGGTAGTGCCCACTCAGGCAGGATGTGGACGCTCTACCCCGGAGACAGTCCCTAACCGTCATTGAGGAAGCGATCGAACGATGGACAAGCAGGCAGTGAGCCTCGACGGCGCGGAATGGCGCAGGGCCACTGTGAGCGGCGACAACGGCGGCCAGTGCGTTGAGGTTGCTGACAATCTCCCCGGCATCGTCGCCGTCCGAGACAGCAAGAACCCGACCGGCCCGGCCCTCGTCTTCACCCTAGGAGAGTGGAACGCCTTCCTGAGCGGAGCCAAGGGCGGAGAGTTCGACCTCTGATCCGCCCCAGCTCATCGCCGGCATCGCGGTCACCGGCTCAAAAGGCTGACCCACCCACCTTGGGGCAGATGTCGGCCGATGATGCGAGCATGACGGAATGATCCCTGACGATGACTACAGCTGGTTCTCCGTCGAGCGCTTCCCCGACCTCGCGGACGCCTACTGCTTCACCTACGTCCGCGGTCTGTCGCCCGAGGAGCTGGTGGGCCGGCTCGGCGCCCGGACAGAGGACTTCGCGCTCATGGGGCTCGGGGAGCTGGTCGACGCCGCGTACGCCGAGCCTGACCGGGAGGGCATGTTCTTCGGCGCCACGGCCGTCGGCGACTGGGTGTTCATAGTCCAGCCCAACGGTCTGCTCGGCATCAACGAGGACATCATCATGCCGTTGTCGGCGGGCACCCGCCTCGTCTCCCATTTCCGCAACATCAAGGGCAACGAGTACTTCTACTGGATCGAGGACGGGCAGCTCCGGTTCTCCTTCGTGCCGCAGGACGGCTTCTCGGAGGAGGTGCCGGACGAGCTCGTGGCGATCATGGAGCGGATCGGCGAGCGCACCGACCTCCACGACGGGCCGGCGTTCCTGCTGACCGAGCGTCTCACCGGCATCAGGCTGACGCCGCAACTGCTGGAGGAGTCCATATACCTGTCCGGAGCCTGCCCCGAACCGCGCGACTAGGTTTTCGACCGCACGGCTCGGAGCCCGGTTCGCAGCCGGGAGTGCACCTCGGAGAGAGCCCGCATGCGCTCCTCGACCGTCCGCAGTCGCTGCTCGTACAGCTCGACGACCGCCTCGCACGGGGTCTCGGCCGTCAGATCCCTGGCCAGGCAGCCGTCTATCCGCCGGATGTCGTCGGAGGTGAGCCCGGCGGCCAGGAGCGTCCTGATGTTGCGCACGAGCGTCACGGCGGAGGAGTCGTACTCGCGATAGCCGTTGTCGCCGCGCTCGGCGGTCAGCAAGCCCTGCTGCTCGTAGTAGCGCAGGGCGCGTGTGGTGGCCCCCGTACGGCGGGCCAGCTCGCCTATGTGCACCGCTCCCTCCCATGTTCCACTGACAGGTTAGTGCGGGCCGCGGATGGCGGCGGCGAACGCCAGCAGGCCCAGCAGCGCGAAGGCGCCGCCCACGATCAGCACCGCCGCCGCGCCGCCACCGGACAGCGCCATTCCGCCGGCCGCCCCCGCGATGGCGATGCCGAGGTACATGGCGCTGATGTTCAGCGCGACGGCCTCACCGCCCGACGGTCCGGCGATGCGCGTCAGGCGCGTCTGGATCGGGGCGTTGAACGCCCAGCCGCCGATCTGCCAGCAGACCAGCACCAGGCCGGTCAGCGCCATCGGCACACGTCCCGGCCACAGCCAGGCGAGCACGGGCAGCACCAGCGTGGCCGTCACCTGCACGCCGAGAGCCAGGAGGATCGTACGATCGGGCCCCCATCTGTCCGTGCCGCGGCCACCCAGCCAGGCCCCCGCGATGCCGGCGACGCCGATCACGGCGATGAGCAGCGCGAGCCCGCTCGTGCTCACGCCGGACAGGGCGGCGGCGACGGGAGCGATGTAGACGAACGCCATGTAGCCACCGACCGCGGCGGGCACCATGGCGACCAGGGAGACGACCACGGCCCTGGAGGTCAGCGGGGCGAGTCGCTGTCTGAGTGTGAGGGCCGGCGCCTCGGCCAGTACGGGCATGAACCGCGCCAGGCCGGCGGCCACGACCAGCGCCAGGGCGACGATGAGGAGCATGGTCGAGCGCCACCCCAGCCAGCCACCCAGCCAGGTCCCGCCAGGCACCCCGATGACCAGCGAGAAGGTCAGCCCTGCCGTCACCACCCCCATGAAGCGCCCCGCCTTCTCGGGTGGGGCCAGCGCGGCGGTGGTGACGAAGGCGGCGGGAGTCATCATCGAGGCGGTGAGGGCGGCCAGCACCCGGCAGGCCAGCAGCACGGCATAGGTGGGAGCGAGCGCCGCCAGCGCGTTCAGTGCGGCGAAGACGAGCATCCCGGTGATCATGAGCGTACGCCGCGGCAGCCGTGCGGTGATCACGGCCATCAGCGGGGCCGCGACGGCGTAGGTCAGGGAGAACACCGTCACCAGTTGCCCGGCCGCGGCCTCGGACACGTCGAGGTCGCCGGCGATCGGGCCGAGCACTCCGGCGATGACGAAGTCGTCGGTGCCGATGACGAAGGTCAGGAGCAGCAGGCACACGAGCCACGCGGGATAACCGCCTCCGGTGGCTCTCCTGCTGTCCGCCGTTGTGGTCTTGGTGGTCATGCGTGGACGCTAGAACCTTGACCCTGGCGTCAAGGTCAACCCCGCCAGGACGCCTTCAACCCGGTAGTCGATTCGCCAAATATAACTTGCGACAAAGCCTTTTATTTGAAGGTTTCAGGCCTTCTGAATATCGAAACCTTCGGCCCATTGAAAACTTTCGAACCGAGGCTACTGTGCATTCGTGGTCGCAGCCGGCAAGCGATCGACACCCCTCGCCCAGAGGGAACAGGACCCGGCGGGGAACGCCTCCGGGCGGCCATGAGGAAACACAGGCGTCACAGGATGGTCCTTCCTTCTCAACATGGGGTCCACTACAAAGAATCTGACACGTTTCCTCGACACTCGGAGGACGGCCATGTTGGAAGACCTGCAAGCACTCATCGACGACGTGGCCGAACGGCTGGGCACACCGGCTCTGCTGGAGGACGAGGAACAGCGCACGGTCGCCTACTCCTCACACACCAGCCCCGTCGACCACGTCAGGCAGGAGTCCATCCTGCGCCGCCGTACCCGGCCGGAGATCCGCGACTGGTTCAGGAAGTTCGGCATCCTCACCTCCACCGAGCCGCTGCGCATTCCGGGCGACGCCTCGGTGGGCGCGCTGGCCAGGCTGTGCCTCCCGGTGCGCCACCACGGCCTGCTGACCGGGTTCCTGTGGCTCATCGACGAGGGCGACCTGCTCGGGCCTGAGCAGGTGGAGGTGGCCGTCGAGGCGGCCAGGCACGCAGGGGTGCTGATGTACGAGGAACTCCTCGCGGCACGGCTGGCCGACAACGTGGTCGGGCACCTGCTGTCCCCCTTCGACGACCTGCGCGAGGAGGCGGTCAGGCAGGCGGCGGAGGCCGGGCTGATTTCCCCGGAGTCGTACATCGTCGTCGCGGTGCTGCGTTACGTCGACGCGGACCACCCCCGCCCCAAGACGCAACTGGCCGAGGGGCTCAGGACGCTGACCAGGCAGTTCGCGCACAGCGAGTTCCACGGCATCGCGTACGGCGACCACAGCGCGGTCCTGGTGCCCGCGCGCAGCGCCCGCACGGCCTCGGCCCGCGCGCTCGACGTCGGCCAGGCCGCCCGGGACGTGCTGATCCAGCGCGCCACCGAGGACGGCCGCGACGCCAGGGTGGTGCTCGGCGTCGGCGACCCGCAGGAGCGGCCGGGGCAGGCGCGTACGTCCTACCGCCAGGCACGCATGGCGGCCGACGTGGCGGAGGTGATCCCGGCTCAGGACGACGTGGGGGTGTGGTCGAGGCTGGGCGTCTACCGGGCGCTGACCCAGTTGCCGGACGCGGAGAGCGTGCTCGACCCGCGCGTCGGCCGGCTCATCCGCGAGGCCGACCCCCAGGTGGTGCAGACCGTCGAGCGCTACCTCGACCTCGGCGGCGACGCGCAGGCGACGGCGCGCGAGTTGCACCTGTCACGCGGCACGCTCTACTACCGGCTGCAGAAGGTGGAGCACCTGGCGAGCATCGACGTGCACGACGGCGCCGACCGGCTGAGCCTGCACGTCGGGCTCAAGCTGGCCAGGTTCGCGCGCCGTCAGTCCACCGGCGAGAAGCGGCGTCAGTCCACCAGCGGGAAGTGGCAGGCCACCGAGCCGCCGCGGGGCGCGGCCGGCTGGAGCTGAGGCTCGACCTCGGCGCAGACGTCCTGCGCGAGCGGGCAACGCAGCCGGAAGCGGCACCCGGAGGGCGGCTCTGTGGCCGAGGGCGGATCGCCCGCCTCGATCACCACGCGCTTGCCGCGCTCCGTGGCCGGGTCCGGCTTGGGCGCGGCCTCGACCAGTTGCCTCGTGTACGGGTGCAGCGGCCGCTGGTACACCTCGTCCCGGTCACCGACCTCGACCAGCTTGCCGAGGTACATCACGCCGATGCGGTCGGCCAGATAGCGCACCACGGCCAGGTCGTGGGAGATGAACACGTACGTCAGGTGGTGCTCGGCCTGCAGGTCGGACATCAGGTTCAGGATCTGCGCCTGCACGCTGACGTCGAGCGCGGACACCGGCTCGTCGGCGACGATGATCTTCGGTTCGAGCGCGAGCGCGCGGGCCAGCGCCAGCCGCTGCCGCTGGCCGCCGGAGAACTCGTGCGGATACCGCTCGGCGGCGTTCCGCGGCAGGCCCACGTCGTCGAGCAGCCGCGCCACCCGGTCCATGCGGGACCCGCGATCACCGATGCGCTGGATCCGCAGCGGCTCGGCCAGCAGCGAACCGGCCCGCATCCTCGGGTCGAGTGCGGCGGCGGAGTCCTGATAGACCAGTTGCAGGTCGCGCCGGCGCAGCCGAAGGTCGCGTGCGGGCATGGAGAACAGGTCGGTGCCGCCGGCCACCACCGAGCCGCTCGTGGGCTTGTCGAGCGCGACCAGCAGCCTGCCCAGCGTGGACTTGCCCGAGCCCGACTCGCCGACCAGCCCGAACGTCTCGCGCTCGCCGATCTCCAGCGAGACGCCCGCCACCGCGCTGACCTTGCGCCGCTGCCACGCGCCACCCACGGTGAAGTCCTTGACCAGCGCCTCAGCGGCCAGCGCAGGCGTGGCGGGCGCGGGTGCAGCGGGCTCGGGGACGGCGGGTGGTGCCTCCGCCCGGTCCCTGACCTGGAGCGCCGCGCCCTCCGCCGGGGCCGGGTGCAGGCAGGCCATCAGGTGTCCCGCCCCCGCCTCGACCAGGCCGACCTCTCCCGCCGTACAGTCATCCTGTACATGCCTGCAACGCGCCGCGAACCTGCACCCGGTCAGCGACCTCGCCAGGTCGGGCGGCAGGCCGGGGATGTTCTCCAGCGGCCCGTCCGCGCGCCGCCCGCCGTCGGGCACCGCCTTGAACAGCGCCTCGGTGTAACGGTGCCGGGGCCGCGCGAACAACTCCGCGGTGGTGGCGGACTCCACCAGGCGCCCCGCGTACATGACGGCGACCCGGTCCGCGCGGCCCGCGATGACGCCGAGATCGTGCGTGACCAGGATCATCGCCATGTGGAAGCGGTCCCGCAGCTCGTCGAAGAGCTCCAGGATCTCCCGCTGCGTGGTGACGTCGAGCGCGGTGGTGGGCTCGTCGGCGATCAGCAGGTCGGGCTCGCAGGCCAGCGCCATGGCGATCATCACCCGCTGGCGCATGCCACCGGAGAACTGGTGCGGGTAGTCGCCGGCCCGCCCACGCGCCCCCGGGATGCCCACCAGATCGAGCATCTCGGCCGCGCGCTCGCGCGCCCGCGCCCACGACACGTCGCGGTGCAGCCAGAACGTCTCGGCGATCTGGTGGCCGACCGTCATGGACGGGTTCAGCGACGACAGCGGGTCCTGGAACACCATGGCGATCCGGTCCGCGCGCAGCCCGGCCAACTCGCGCTCGCCGAGCCCGGTAAGCTCCTGCCCGTCGAACGTGATCCGCCCCGCGGTGATCTCGCCGCCAGGCGGGAGCAGCCCCATGACCGACAGCGCGGTCATGGTCTTGCCGCAGCCGGACTCACCGACGATCCCGAGGGTCTCGCCGCGCCCGACCGACAGCGACACGCCGTCGACGGCGTGCACGGAGTCGTCGCGCCGGTGAATGTGCGTGTGCAGGTCCTCGATCTCGAGCAACGCGGCCAACCCGGTCTCCTCCCACCTCAGAACAACTCACACTAGAGCGGACATCGCTCCACAAATGTTCAGAGACCGGGCGAATTTCTTGAGCAACTGTTTCTCCCGGCCGGTGAAACCGCATCGCTAGCGTCTCGTGACATGCGTTTCCGACGAAGTGCCCGCATAGTCCTGACCGCCGTACTCGCGGCCGGGCTCACCGCGTGCTCCGGGTCGGGAAGCGGCGCCCAGGGCGATGACATCGATCGCGATGTGATCCGCTTCGCCGAGTTCCCCGGCGTCGTACCGAACTGGATCCTGCCCATCACCGACCCCGGCCACAACGGGTCGCCCAACACGATGCAGTTCTCGTTCCTGATGTGGCGCCCGCTGTTCTGGCGGGGCAACGGCGCCGAGCCGACGCTCGACGAGCGGCTGGCCCTGGCCGAGGAGCCCGCGTACGCCGACGACAAGCGCAGCGTCACGGTCAAACTGCACGACTACAACTGGTCCGACGGCAAGCCCATCACCAGCCGTGACGTCGAGTTCTGGATCAACCTGATCAAGCACAACCCGACCCGCTGGTCCGGATACGTCAAGGGCAACATCCCCGACAACATCGACACGTTCGAGGCCGTCGACGACAAGACGTTCAAGCTGACGCTGACCGAGCCCGTCTCGGCGGACTGGTTCACCGGCAACCAGCTCAGCCTCATCGTCCCGCTGCCGCACCACGCGTGGGGCAACGGCGACGACGACCGCACGGAGGCGGGCGCGAAGGCCGTGCTCGACCGGCTCATGGAGGAGTCCAAGAAGCCCGCCGAGTACGCCACCAACCCGCTGTGGAAGACGGTGAGCGGGCCGTGGACGCTGAGCAAGTACACCACCGACGGCCACATCACGTTCGTGCCCAACAACGCGTACACGGGGCCGGCCAAGCCGACGGTCAAGCGGTTCGAGCAGGTGCCGTTCACCACCGAGGACGCCGCGTTCAACGCCCTGGTGGCCGGCGACATCGACGTCGGCCCGCTGCCGTTCAAGAACCTCAACCAGCGCGAGCGGCTGGAGAAGGACGGCTACACCTTCGTGCCGTGGAGGAACTGGACGGTCAACTACCTGGCGCTCAACTACAACAACCCCGAGACGGGCCCGCTGGTCAGGCAGACCTACATCCGCCAGGCCATGCAGTCGCTGATCGACCAGCCGCTCATCATCGACAAGGTGTTCAACGGCCAGGGCGCCCAGCAGTACGGGCCGATCCCGCTTGAGCCGGCCAACCCGTACGCCACGGTCAAGAACGCGCCGTTCCCTTACGACGAGAACAAGGCGGTCACGCTGCTGCGGGACAACGGCTGGGACGTCAAGCCAGGCGGACAGACCACGTGCAAGAGCCCCGGCACCGGGCCCGGCCAGTGCGGCGAGGGCATCGAGGCGGGCACGCCGCTGGCCTTCGAGGCCATCGTCACCAGCAACCGCAGGCCGGTGCTGCTGGAGATGCAGTCGCAGCAGTCGGTGTTCCAGCAGAAGGCGGGCATCGCCTTCCAGGTCCAGCCCACGCCGTTCGCGCAGATCATCACCGAGGCGTTCGCGCCCTGCACCAGGGAGAAGCCGGACGGCTGCCCGTGGCAGACGGCCGTGTGGGGCGGCGGGAGCAACGTGCAGCCCTACCCGACGGGCGAGCAGTTGTTCCACTCCACCGGTTCGAGCAACGCCGGGCACTACTCCGACCCGAAGGCGGACGAGCTCATCGAGGCGTCGATCACCGGCGGCCCGGAGGAGCTCAAGGCATTTGAGGAGTACCTCGCCCAGCAGGTGCCCGTGCTGTGGGTACCCAATCCCTCGTACCAGCTCTCCATGGTCCGCAACGGCCTTCAGGGCGCCGACGGGCAGAACCCGTACAGCGGCGTCACTCCCGAGCTCTGGAACTGGAAGAAATAGATGACCGACGACCACATCCAGGTGGACACCCTCGCCGAGGAGCTGTTCCGCCTCCAGCTCTCCACCCAGCCGCTGTACGCCTCCCAGCTCGGCCACGCCGAGTACATCGGCGAGTTGCCCGACCCCAGCGACGAGGGCGTCGCGCGCACCCGCGCCAAGCTCATGAGCGTCCAGGAGCGGGCGGGCCAGGTCCCGCCCGCCGCCCTGGACCCCGAGCGGCGCATCACCCACGCGCTGCTGCTGCGCCAGACCGCGGACCAGCTCCTGGCGCTGGAGGCCAGGGCCGAGGACTACACGGTCGCCACCATGGCGAGCACAGGCGTGGGCGCGGTGGTCCTGGTCGGCTTCGCCAAGGCCCAATTGAAGACCCCGGACGACGCGGAGGCGTACCTGCGCAGGTGCGCCGGCGTACCGGACTGGCTCGGCCTGCTCACCGAGCGGCTCGCCGCCGGAGCGGCGGCGGGCCGGCGGCCGGTGGGCAGGCTCGTGCGCAACCTGGCCGATCAGCTCGCCGCGCAGCTGGAGGCGCCCATCGCCGACGACCCGCTGGTGGGCGTGCAGGAGCCGCCTGGCACGTCGAGCTCGTGGCGCGACCGGCTGGTCGGCGTCGTACGGGACGAGGTGCGCCCCGCCATCGCCGGCTACCGCCGCCACCTGCTCGACCAGGTCGCGCCCGAGTCGCGCGACGACGACCACCCCGGCATCGCGCACCTGCCCGGCGGCGTGGAGCTCTACCAGCGGCTCGCCGCCATGCACACCACGACGGACCGGAGCGTCGAGGACATCCACCGCACCGGCCTCGACCTGGTGGCCGAGCTCGTCGAGGAGATGCGCGAGCTGGGTGGGCGCACGCTCGGCACCGCCGACTTCACCGAGATCACCCGCCGCCTGCGCGAGGACGAGAGCCTGCGCTTCACCTCCGCCGAGGACGTACTCGCCGCCGCGCGCACCGCGCTGACCAGGGCACAGGAGGCGCTGCCCGCCTGGGTGGGGCGACTGCCCGAGGTGGCCTGCCAGGTGCGGCCGATGTCACCGTACGAGGCCCCGAACGGCCTGCTCGGCTACTACCAGTGGCCCAGCGGCGACGGCGCCCGCCCAGGCACCTACTGGGTCAACACCTACAAACCCGAGACCCGGTTCAGGTTCGAGGCGGAGGCGCTGGCCTTCCACGAGTCCGCGCCTGGACACCACACCCAGCTCGCGCTGTCACAGGAGCTGGCCGAGCAGTCCGACTTCCGCCGCCACGCGCGGGTCACGGCCTTCACCGAGGGCTGGGCGCTCTACACCGAGCGGCTGGCCGACGAGATGGGCCTGTACACGTCCGACGTGTCGCGGCTCGGCATGATCTCCTTCGACTTCTGGCGCGCGTGCCGGCTGGTCGTCGACACCGGCATGCACGCGATGGGCTGGAGCCGCGACCGCGCCGTCACCTACATGTACGACCACAGCGCCCTGACCCCCAAGAACGTCGAGAACGAGATCGACCGCTACATCAGCTGGCCGGGCCAGGCGCTCGGTTACATGCTGGGCAGGCTGGAGATCAGGCGGCTGCGTTCCATGGCCGAGTCCAAACTCGGCCCTTCGGCGTTCGACCTGCGCGACTTCCACGCCGAGATCCTCAGCCACGGCGCGCTGCCGCTGTCGGTGCTGGCCGAGGTCGTCGAGCGCTGGGCGGACGGGTGACGGGTTACCTGCTGCGGCGTGCCGGCCAGGCGATCATCGTCGTGCTCATCGTGTCGGCCATCGTCTTCGTGCTGTTGCGGCTGCTGCCCGGCGGGCCCGCGCGGGCGATCCTGGGGCCGTCGGCGACGGCCGAGCAGGTGCTGGAGTTCAACCGTGAGCAGGGCTTCGACCAGCCGATCGTCATCCATTACCTCAGCTGGGCCGGCGGGCTCCTGCGGGGCGATTTCGGCTACTCGTACCGGCTCAACCAGGACGTGCTCGCGCTGATCGGCGAGCGGCTGCCCAAGACTCTGTCGCTGACCGTGCTGTCCACGCTGGTCGGATTGCTGATCACGGTGCCGCTCGGGACGCTGCAGGCCGTACGCCGCAACAAGCCCGTGGACTACCTCCTCACCGGCGTGGTGTTCGTGGTCTACGCGATGCCGGTGTTCCTGCTCGGCATGCTGCTGATCATCGTCTTCTCGCAGACGCTGGACCTGGTGCCGCCGCAGGCGCCGCAGGGGTCCACGCTCGGGGAGATCTTCGCGCAGTCCGACGGGCTCATCCTGCCGGTGGCGACGCTGGCGCTGCTGACCGTGGCCGCCTTCAGCAGGTACGCCAGATCCGCCACGCTGGACAACCTGGGCGAGGACTACGTACGCACGGCCCGTGCCAAGGGCGCGCTGTCGCGGCGCGTGATCGGCCGGCATGTCCTGCCCAACGCGCTGCGTCCCGTGGTCACACTCCTCGGCCTGTACGTGCCGTTCCTGTTCGGCGGCTCGCTGATCACCGAGGCGACGTTCAACTATCCGGGCATGGGCCTGCTGTTCTGGGAGGCGGCGCAGAACAGGGACTACCCGATCCTGCTCGGCATCGTCCTGGTGATCGCCGCGGCCACGGCCATCGGCTCCCTGCTGGCCGACCTCGCCTACGCCCTTCTTGATCCACGAGTGAGGTACGCCGGCGCATGACCACCGACATCGCTCGCAGCCCCGGCAACTTCCGGCTCGGCCTGCGTACCTTCCTGGACAACAGGCTCGCCGTGCTCGGACTGGTCATCGTCATCGGGCTGATCGTGTTCAGCTTCGTCGGCCCGCTGTTCTACCAGACCGACCAGGTGCACACCGACCTGAACTCCGTCGAGCTGCCGCCCGGCTCGCCCGGCCACCCGCTCGGCACCGACCAGGCAGGATACGACCAGCTCGGCAGGCTCATGGCCGCCGGACAGACCTCGCTCATCGTGGGCGTGGGCGCGGGACTGCTCGGCACGGTGATCGGCGCCCTGTGGGGGGCCGTCGCGGGCTTCTTCGGCGGCGCGATCGACTCGCTCATGATGCGGGTCGTGGACGCGCTGCTGGCGGTCCCGGCGATCTTCCTGCTGCTGGTCATCGCGGCCATCTGGCGGCCCACCGTGTGGTCGCTGGTCATCCTCATCGCGCTGATCTCCTGGCTGGTGCCCGCCCGGCTGGTACGCGGCGACTCGCTGAGCCTGCGGGTGCGCGAGTACGTACAGGCGGTGCGGCTCATGGGCGGCGGCCGCTGGTGGGCGGTCAGCCGGCACATCCTGCCTGGATCGCTGGGCACGATCGTGGTCAGCGCCAGCTTCCAGGTCGCCGACGCCATCATCTACCTGGCGTACCTGAGCTTCCTCGGGCTCGGTCTCGCGCCCCCCACGACGGACTGGGGCGGCATGCTCACCGACGGGGTGGACTACGTCTACAGCGACTACTGGTGGCTGATCTATCCGCCTGGCCTGGCCATCGTCCTGATCGTGATCGGCTTCAACTTCATCGGCGACGGCCTCCGCGACTCCTTCGACGCCCGCCTCCGCCGCCGCTGACCGCCGCCGTCGACCAGCCCCGGCCGCCCACCTCAGAGACCGGAGGGCTTTCGTACGCACATGAAACGCCCCGAACGAACCGCCGGCCCCCTGCCCGCAGCACTGTCAGGCCGAGCTCTCCGGCAACCTCGAGCACGAAGTCCGCCACCACGGGTCAGTCTTCGTCCGCCGGCAGGGCGAAGAGGCGGATGT
>NZ_JADOGI010000070.1 GCF_015645445.1 Nonomuraea cypriaca | reverse complement strand
TCACGGGTGGGCGGGGCAGGTCGTGCGGGAGCCGGGGGTGCGCGGGGAGTCCGTCGAGGGTTCGCCGCCAGAAGGTGATCTGGTCCTGCTCCTGGTTCTCCTGCTGCCAGATGGCGTAGTCGGCGTACTGCACGGGCAGCGGTTCCCACTCCGGCGCGCGGCCCGCCACGCGCGCCCGGTAGGCGGCGGCCAGGTCGGCCCAGAGCGGGCCGGCCGACCACTCGTCGCCGGCGATGTGGTGGAGCAGGAGGAGCAGCCGGTGCTCCCCGGGCCGCTCGGCGTGCAGCCAGGCCCGTATCGGCAGCTCGCCGGCCAGGTGGAAGACGTGGCCCGGACGGCCGGGCCCAGGGTCGAACGCGAGCCGCGCACCCGCCTCGGCCGGGTCGAGGATGAGCTGGTACGGCCCGGAGTCGTCCTCGGCGATCAGCGTTCTGAGCACCTCGTGCCTGGCCACGACGTCGGCCAGGGCCGCGCGGAGCGCGTCCGGGACGAGCGGGCCGTGAAGCCGTACGGCCAGTGGCACGTTGTAGGTGGCCGAGGGCCCTTCGAGGGTGTGCAGGAACCACAGTCGCCGCTGAGCGGAGGACAGCGGGATCCGCCGCCCACGTGGCTGGGGGATCAGCGCTGGCATGGCCCGCCCGGGTGAGGGGTCGAGCCGGCCGGCGAGCGTCGCGACGGTGGGGGCGTCGAAGACGTCCCTGATCGTGACCGTCCCGCCGAGTTCCGCCCTGATCCTGCTGATCAGGCGAACGGCCAGCAGCGAGTGCCCGCCGAGGTGGAAGAACTCGTCGCCGACGCCGATGCCGCTCACCCCGAGGACATCCTCGAAGATCGCCAGCAGCCGCTCCTCGACCGGGCCGTCCGGCTCCCGGCGCTCGGACGTGACGCGCCTGGCCGGTCCGCGTGTGGCGAAGCCGCCGGGAGCGGGCAGGTCCAGCTCGCCGATCGGCCGTCCCGGTGCCTGCGCGACCTGCTCAAGCACCTGGAGCAGGCCGTCGGCGATCCGCTCCGCCGTGGCCTGCTCGAAACGGTGCTCGATCGCGAGTTCCAGGTCGTTCCCTGTCTCGGTGAAGGCGAAGGCCAGGTCGAACTTCGGGGCCGGCGCGCCGGGCTCCGGCATGACCTCCAGCGGCTCCGGCGTGGTCCGCTGGTAGGCCACCATGACCTGGAAGAGCGGGTTCCCGGCCGTCGAGCGGTCGGGGTTGAGTGCCTCCACCACCCGTTCGAAGGGCGCGTCGGCGTGCTCGAACGCGGCCAGGTCGGCTTCGCGTACCCGTTCGAGCAACTCGGCGAACCCGGGATCGCCGCCGGTGTCCACGCGCAGGACCACGGTGTTGACGAAGAAGCCGACCACGTCGGCCAGCGCCTCGTCAGGACGCCCCGCGACCGGCGTCCCGATGGGGAGATCGGTGCCCGCGCCCAGCCTGGTCAGCAACGCCGCCACCGCCGCGTGCAGCACCATGAACATGCTCGTGCCCGAGCGGACGGCGAGTGCCGCCAGCGCGCTCCGCACGGGCACCTGCCTGACGACCGCGCCTCCCCGCCCGGCCGGGGGCAGCGAGATTCGCTCGGGGGATCCGGCGAGAGCCCGCGTCCAGTACGAAAGCTGCGCCGGCAGGAGGGCATCGAGCCGGTCCCGTTCCCAGAGGGCGTGGTCGGCGACCTGCACGGGCAGCGGCGCGAACTCCGGCGCCCGCCCCGCCGCTCGCGCGCGCACGGCGGTCGAGAGGTCGGCGAGCAGCGGCCCGGCCGACCACTCGTCGCAGGCGATGTGATGCATGAGCAGCGTGCACCGCCCCTCGTGCAGCCAGGCGCGAATCGGCGGCTCGGCGGCCAGATCGAAGGCGTGACCCAGGTCCGCGGGCCCGATCTCGACGACCGGGTCCGCCGTCTCGAGAACCACCTGGTACGGAGTGCCGCCCTCCTCGTGGAAGACCGTGCGCAGCGCCTCGTGCCGCTGGACCACGTCTCCCAGCGCCGCCGCGAGCACGGCGAGGCCGGGCGAGCCCGGCAACCGTACGGTCAGCGGCACGTTGTAGGTGGCCGACGGCCCTTCGAGCGCCTGCAGGAACCACAACCGGAGCTGGGCGGAGGACAGCGGCACCCGGGCAGGACGCGTCGCGGGCGCCAGGGCGGGAGCATCCGCGGAAGCCGTGAGAGTGGTGGCCAGGCCGGCGGCCGTGGGCGTGTCGAACAGGGCACGCAACGACATCTCGGCGCCCAGCCTGGCCCGTACGCGAGCGATCACCTTGACCGCCAGCAGCGAGTGACCACCCAGGTGGAAGAAGTTGTCGTCGATGCCGACGGACTCGGCGCCGAGCACCTCGGCCAGGATCTGGCACAGCGTCCGCTCCGTGGCCGTGCGAGGAGCCCTCGACCGGCCGGCCGGGCCGCCGGGCGCGGGCAGCGCCTTCCTGTCCACCTTGCCGTTGATCATCAGCGGCATGGTGTAGAGCGTGACGAACGCGGCGGGCACCATGTAGCCGGGCAGTCTGGCCGCGGCGTGGGCGCGCAGCGTCGCCGGGTCGGTTTCCGCACCCGCCACGTAGGCCACGAGGCGCCGGTCCCCCGGCCGGTCCTCCCGCGCGAGCACGGCGACCTCGCGCACGCCTGGGCAACTCGCCAGCACGGACTCGATCTCGCCTGGCTCGATGCGGAAGCCGCGGATCTTGATCTGGCCGTCCGCCCGGCCGGCGAACTCCACCGCGCCGTCGTCGCGCCATCTGGCCAGGTCGCCGGTGCGGTACATGCGGGTGCCCGGCGGCCCGTGGGGATCGGGCACGAAACGCTCGCTGGTCAGGCCGGGCCGGTCGAGGTAGCCGCGGGCCAGCCCGGCGCCCGCCACGTACAGCTCGCCGACGACGCCGGGCGGCACCGGGCACAGCGCGCGGTCCAGGATGTAGACGCGCTTGCCCACGTCGGGGTGACCGATGGGCACGCCGGCCAGGGTGCCGAGGTCGCCGTCCGCCGCCCACAGCGTGGAGTTCACCATCGCCTCCGTCGGCCCGTAGGCGTCGAAGACCCGGTGTCTTGCGGCCCAGCGTCTCACCAGTTCCGGAGTCACCGTCTCGGTGCCCACCAGCAGGGTGGAGCCTTCCGGCAGGGTGCAGTCCTCCGGCAGCGCGGACAGCAGCGCGGGTGGCAGGGCCAGGTGGGTGACGCCGTGTTCGGTGGCGTAGCCGGTCAGCTCGGGTCCCGCGACGCGCCGCTCCGCGGGCACGACCACGAGCGTGGCACCGGTGCACAGCGCCATGGTCAGCTCCCAGAACGCCACGTCGAAGCTGATCGAGGCGAAGTGCAGAACCCGGCTGCCTGGACCGACGCCGAAGCGCCGGGCGGCCGTGTCCACGAGCGCGCGCACACCCGCGTGCTCCACGACGACGCCCTTGGGCCTGCCAGTCGATCCCGAGGTGTAGATGACGTACACCGGGTGGCGCGGTCCCGGCCGTACGGGGACCGCGGTGCCGGCTTCTGGCAGGTCGTCCAGCAGCAGTGGCGTCATGGGCACGTGGCCCGCCGTCTCCCTGGTGGCCAGCAGCAGCGCGGGCCGCGCGTCCTCGAGCGTCGACGCGATGCGGTCGGCGGGGTGGGCGGGGTCGATCGGCAGGTAGGCGGCGCCCGCCTTGGCCACGGCCAGCACGCCGACCACCATCCGCAGGTCGCGCGGCAACGCGATCGCCACGATTCGCTCGGGCCCCGCGCCGTGCCCGGCGAGCGACGCGGCCAGCCGCTCGGCCCGCGCGTCCAGCTGCGCGTAGGTGAGCGAGTCGTTCTCGCACACGGCCGCCACCGCGTCGGGTGTGGCTCTGACCTGGGCCTCGAACAGCTCCGGCAGCGTCAGGTACGGCTCGGCGGCGCCGGTGTCGTTCCACGTGGTGAGGATGGTGCGCCGTTCGTCCGGGGAGAGGATCGGGTGCTCGCTCAGCCGTCCGCCTGGGTCGCCGGCCAGCTGGGTCAGCAGCGGGACCAGCCGGTCGGCGAACCGATCGGCCGCGCCGTGCCGGTGCTCGACGAGGAGCTCCAGCGTGTCGCCGCGTTCCGTGAAGGTGACGGCGAGGTCGAACTTGGCCGGGCCGGGCGGCGCGGGCTCCTCGGTGGCGTCGAAGATCGCCCTGGTGGCCGGATGGTAGGCGACCGCCACCTGGAACAGCGGATTGTCGCCGCTGCCGCGATCGGGGTTGACCGCCTCGACCACCTGGTCGAAGGGCGCGTCGGCGTGGTCGAACGCGGCCAGGTCGCCCTGGCGGACGCGGTCGAGGAGTTCGGTGAACGTGGGATCTCCGCCGGTGTCGGTACGCAGGACGACGGTGTTGACGAAGAAGCCGACCAGATCGGTCAGCGCCGCGTCGGGACGTCCGGCGACCGGGGTCCCGATGGGGAGGTCGGTGCCCGCGCCCAGCCTGGTCAGCAACGCCGCCACCGCCGCGTGCACCACCATGAACATCGTCGCGCCACCGCGCAGGGCCAGCTCTGCCAGTGCTTGACGCGTCTCCGAAGGGAGGCGGGCCGAGGCGGCGCCACGGTCCCCCGTCCATGCGGGCAGCTCCAGCCGCTCGGGCAGTTCGGTGAGCGCGGCCGTCCAGTAGCCGAGTTGCCGGTCCACGAGGTCGCCCATGGCCTGGTGCTGCCAGAGCGCGTAGTCGGCGTACTGCACGGGCAGCGGCTCCCACTCCGGCGCCCGGCCCGACACGCGCGCTCGGTAGGCGACGGCCAGGTCGGCCAGGAGCGGTTCCAGCGACCATTCGTCGCAGGCGATGTGGTGCATGACCAGCGTGAGCCGCTCGTCCTCCAGCCACACCCGCAGCGGCGGCTCGGCGGCCAGGTCGAAGACGTGCCCGAGATCCGCCGGCCCTGTCTCGACGGTCAGGCTCACCCGGTCGCGGATCACCTGGTACGGCTCGCCGTCCTCCTCGGCGTACAGCGTCCGCAACACCTCGTGCCTGGCCGTCACGTCGCCGAGAGCCTGCCGCAGCGCCCCGGCGTCGAGTGGCTCCCGCAGGCGCAGGATCAACGGCATGGTGTAGGCGGCGGACCGGTCGAGCCGGTGCAGGAACCACAGCCGCCGCTGCGCGTGGGAGAGCGGCGGGCGCGCGGGGCGCGGCATCGTGACCAGCGCGGGCCGGTCCCTCGTACCGAGACGCCCGGCGAGCCCGGCGACGGTCGGCGCGGCGAAGATGTCGCCGAGTGACGCCTCGGCGTCCATGTCCGACCTGATCCTGGCGGCCAGCCGCACGGCGAGCAGCGAGTGCCCGCCCAGCAGGAAGAAGTCGTCGTCGACTCCCACCTCGCCGTGCCCGAGCACCTCGGCGAACAGGCGGCACAGGATCCGCTCGGCCTCCGTGCGTGGTCCCGCCGCGCCCGCCGGTGCGGCGCCGGGAACACCGCGGACGACGGGCTCGCGCATCGGCGCGACCACGAGGTCCGTGAGGGGCCGGTCGGGATGGGCGGCCGCCTGCTCGATCAGCTGGACCAGGCGGGCGGCGAGCCCTTCCGCGGTGGCCGCGTCGAACAGGTCGGTGCGGAACTCGAGCTGCCCGCCGTCCGGGGTGAACGCGAACGTCAGGTCGAACTTGGCCACGGCCAGCTCGATCTCCTCGACGGGCAGGCCGGAGTCGTGCTGGTAGGCGACCATCACCTGGAACAGCGGGTGACGGCCGGGCACGCGAACCGGGCGTAGCTCCTCCACCAGCAGGTCGAAGGGGAGCTCGGCATGGTCGAAGGCGGTCAGGTCGATCCGGCGGACGCGGTCGAGGAGTTCGGTGAAGGTGGGGTCGCCGCCGGTGTCGGTACGCAGGACGACCGTGTTGACGAAGAAGCCGACCAGGTCGGTCAGCGCCTCGTCGGAGCGTCCCGCGACGGGGGTGCCGATGGGGAGGTCGGTGCCGGCGCCCAGTCTGGTCAGCAACGCCGCGACCGCCGCGTGCAGCACCATGAACGAGGTGCATCCGCCACGGCGGGCCAGCGCCGCCACCGCGGCCTCCGGCAGGTCGAAGCCGATCGTGGCGCCGCTCCGGCCGGCCTGGTCGGGGAAGGGCCGGTCCACGGGCAGCGGAAGCTCCGGCGGGAGGGCGTCGAGCGTCTGGCGCCAGTGGGCGAGCTCCCTGGACAGCCGGCTCGCCGGGTCGTCGCGGTCGCCCAGGAGGTCGCGCTGCCAGAGCGTGTAGTCGGCGTACTGCACGGGCAGCGGCGGCCACTGCGGCGCGCCGCCCGACGCGCGTGCTCGACAGGCGGTTGTCAGGTCGGACACGAGCGGCCGCATCGACCACTCGTCCCCCGCGATGTGGTGGAGGAGCAGCGTGAGCCGGTCCTCCCACAGCCAGGCGCGCAGTGGAGGCTCACCGGCCAGGTCGAAGACGTGGGCGAGGTCGGGCGGCCCCGCCTCGACGACCGGGCTCACCTGATCGAGGATCCTCTGGTACGGCTCCCCGTCCGCCTCGCCGAACACCGTACGCAGGACCTCGTGCCTGGCCACCACGTCGCCCAGGGCCCGCTCGAGCGCGCCGGCTTCCAGGTGTTCGCCGAGCCGGAGGGCGAAGGGCATGTTGTAGGTGACGGAGCCGCCGTCCAGCCGGTGCTGGAACCACAGGCGGCGCTGGGCGTAGGAGAGCGGCAACCGTTCCTGGCGATCCCTGGGGACCAGTGCAGGCCGGTCGGCGGCGGCGCCGAGGCGGCCGCTCAGCCTGGCGACGGTGGGCGCGTCGAACAGCGTACGGACGTCCGCCGACGCGCCGAGCTCCGACCTGATCCTGCTCACCAGCCGGGCGGCGAGCAGCGAGTGGCCGCCCAGCTGGAAGAAGTCGTCGTCGATCCCCACGTGCTCGGCACCGAGGATCTCGGCGAAGAGCGCGCACAGCCGCTCCTCCAGAGGGTCGCGCGGGTCCCGGCCGGTCGTCGTGTGTTCCGGGGCGGGGAGCGCGCGGCGGTCGACCTTCCCGTTGGGCAGCACGGGCAGCTCGTCGAGGAGGACGTACAGCGAAGGGAGCAGGTGTTTCGGGAGCGACTCCCGCGCGTGGTCGCGCAGCTCCCGTTCGCTCACCCGGCCGCGGACGTAGGCGACCAACTGCCGCCCCCCGGTCCTGCCCATGGGTCGCTCACCGCTCCTCACTCCCTCCGCGGAGCCCCTCCTCCGTCGGGCCTCCACTCCGCTTCGCGACGCACTCTTTCCGATTGCTCGCTCCGCTCGCAGGGCGTCGGGTTCGCTCCCGGACTCGCGCACGGTCACCACGGCCTGGGCGACCAGCGGGTGGGCGGTGAGCGCGGATTCGATCTCGCCGGGCTCGACGCGGAAGCCGCGGATCTTCACCTGGTCGTCGGCCCGGCCGCCGAACACCAGCACGCCGTCGTGCCAGCGGGCCAGATCTCCCGTCCGGTACATGCGGGCACCGGCGGGTCCGTACGGGCACGGCACGAACCGCTCCGCGGTCAGGCCGGGACGGTTCAGGTAGCCGCGGGCCAGCCCGGCGCCGGCGAGGTACAGCTCTCCCGTGACGCCGGGCGGCACCGGGCGCAACCTCCCGTCAAGGAGGAGGACCCGGACGCCTGGCACCGGGGCCGCGCTGCCGTCCTGCCTGCGTAGGTAGGCGTCCACGGTGCACTCCGTGGGGCCGTACAGGTCGCGGGCGACGATTCCCTCCATCGTGCACAGTCGCCGCCAGAGCGGGCCCGGCACCGCCTCTCCGCCGACCGCGACGACCGCGGGACGGTGCGGGCCGTCCTCCAGCGCGGTGATCAGCGAGGCCAGGTACGACGGCGTCACGTCCACGTAGTCGATCCGATGCCCGGCCACGTACGCCGCGAGCAGTTCGGGGTCCTGGTAGGTGGTGTCGTCGAGGACGTGGAGCTCGTGACCGGCGAGCATCCACAGCAGCGGGTCCACGGAGGCGTCGAAGGAGAACGAGGCGCTGTGCGCCACCCGCAGCCGCCGCCCACCCACGGCCGCCACGGCGTCGGCGATCACGTCCGTCTCGTGCGCGGCCAGCAGGTTGGCCACCGCCGCGTGGGGCACCACCACGCCCTTGGGCCTGCCGGTCGAGCCGGAGGTGTAGATCACGTACGCCGGGTGGCGGGGGAGCGGCCGATTCGTGTGCCCGGCTTCGGGCCCGTGCCGGCCGCCCGGGAGAGTGGCCCGGGTGGCGGGCGGCGACACACCCGCGCCGATCCTCCCGACGGGGGCGGGCCACGACGCGGGGTCGTCCAGCAGGAGCAGCCGGTCGCCGGCTTCCTGGGGAAGCGCGTGCGCGGAGTCCGTGATCACCGCGGCCGCCCGCGCGTCGCCCAGCATGAGCGCGATCCTGTCCGCCGGGTAGCCCAGGTCGATCGGCAGGTAGGCGGCACCGGCCTGCCAGACCGCCAGGATGGCGACGACCGTGTCCAGGCCGCGCGGCACGGCCAGCGCCACCACGTCCTCCGGGCCGATGCCGCGCGCGCTGAGCGCCCTGGCCAGCCGGCCTGCCTTGGAATCCAGCTCGGCGTAGGTGAGCGTGTTCCCGAGCGGGTCCACGACCGCCACCTCGTCAGGCGTGGCCGCGCACCGTTCCAGGAAGATCTCGGGCAACGTGCGCTCGGGCGCGGGCCGCGCCGGGCCCGCCCACTCCTGGAGCACCTGGCTGCGCTCGCCCTCCTCCAGCAGGTCCAGCAGCCCGACCGGGCGGTCGAAACCGGCCGCCAACTGCTCCAGCGCCCTGACCAGGTACCCGGCGATCCGCTCCGCCCTGGCGCCGGTCACCGATCCCTCCCGGTAGGAGAGCTCAAGGCGCAGCCGTTCTCCCGGCCGCGCTGAGACGGTGAGCGGGTAGTGCGTGGCGTCGCGCTCCTCGGCCCCCGCGACCCTCAGCCCACCGGCGCCCGACACGCCGGTCGGATGGTTCTCGAACAGCACCAACGTGTCGAACAGCTCGCCGCACCCCGCCAGGCGCTGGATGTCGGCCAGTCCGACGTGCTGGTGGTCGGCGACGCCGGCCTGCGCGTTCCTGAGCCGGTCGAGGTGGTCGGTGACCGGCAGGCCGGGGCGCAGCCGTACTCGTACGGGAACGGTGTTGATGAACAGGCCGATCATCCGCTCGGACCCCGGCACCTCGGGCGGCCGGCCGGAGACGGTGGTACCGAAGACCACGTCGTCCCGTCCGGTGAGCAGGTTGAGCACGAGCGCCCATGCCGTCTGCACGACCATGCTCATGGTGGCCCTGGAGGCTCGGGCCAGGGCGGCGAGCCGCGCGGTCGGCTCGGCCGGCAGTTCGGCCACCACCTCGCGCACCGCGCCGGCGGCCTCTCCCGCCAGCGGCGTGGGCTCGTCGAACCCGTCCAGGTACTCGCGCCATGCGGCCCGCGCGCCGGCCTCGTCGCGCGCGGCCAGCCAGGTCAGGTAGTCCCTGTACGGCGGCGCGGGCGGCGGGGCCGCACCGTCGTACAGCGCGAACAGCTCCTCCAGCAGCAGGTGCAGTGACCAGCCGTCCAGCACCAGGTGGTGGTTGGCAACGAGCAGGAGGTGCCGTTCCTGAGCCAGCCGGACCAGGGTGAAGCGCAGCAGCGGGGGTGCCGCCAGGTCGAAGGGTGTCCGCCGGTCCTCCTCGATGACCTCGGCGGCGGAGCCCCGGTGGCCGGGCCCGTCCGTCAGGTCGACTTCACGCCAGCTCAGGGGGGCGCGGCCGGCGATGACCTGCACCGGCTGACCGTTCCTGCGACGGCGGAAGGCCGCGCGCAGGGTGTCGTGGCGGCGTAGCAGGGTTTCCGCCGCGGCGCGCAGCTCCGTGGAGTCCAGCGGGCCGCGCAGGTCAAGGGTGGAGTGGACGGTGTAGGGGTCGCCGTCGCCGTGGAGGGCGTGGAAGAGCAGGCCCTCCTGGAGCGGCGTGAGCGGCCAGACGTCCTGGACCTTCTTCAAGCCAGAGTCTCCTCGAACTCGTCGAGCTCTTCCTGATCGATCCCGACCAGGAAGGTGGCGGAAGGGGTGCTGGTCGTGAGCGCGTCGAGCCACAGATCGGCCAGCTCGCGGATCACCGATTCGGGCAGCAGCCGGGCCGCCCACGTCCAGGTGGCCTCCAGGCGTGCCCCCTCGGGCCCCTCCGCCACGTGGGCGTCGATCGTCAGGGCGTGCGCGAGCGGAAGCCCTGGGTCGGCCAGGTCCAGGAAGCTTTCCTGGTCGAGGACCATGCCCCAGTCGCCTCCGTCTTCGGCGAACCTGCCCAGGTAGTTGACGCAGATCCGCGGCCTGGGCAGGCGGGCGAGCTCGGCGCCTGAGTCGGGGGCGAGGTAGCGGAGCAGGCCGTACCCGACGCCCTTGCCCGGGACGGCGCGAAGCCGGCGCGAGACGCCGTCGACCGATCCACTGTCGAGGCGTACGGGGGAGATGCTGGTGAACCAGCCGACCGTGCGCGACAGATCGGCGCCTGCCACCACGTCCTCGCGCCCGTGCCCCTCGACGTCGACGAGGAGCTCGTGACCTCCCGGGCGGCCGTGGCGCGCCCGATGCTCGGCCACGGCCCCGGCCAGCGCGGCGAGCACGAGGTCGAGCGACACGTCGAGCCGTGCGCTCAGGGTGAGGCGTGCGCTGGTCGCGGTGGTGTCAAGCAGCGGATCCAGATCCCAGGCCGCGGCGCCGGTCAGTGTCTCGCGCCAGTACGGCAGCTCGGCGCGGTGATCGAGCGCGCGCAGGCCTCTGGCCCAGGTTCTGAAGGAGGCGGAGCGGACCAGGGGCGTGCCGCTCTCGTAGGCCTGTGCCAGGTCCTCGGCCAGCACCCGCCAGGACACTCCGTCCACGACGAGATGGTGCGCCACCACGTGGAGCAGGCTCTGCCCGCCCTGCCCCGCGTTCAGCCAGACGGCCCGCACCATCACACCGTCACGCGGCGCCAGCCCGGCACGCGCGGCGGCCACGGCCTCGCCCGGCAGCACAGTGCCCGGCCCTTCGTTGCCGGACGCCGGCACGGTGCCCGGCCCCTCCCCGTCGGCCGCCGCAACGGCCGGCAGCACGGTGCCCGGCCCCTCGCTGCCGGACGCCGCACCGGCCGGCACCTCGCGGAGCAGGGCCGCGGCGGTCACCGTGCCGGGTGGTGGGACCTCGAGCCCGTCGGCGCTCAGGCGGGCGCGCAGCAGGTCGTGGTGATCCAGCACCGCCTGCAGGGCCAGGGTGAGACGGTCGCCGTCCACGTCCCTGGGCAGGCGGAGCGTCATCGACTGGGCGAAATGGTCGATCTGTTCGCCACGTTCGCGCAACCAGCCCATGATCGGTGTGGCGGGGACGGCGCCGAGCGCCGCCGCCCGCGACTCGGCGGCCGTCCCCTTCCCGGCGACGGCCGCGAGAGCGCGGACCGTTCCCAGGTCGAGCACCTGACGGGCGGTGATGGCCAGCCCGGCCCGCCGGGCCCGGCCCACCAGGTGGAGCGCGAGGATGCTGTCCCCGCCCAGGGCGAAGAAGTCGTCCGTCCCGCTCACCGAGGGCAACCTGAGCACCTCGGCGAACAGCCGCGCCAGCGTCTCCTCCGCCGCCACGAGCTCATCCGCCGCCTCTTCCGAGAAGCCGTCACCCGGCACTCCGCCCGGCCGGGCTCCCGGCGTGACGCTCTCCCCCGCGCCCCCGGCCGCCTTTCCTGTGCCCGCTGCCGTCGGCGAGGCGGGCTCCGTTTCTGGGGCTGGTAGCGCGCGGCGGTCGAGCTTGCCGTTGGCGGTCAGCGGCGGCGATTCCAGGTGGACGAACGCGGCGGGCACCATGTGGGCCGGCAACCGGGCGGCGACGTGCTCGCGGAGCTCGGCCGGGTCCACGCGGCCACCACCGGCCGGGACGACGTAGCCGACCAGCCGGAGCACGCCAGGACGGTCCTCCCTGGCCGCCACGACCGCCTGACGTACCTCCGGATGAGCGGCCAGCGCCGCCTCGACCTCCCCCGGCTCGACGCGGAAGCCACGGATCTTGATCTGGTCGTCGACCCTGCCCGCGTACTCGACGACCCCGTCCTGTCTCCGGCGGGCCAGGTCGCCGGTCCGGTACATGCGCGCCCCCGGCGGGCCGAACGGATCGGGCACGAACCGCTCCGCGGTCAGGCCGGGCCTGCGCAGGTAACCGCGGGCCACCTGCACCCCGCCGATGTAGAGCTCGCCGTACGACGCCGGGCGCAGGTTCTGGTCCAGCACGTGGATCGTGGTGTTCCAGACCGGGCGGCCGATCGGCACGGGCCCTTCCACACCCGGGCGGCACGGCCAGAACGTCACGTCCACCGCCGCCTCGGTCGGACCGTACAGATTGTGCAGACCCGTCCCGGGCAGGCTCGCGTGGAAGCCGGCGGCCAGGCCGGCCGGCAGCGCCTCGCCGCTGCAGATCACCGTGCGCAGACCGGTGCAGCCGGTGGCGTCGGGGTCTGCCAGGAACGCGCGGAGCATGGAGGGGACGAAGTGCACGGTCGTGACCCGTTCCCGCTGGATCAGGGCGGCCAGGTAGGCGGCGTCACGGTGCCCGCCCGGCTCGGCCACCACCAGCGTGGCGCCGGTGACCAACGGCCAGAAGAACTCCCACACCGACACGTCGAAGCTGGACGGCGTCTTCTGCAGCACGCGGTCCTCGGCGGTCAGACCGTACTCCGCCTGCATCCACCGGATCCGGTTGACGATGGCCTCGTGCGAGACCACGACCCCCTTGGGACGCCCGGTGGAGCCGGACGTGTAGATCACGTACGCCGGGTTGCGCGGATCTACCCGCACGCCCGGCCCGGCCTGCCCGGCCAGGTCGAGGGTCAGGGTGCGCAGCGTCGTCACGGGCTCGGCGTCCGCCAGCATGAAGGTGGCCCGCTCCGCCGGATAATCGGGGTCCACGGGCAGGTAGGCGGCTCCCGTCTTCAGCACCGCGACCAGTGCGACGACCAGCTCGGCCGAACGCTCGAGCGCGACCGCGACGATCCGCTCGGGGCCCGCCCCGCGCTCGCGCAGCCGGACGGCCAGGTTCGACGCGGCCCTGTCCAGCTCCGCGTAGGTCAGTGTGACGTCTCCGAAACGCAGGGCGGGCGCGTCAGGAGTCGCCGCCGCCTGTGCCTCGATCAGTTCGGTGAGCGTCACCGGGCCGGCTCCAGGACCGCGGACGCGAGCGAGTCCACGATCTCTCCAGCCCTGACGGCCGTGGTGGAGAGCAACGTGGAGGTGAGGCCGTGGGTGTGCTCGGTGGCGCCCTGCAGGTATATGCCACAGGACGTCTCCGGCCCGGTACGCACCCGGTGGTCGCGGCCGACCAGCAGGTCGCCGCGCTCGTCGCGCAGGCAGAGCTGCCCGGCCGCGCCGAGCAGGTCCAGCGGGTCGACCGGCCGGTACCCGGTCGCGTAGACGACCACGTCGGCGCGCAGCGCCTCCACCTCACCGGTCGCCAGCGACTCGACGTGGACGTTCACGCCGTCGGAGCGGGTCTCCAGGCCCACGGCCCGGGACAGGTTCATGACACGTAGCCGCTCGACCCCTGTCACCTTCTCCCGGTACGCGCGCCCGTACAGGTCGTGGAGCAGGCCGAGGTCCACGACCGAGTAGTTGGTGTTCGCGTGATAGTCCATGATCATGCGTTTGACGTCGTGGGGAGCGTCGTAGAAACGATCGACGGCCGCGGGGTCGAAGACGCCGTTGGCGAAGGGGCTGTCGTCGGCCGGGCTGAAGCCGTACCGGGAGAAGACCGCGCAGACCTGAGCGGCGGGAAAGCGGCTGTGCAGATGCTCGACCACCTCGGCCGCGCTCTGGCCCGCGCCGACCACCACGAACCTGTGCGGCCGCTGCTCGGGGAGGTCGCGCAGCCGGCACATCAGCTCCTGGCTGTGCCACACCCGCTCCCCCGCGACGACACCGGCGGGCAGGACGGGACGGAGCCCCGCGGCGAGCACGACATTGCGGGCGCGGTAGGTGGTCAGGTCGCCGCTCTGCACGACGATGTCGAGCTCCCTGATCTCGCCGTCGGCCTCCACCGGGCGGATGGTGACGACCTCCGTGCCGTAGCGCACCTGGCGCTCGAAGCGGGCGGCGACCCACTCCAGGTAGTCGTGGAACTCCACGCGCGTGGGATACATGGACTTCTGGTTGATGAAGTCGGCCAGCCGGCCCTTCGCGTGCAGGTAGCTCACGAAGCTGTACGGGCTGGCGGGGTTGCGCATGGTGACCAGGTCCTTGAGGAAGGACACCTGCATGGTCGTCCCCTCGATCAACATCCCCCGGTGCCAGCCGAACGCCTCCTGCTTCTCCAGGAAGACCGTGGACAGCGCGGGAGACCCTTCCTCGGCGAGGGCGATGGCCAGGGCGAGATTGGAAGGTCCGAAACCGATCCCGACGAGATCGAACACTGGCGTCACCACTGGGGCAGGTCCTCCTGAGAGCGCGGATACACCATCAACGCGGCCGTCTTGTGCGGCATCGTGACCTCTCCCGCCCGTACGAATCCGGCGGCGGCGAACGCCCGGAGCGACGCCTCGTTGCGCACGTTCGGCTCCGCCACGATCCGCGTGCACTCCTTCTCCGCTTCGAACAGCCCGGCCGCGACCGCGCGCAGCAGGGCTCGGCCGAGGCCGCGGCCGACGTTCTCCCGCGCGCCGATGGCGATGTGCACGCCGACGTCGTGCGACCGGTAGGGGTACAGCGGCGCCAGCCTGTCCCGCAGCACCCGGTAGAGCTCCAGGTAGGCGACCGGCTGATCGTCCAGGAACGCCAGGCAAGGTCGCGAGTGCGCGCCCGCGATCTGCCCGGCGATCTCCTCCGCCCATTTCTCGTACGGCCAGGCCTGGTCCCACGGGGCGGCCACGTGCGGCCGGCTCATCCAGTCGCAGACGAGGACGACGCCCTCGGTACCCGGCTCGATCACGGCGATGCGCCACCCGTCCAGCCCGGACGGGACCGGTGGTGCGCCGATCTCCTGCAGGTGGGCGATTTCCTGATTCACTCATCCTCCGGCATAGTTAGGTTTGCCTAACCTAAATTGAAGGCCATGCCTAACTAAGCATCGGACTACGAAACCGTCAAGAGACCCCAAAGGCCATGCACCGTAACGTTCATCACGAACCACATAGCGCGGCTCATCGTCGCGGAGGGAGTGCGGACCGCCTATCCGTGCGCGGGGTCGACGACGATGGTCTCGACGTTCCTGGACTTGAAGGGCTCCAGGGCTTCGGGGGTGGCGGCCGAGTCGGTGACGAGGGTCCAGGGGTCGGTCATGCGGGCCCAGGCGTGGAACGGGCGCCGCCCCAGCTTGGCGGCGTGGACCAGCAGGTAGACGTGGCGGGAGCGGTCCATCATCAGCTCCTTGAACCTGGTCTGCTGCAGGCTCGCCTCGCAGATGCCGTCCTCCGCCGTCACTCCGTCGGCTCCCAGGAAGACGCGGTCGAACGTCATCCGGCTCAGCGCCGCCTCCGCGAGCGGGCCGACGAAGCCCTGGCTCACGTGGCGCAGCGTGCCGCCGAGGCATTCGACGTGCACGCCCGTGGCTCCGGCCAGCTCCTGCAGGGCGTTGAGTCCCGTGGTGGCGACCGTCAGGTCCACGGCGTGCCTGAGCTCGTGGGCCAGCGCGCCGGTGGTCGAGCCGGAGTCGAGCAGGATGGTCTCGCCGGGGCGGATCTGGGACGCGGCCCAGGCGGCGATGGCGCGCTTGGCCTCGAACGCCTCCCCGATGCGCTGCCGCAGCGACGCCTCGGGGTGGGTGACCACGGCCATGGCGCCGCCGTACGTGCGGGCCAGCAGGCCCGCGGCCTTGAGGTGGGCCAGGTCGCGGCGGATGGTGGAGGCGGTCACGCCCAGCTGGGCCGACAGCTCCTCGACACTGGCCAGGCCGGTGGTGGTGGCCAGGCGGACAATCTCGTCGCGGCGTGCCTGTGCTGCGCGGCCCATCGATGGTCCCTTCCCGTCACAGGCCCTGCGCGGACGACAGCTCGGCCGCCTGACGGAGGGCTTCGATCATGCTACCCGCGTCGGCGACGCCCTTTCCCGCGATGTCGAACGCGGTGCCGTGGTCGACCGAGGTCCTGATCACGGGCAGGCCGACGGTGATGTTGACGCCCGACTCCAGGCCGAGGATCTTGACGGGGCCGTGGCCCTGGTCGTGGTACATGGCCACGATGAGGTCGTAGTCGCCGCGGCCGGCGAGGAAGAAGGCGGTGTCGGCAGGGAGCGGCCCGTGAACGTCCATGCCCTCGGCGCGCAGGCGCTCGACCGCGGGAACGATCTTCTCCTCCTCCTCGCCGTACCCGAACAGGCCGTTCTCGCCGGCGTGCGGGTTGATGCCGCAGACGCCGATCTTGGGACGTACGACGCCCGAGCCGCGCATGGCCGCCTCGCCGCGCCGGATCGTACGCTCGACCAGGCCAGGCTCGATCCGCGCGACCGCGTCGATGAGCCCGACGTGGGTGGTCACGTGGATGACCTTGACCCTGGGTGTGGAGAGCATCATCGACACCTCGGCCGTGCCCGTGAGGTCGGCGAGCAGCTCGGTGTGACCCGGGTAGACGTGGCCGGCGGCGTGCAGGGCCTCCTTGTTCAGCGGGGCCGTGCAGATCGCCCGTACCTCTCCGGACATCGCCAGCTCGCCGGCCAGCCGCACGTACTCGTACGCCGCGTGCCCCGCGACCGGCGACACCCGGCCCCACGGCAGGTCCTCGGGGAGCAGGCCGGGGTCGATGACGTTGATCCGGCCCGGCTCGAAGACGGCCTCGCCGACCCCGGTCACGGTGACCACCTCAGGCCGTACGCCCAGGAAACCCGCGGCCTTGCGCAGGCGTCCCGCGTCACCGATGACGACCGGGCGGCAGAACGCGGAGGTATCGGGGGCGAGCAGGGCGCCCACGACGACCTCCGGGCCCACGCCGGAGCCGTCTCCCATGGTGAGGGCGATCAGAGGGGTGCTCATGTCAGCCTTCCTTGTCTGGCGGTGGTGAAGAGGCCGGGCTCGAGGCGCGCGGCCATGCGCAGGAGACTGTCCCGGTCGCCGAAGCCGCCCGGCCTGGTGATCACGGAGTCGCCTCGCCTGGTGCGGCTGTGGACCGCGCCGTGGTGGACCTGGCTCAACGGGATCAGCTCACGTACGTTGAGCGCGTCCAGCACCCGTCTCGCCGTCTCGCCGCCGGTCAGGATCAGGTCGGCGGGGCACGTCTCCCCGAGCGCCGCACGGACGACCTCGCCGAGCGTCAGGGCGAGGCCGGGTGGCGCGGGTCCCGCCACGGTGAGCGCGGTGGGACCGGCGGCGAGCGCGTCCCGTACGCGGTCCGCGACCTTGGTCACGGGGTCCGCCGCCTCCATGGGCACCGGCCGTACGCCGTGCTCGACGAGCAGCCTCACCTGCTCGGCCGCTCCCGGCGCCGCGGTGCCGACCACGATGAGCAGCCGGGAGCCCGAAGACCGCAGACCGGAAGCCCCGGCGAAGCCCTCACGGTCAGGGGCCGCACCGGCGAAGCCCGCGTCGCCGGGGGTCGCGTCGCCGGGGGTCGCGTTGGCGGGGGTCGCGTCGCCGAGGGTCGCGTTGGCGGGGGTCGCGTCGCCGAGGGCGCGGCCGAGGGCGGCGGCGAGGCCGCCCGCGCCGATGAGGCGGGCGTCGCGCGCGAGGGCGGCGGCCACGATGGCGTCCAGGTCGGCGTCCGTTTCCGCGTCGCACACGGCCACCCGCCCCGCGCCGGCCGCCGCCGCGAGCGCCGCTCCCAGGGCGTCCGTACGTACGGCGGCGAGCGGCACGTGCGCCGACGGTACCCCGCCCAGGGCCTCGGCGACGGAATCGGGGGCGGGACGGGATTCGGCATGCCAGGTGCGCGTTTCGCGCAGGCGTACTCCGTGTACATAGGGGATGCCGCCGACGACCGTGCGCCCGGCGGACGGCAGGGCGGTGACAAGCACGGCGGGGGCGTCCAGGCAGGCCGCGACGGTGGCGGCCACGTTCCCGCGCAGCAGCGAATCGATCTTGACGAAGACGCGGCGGTGGCCGTGCGCCTGCCGGAGCGCCTCGCGTACCAGGTCAAAGGCTTGTGGGTGGTGCCGGCTGTCCAGGTCGAGCACGACCACGGGCGCAGCGGCGGACGGCGCGCGGGAGAGCGTGATCAGCGCGGGGCGGGACGGGGACATGAGCGCGGCGGCCGTCTCCGCCGCCCCTGACAGGTCGTCGGCTAGGGCGAACACGGGGACGCCTCCCACCGCCGTCCATCTGCGTGAATCACGCCTCAAGCATTGCACGGAACGCGCAAGTTATGCCACAGTTACTGCCAAGTAACGCGGACGTTTCCCTGCCCCAGAACGACATTCCCCTGTTCCACGGAGGGCTGATAACTGCTGGAGGCTCTATCAGTGCTTGTCAGTGATCATCGTTGTTCTCTCTGGCGCACTCGGTGCCAGGGTTTCCCCGCTTCCGCTCCAAGCGCACCACCACCCCGTCGGTACGGTTCACCACCGGCACGATCCGCCTGGACGGGCGCACGCACGTGGTCCTGCCCCGCCTGGGTAGGATCAAGACCCACGAGTCCACCCGCGAACTCGCCCGGCGGATCGAGGCCGGGACCGCACGGATCGCCTCGGCCACGGTGCGCCGGGAGGCGGGCCGCTGGTTCGTGTCGCTGTCGGTGCACCTCGACCGCGCCACCACCACGCCTGCCCGCCCCGACGCCGTGATCGGGGTGGACCTGGGCGTCACCACCCTGGCGGTGTTCTCCGACGGACGTCCCCCGGCCGCCAACCCCCGCCACCTGGCCACGGCGTCCAAGCGGCTGCGCCACCTGTCCCGGGCGGTCTCGCGCAAAACCGGCCCGGACCGGCGCACCGCCCAGCGCCCCTCACGCCGGTGGCAACGGGCCGACGCCGCCCGTAACCGCGCCCATCACCGGGTGGCGGCCTCGCGGCGGGACGCGATCCACAAGCTGACCACGTCGCTGGCGCGCGAACTGAGAAACGCTGATGCTCAGTGAACGGCTGAATGTCTCAGTCCTATCCATCGAACAACTCGCGCGACGGGCTCAACCGGGAGCTGTCGTACCCTTCGATCGCGCAGACCGCGGAAGGCGGCCTGCACGTCGCACTACACCTACCACCGCAAGGCCATCAAGCACGTACGCATCCCCGCAGAGGAGATCGACAGCCCATGAACGCGGCCGAGCTCGCCAGGAAGATCCGCGACCGGGAACAGTGTGTCGGCTACTGGGTGGTGCTGGACGCCCCCGTCGCCACCGAGCGCCTGGCCAGGCTCGGGTACGACTACGTCGCGCTGGACGCCCAGCACGGCCTGATCGGGAACGCGGGGCTGCTGGCCAATCTCATGGCCGTGGACGCGGGCGGCCGCTCGGTGGGCATCGTACGCGTCGAGTCCGGCGAGCCCGCCGCCATCGGCAGGGCGCTGGACTTCGGCGCGGGCGGCGTGATCGTCCCGCTGGTCGACACGGCCGAGGACGCGGCCCGCGCCGTGTCCGCCGCGCGCTACCCGGCGGGGGGCCGCCGCTCGTACGGGCCGATGCGCTCGATGCTCAGGATCGGCCCCACACCGGCGGAGGCGGACGAAAGCGTGCTGGTCCTGGCCATGATCGAGACGCCCGATGGCCTGGCGAACCTCGAGGCGATCTGCGCCACGCCCGGCCTGGACGGCGTGTACGTCGGCCCCTCCGACCTGTGCCTGGCCGTCGGAGGCAGGTTCCCGAACGACCCGGACGTCGCCGGCGTGTTCGACGCCGCGCTGGAGAGGATCAGGACGACCGCCAAGGACGCGGGCATCGCGGCCGGCATCCACAACGTCTCCGGCGACCAGGCCGCCCGGCGCCTGGCCGAGGGCTTCACCTTCGTCACCGTCGCCTCCGACCTGGTCCATCTGGAGCAGGCGGCGGCCGCCCACCTGAAGACGGCGAGGGGTCAATGACGTTCTTGAGGCTCTCTGTGATGTTCTGAGGCTGTCTGTCTGTGACGGTCTGAGGCTACGGCCAGGTCTTGGCCTCGGCCTCGAACCGGTCGCTCTCCACGGGCAGCACGCAGAGCAGGTGGCCGCCGGGGGCGCGCAGGGTGCGGCACTCCTGCCACTGCGCCACCTCCTTCGCCCCGAGGGCGACCAAGCGGGCGACCTCGGCCTCGACGTCGTCGGTCTCGATGTCGATGTGCATCCGGGGCGCGTCGTCGACCGCCTGGACGGCTACGTCGAAACCGGGCACAGCGCCGTGCAACGAGGTGAACTGCTCGTACGACGGCAGCGGGGTGGCGGTGGCGCCAAGGGCCGCCGCCCAGAAGGCCGACGCCTCGGCGGCTTCGGGCGCGGGCGTGTCGATCAGGAGGGCGTAGAGGCGGCTGCGATGCATGCCGATCATCCTAGCGGCTGAACGCCGGGCGAAATGTCGCCCTGTGAGAGCTTTTGGTGGCGCTGCGTGCATATACCGATTTTGTACGGGTAGCGCCGTTTCATTGGCTCCTCAGGGGAGGAAACCGTGGACATCAACATAGGCCAGGGCATCCAGGACGTAATCCGGCAGATAGCGACGTTCGTCCCGAAACTGATCGCGTTCGTGGTGATCCTCATCATCGGCTGGATCGTGGCCAAGGCTCTGGAAAAGATCTGCGACAAGATCCTCGAGCGCGTCGGCTTCGACCGGGCCGTGGAGCGCAGCGGTGTGCGGCGCGCGATGGAACGCAGCAAGTACGACGCGAGCAGCCTGCTCGCCAGGATCGTCTTCTACGCGATCCTGCTGGTGACCCTGCAGCTGGCCTTCAGTGTCTTCGGGCCCAACCCGATCTCCGCGATGCTGAACTCCGTGGTGGGGTGGCTGCCCAAGGCCATCGTCGCCATCGTGATCATCGTGGTGGCGGGCGCAGTGGCCAAGGCCGTCAGCGACATCGTCGGCGGCATGCTGGGCGGGCTGTCCTACGGCCGCTGGCTGGCGACCGCCGTGTCGGTGTTCATCTGGGCGCTGGGCATCATCGCCGCGCTCAACCAGATCGGCGTGGCCACCACCGTCACGACTCCGGTCCTGATCGCGGTGCTCGCCACCATCGGGGCGATCGCGGCGATCGGCTTCGGCGGCGGGCTCGTACGGCCGATGCAGCAGCGCTGGGAGCGCTGGCTGGGCCGGATCGAGCAGGAGGCCCCGCAGGCCAGGGCGCACGCGGAGGCGTACCAGCGGGGTCGCCAGGACGCCCAGGCGATGACCGGCGAGCCGACGCCCCGCACGACCCAGGGCGGCGGCGGCGCCACCCGGTCCGACCTGCCTCCCGGCTGACCCCCGGCCCCCCACACGACCGGACTCGTGCGACCGGACTCGTGCCACCGGCCTCGTGCGACCGGGCCGCTCGGCCCGATCAGGCGGGGCCGGCGCGCGGCGGTCAGGGCCCGAGTCGGCCCAGTACGCGCGATCAGGCGGGGCCGGCGTCTTCCAGGAAGCCGCGTTCGCGGGCCAGCCAGCAGACCGCCGTCAGCCGCAGCGCGGCCGCGTCCGGCTCGTCCCCGAGGACCCAGCCGCGCTGGCGCAGCTCGTCGATGAAGCCCAGCAGGTAGTCGCCCAGCGTCTCGCGGTCCAGCGGGATCGCGTCACGCAGCACCGCGACGTGCTGGTCAACCGCGGCGACCAGTCCGGGCTCGCGGCCCATCCTGTCGAGCTGCGCCTCGCCCAGCGCGTTCATCAACCACCGAAAAGGCGAAACCGCCCATCCATCCTCAAAGACCACCAATCAACCTTAAAGCATCTTCCAAGGTCAGGGGGCCCACGGCAGGCCCACGTAGTTCTCCGCCAGGGTGGTCGCCGCCGTCTGCGACGAGGTCACGTAATCGAGGTACGACAGCTGCAGCCGCCGCCCGTAAGCGTCGTCCTCCTCGAACGTGTGCAGCAGCGTCGTCATCCACCACGAGAAGTGCTGCGCCCGCCACACCCGCTTGAGGCACGCCGCCGAGTAGCCGTCGAGCAGGTCGGTGGAGCCGCGTTCGAAGTAGGCGGCCAGCGCCTCGGTCAGCACGCGGACGTCGGCCACGGCCAGGTTGAGCCCCTTGGCGCCGGTCGGCGGCACGATGTGGGCGGCGTCCCCGGCCAGGTAGAGCCGCCCGTACTGCATGGGCTCGGCGACGAACGAGCGCATCGGCGTGACGCCCTTCTCCATGATCTCGCCGGTCGCCAGCGTGAACCCGGGCACGCTCTCCAGCCGAGCCTTCAACTCCGCCCAGATCCGCTCGTCCGGCCACTGCTCCACTCGCGCGTCCGCCGGCACCTGCAGGTAGAAGCGGCTGACAGTGGGCGAGCGCATGCTGTGCAGGGCGAAGCCGCGCTCGGTCCTGGTGTAGATCAGCTCCTCGGACGACGGCGGCACCCTGGCCAGGATGCCGAGCCAGGCGAAGGGGTATTCCCGCTCGAACACCTCCAGAACACCCTCGGGGATGGCCGGCCTCGACACGCCGTGGAAGCCGTCGCAGCCGGCGATCACGTCGCAGTCGAGCCGTTCGCCGCCGAACGTCAGCCAGGGCTCCGACTCCAGCCCGTGCACGGCCACGTCCTCGACCTCGAACCGCACGTCGCCGCCCGCCGACAGTCTGGCCGCGATGAGGTCCTTGACCACCTCCTGTTGCCCGTACACGGTGATCGACCGGCCGGGGACGAGCTTCTCGAACGCGATGCGGTGGCCGGCGCCGCCGTACCTGAGCTCGATGCCGTGGTGCGGCAGGCCCTCGCGCGACATCCGCTCGCCGACGCCCGCCTCGATCAGCGTGTCGACCGTGCCCTGCTCCAGCACCCCGGCGCGGACCCGCCGCTCGACGTGGTCGCGGCTGCGCTTCTCCAGCACCACGGAGGAGATGCCGCGCAGGTGCAGCAAATGAGACAGGAGCAGGCCCGCGGGGCCGGCTCCGATGATCCCGACCTGAGTTCGCATGAGGGAAGCATCCCGCCTCCGGCACCGACCTGGCCAGGTGCAGCGGGGTGCCGCTGAGCACGACGCACCGGCTGACGGAGCCGCCGCTGAGCGCGGCGGCCGGGATCGCCGCCGCGCCGCGTCAGCCGTCCAGGCGCTGGATCCGGTCCTTGAACAGGGTGGTGGCGATGGCGGCCTTGTGCGGCTGGCCCTTGAGGAACGCCTGGGCGAAGCTCTTGGCCTGCTCGTAGGAGACCTTGCCCGGCATGGGCGGCTCGTTCGGGTTCACGTCCACGTCCACCAGCGCCGGGCCGTCGTGGGCCAGCGCCTGCCTGATGGCCGGGGCCACGTCGCCCGACTTGGTGACCTTCGCGCCGAACCCGCCGCACGACCTCGCCCAGACGGAGAAGTCGGCCTCGGGCGCGGCGTAGCGCACGCCGTGCTCTGGGTAGCCGAGCACCATCTGCTCCCAGAGAATCTGGCCGAGCGAGTTGTTGTTGTTGATGACCACCGTGATCGGCAGCCGGTGCTGGGCCGCGGTCAGGAACTCGGCCATCAGCATCGAGAAGCCGCCGTCGCCGACGTACGCGATGACCTGGCGGCCGGGAAAGGCGTGCTGCATCGCGATGGCGTACGGGAGGCCGGGAGCCATCGTGGCCAGCGTTCCCGAGAGGTAGAACTCGCGCCCGTCGCGGATCGTCCAGTGCCTGGCCGCCCACGTGGCGATGGTGCCGCTGTCGCAGGTCAGGATGGCGTCGTCGGCCGCGAGGTCATCGATGACGGACATGGCGTACTGGGGCGCGATGGGGTCCCTGTCCGGGTTCTCCAGCGTCTCCATGTCGGAGCGCCACTTAGCCATCATCTTTTGATATTTCGCCAGATGAGCGCTTCCGTCCCGGCGGGCGATCAGCGGCAGCAGCGCCGCCAGCCCCTCCTTCGCGTCGCACACCACCGGCACGTCCGTCGCGATCCGCGCCCCCGCCCTGGTCGGCTCCGCCTCGAACTGCACCACCCGCGCCCGCTCCGGCAGGAACTTGGTGTACGGGAAGTTCGTGCCCACCATGAAGAGCACGTCGGCGTCGTCCATCAACTCCTCGCTCGGCCGGGTGCCGAGCAGCCCGATCCCACCGGTCGTGTACGGCGAGTCGTCCGGCACGACCGCCTTGCCCGGCAGCGTCTTGACCACGGGCGCGCCCAGGGCCTCGGCCACGGCCAGCACCTCCTGCCTGGCGTGCAGCGCGCCCTGCCCGACGAGCATGGCCGGACGCTCGGCCTGGTTGAGCACCTCGGCCGCCCATTCGAGGTCCTCCTGCCGCGGCAGCCCGGACGGCTGGAGGTAGATCGGCGCGGTCTGCGGCGCCCGCGCGGGGGCCACGTGCTGGTACGGATCCGCCCCCGCCTCGGCCACCTGGATGTCGTTGGGCACGGTGAGGTGCGCCACCCCGCGCCGCGCGTACGCGGTCCTGATCGCGAGGTCCGCCAGCGAGGGCAGTTGGGCCGGGTTGCTGACCAGCATGTTGTACTCGGCCACGTCGGCGAACAGCTTGTCCAGGTGCACCTCCTGCTGGTAGCCGGTGCCCAGCACGGACGTCTCCTGCATGCCGGTGATGGCCAGGACGGGCGTGTGGTCGAGTTTGGCGTCGTAGAGGCCGTTGAGCAGGTGGATGCCGCCTGGCCCTGAGGTGGCCAGGCACACGCCGAGGCGCCCCGTGGCCTTGGCGTAGCCGGTGGCCATGAAGGCCGCGGCCTCCTCGTGGTGGACGAGCACGAAGCGCACCCGGTCGCGGTGCCGCCGCAGCCCTTCCATGATGCCGTTGATGCCGTCCCCGGGCAGGCCGAAGACGGTGTCGACGCCCCACTCCGCGAGCCGTTCGATCAGGGATTCCGATGCGATTCGAGCCATGGGACCGGCACTACCCCGCTTCGCGGCCAGCAGACATATCTGAGGATTCGGGGGTAGTTGACGGCCATGCGCATTCTGGTCACGGGAGCCACGGGCACGCTGGGCGGCGCGCTGGTGCCCGCCCTGGTGAGGGCGGGACACCAGGTGCGGGCGCTCAGCCGTACCAGGCACGAGAGCCGCGGGAAGGTCGAATGGGTCTGGGGCGACCTGATCTCGGGCAAGGGCGTCCATGACGCCGTGAGCGGCGTCGACGTGGTCGCGCACCTCGCCACGAGCGGGCGCAGGGGGCGCGGCGCGGTGGACCTGCCCGGCACTCGCGCGCTGATCCACGCCGCCCGCGAGGCAGGCGTCGGTCACCTGCTCTACACCTCGATGGTCGGCGCGGATCGGGCGCCCACCGGCTATCTCCGGTACAAGCGGGAGGCCGAGCACCTGGTCGGCGAGAGCGGCCTGGGCTGGACCGTGCTCCGCGCCACGCCGTTCCACCAGTGGCTGCACCAGCGGCTACGCGGCCTCCAGTCGCTCCCGGTGCTGCCGGTCGACCCGAGCCTGCCGTGGCAGCCGGTCCACACGGGCGAGGTCGCCGCGTTGGTGACCCAGCTGATCGCGGCCGGCCCGGCGGGCAGGGAGATCGAGTTCGGGGGGCCGCAGGTGCTCGACACCCGCGAGCTGGCCAGGAGCTGGCTGATCGCCAGGGGCCTGCGGCGCGCCTGCCTGCCCGTACGCTTCCCCGGACGCCTGTACGCCGCCCAGCGCGCCGGCGACCTGACCACCGACGCGACGCCCACGGGTCACATCACCTGGCTCGAATATCTCCTGCCGCCCCCGTCCATGCCGTCCGACGACTTCGCCACCGAGCACACCGCCTCCCCCACCAGCCCGGCCAGCCAGCCTGAGCAGGACCCTGACCTGCACGTGTACGGCGGCGACGAGGGCTACCAGCGCCCAACCCGCACCTGAGCGCCTTTACTTACTCGTTACTCAACTCCCCCTTGCTGGGGATTCGACTACCTCTGTACGGTCCTTTCATTGCCACTTAACAATCTGTTCAGTGCAGCCAATCGAGAGGTTCGATGACGGAGTCGGAGAACGCCCGCTTGGGTGCGCGGATCCGCGCCTACCGCAACATGCGTCACATGACCGTGCGCTCTCTCGCGGTCGAGGCCAAGGCGAGCGCGAGCTTCATCAGCCAGTTGGAGCGCGGGCAGACCAGCTCCAGCATCGGGATGCTCCGGCGGATCGCCTCGGCGCTCGGGCTCACGGTCGCGGACCTGTTCAACGAGGAGGACGAGATCGGCCACCGCGTGGTGCGCCGCGAAGCCCGTCCCGAACTACCCACCGGCCCCGGCACGCGTAAGTTCCTGATCTCCCAGCGTCCGCTCCAGCATGTGGAGGTGTACGCCGGGGAGTTCGATCCTGGCTCGTCCACCGGGGACGAGCCGTACAGCCACGGCGCCTCCCAGGAGATCTTTCTGGTGCTCCGCGGGAGGATCACCCTCTGGCTCGGTCCCCACGACTCCGCCGCCGCCCACGTGCTGGGGCCCGGGGACAGCGTGGAGTACCGCACGTCGATCCCCCACCGGGTCGTCAACGAGAGCGACGAGACCGCCGAGATCCTCTGGATCATCGCCCCGCCCACCACATCCTCCTGAACACACTCATACCCGCAACAAGGGGGTAATCCATGCCGAAGCACTCGGCGCGACTGGCCGCGACGGCCGGTGTCGCGGCTTCGCTCCTGCTCGCGGCGGCCTGCGGAGCGGGCTCGGCGACACCCGCCTCGATCGACCTCGGCCCGGGACCCGCCAAGTCGGGCACGGTCAAGAAGGACGCGCTCAGCGGCCTGAACATGACCTTCGTCTCCTACGGGGGCGCCTACCAGGACGGCCAGCAGAAGGCCGCGATCGACCCGTTCGCGCAGGAGTCGGGCGCCAACATCGTGCAGGACGGCCCGACCGACTACGCCAAGATCAAGGCCCAGGTCGACTCGTCCAACGTCACCTGGGACGTGATCGACACCGACTCGATCTGGGCGCAGGCGCAGTGCGGCAAGCTGCTCCAGCCGCTCGACTACAAGGTCATCGACAAGTCCAAGGTCCCTGAGGGCCTGACGACCGAGTGCAGCGTCCCGGCGATGCAGTACGGCATGGTGCTCGCCTACAACAAGACCAAGTTCGGCGCGAACCCGCCCAAGGGCTGGAAGGACTTCTTCGACACGACGAAGTTCCCCGGCAAGCGCGCCATTTCCGGCAATCCCGGGGACTCGGCGCCCGGTCCGTTCGAGGCCGCGCTGATCGCCGACGGCGTCGCGCCTGACCAGCTCTACCCGCTGGACGTCGATCGGGCGACCAAGAAGCTCCAGTCGGTCCGCTCGAACCTGGTGTTCTGGAAGACCGGCGCCGAGTCGCAGCAACTGCTGGAGTCGGGCGAGGTGGACCTGGCGATGATCTGGAGCGGGCGGGCGTACGCGGCCGTCAAGAACGGCGCGCCGTTCCAGGTGTCGTTCGACCAGTGGATGCCGGTCATGGACTCGCTGACCGTGCCGAAGAACGCCAAGAACCCGAAGGCGTCGATGGCGCTGATCAACTATTACCTGGGCGCGCGGCAGCAGGCCAAGCTGACGGAGCTGACGTCGTACTCGCCGATCAACACCGATGCCGAGCCGAACCTGGACCCGCTCGGCCAGTCGTTCCTGACGAGCTCGCCCAAGGTGGCGGACCAGGAGCTCAAGATCGATTCCGGGTGGTGGGCGGAGCACCAGCCGGAGATGATCGAGAAGTGGTCCGCCTGGCTCGGCGGCTGATCTCCGATGGTCTCCACCCTGCAGGCGGTCGCCCCGCCTCCCGCCGGCCGGCGGGAGGCGCCTGAGCGCCGCCCGGCGCTGCTGGTGCTGCCGGCGCTGGTCGCGCTCGCCGTCTTCTTCCTGTATCCGCTGGTCTCCATGGTGATCAGCGCGTTCACCGACCCGGCGCCCGGTCTCGGCAACTTCACCTGGTTCTTCGGTGAGGCCCAGAACCTGCGGGTGCTCGGCCGCACGTTCACCACCGCCCTCTGGGTGACGGTGATCGCGCTGCTCCTGTCGTACCCGTACGCGTACGCCATGACGATCGCGGGGCCGCGGGCCAAGGCCGTGCTGACGCTCCTGGTGCTGGTGCCGTTCTGGACCAGCCTGATGGTGCGGACCTTCGCGTGGGTGATCCTGCTGCAGGACACCGGCGTGGTGAACGACGTGCTGGGCGCCGTCGGGCTGGGGCCGTTCAGCCTGATCCGCACCCAGGCGGGCGTCGTGATCGGGATGGTGCAGCTGCTGATGCCGTTCATGGTGCTGCCGCTCTACGCGGTGATGAGCGGGATCGACCGGCGGCTGCTCACCGCCGCGGGCGGCATGGGAGCGCACCCGGTCAAGGCGTTCGCGACCGTGTACGTCCCGCTGTCCACCCCCGGGGTGTCGGCGGGGTGCCTGACCGTGTTCATCAGCGCGCTCGGGTTCTACGTCACCCCCGCCCTGCTCGGCTCGCCCACCGACGCGCTGCTCTCGCAGCAGATCTTCACGCAGGTCAACGGGCTGCTCAAGTGGGGGCGCGGCGGCGCCATGGGGGTGGTCCTGCTCGGGCTCACGCTGGCCATGATCGCATTGCTGGCGGTCACGCTGCGCCGCGCGGGAAAGCGGGTCACCGGATGAGCGCGCGTGTGGGCCGCGGGGTGCTGTGGGCGTTCTGCGTGCTGGTCGGCCTGTGGCTGGTGGCTCCCGCGCTGATCGTGGTGCCGCTCAGCCTCACCTCGAAGGCGTCGCTCAAGTTCCCGCCCGACGGCTACTCCACCCGCTGGTACGAGCACTTCTTCGGCGACCCCGCCTGGATGTCCGCCCTCTGGACCTCGATCCAGGTGGGCGTGCTCGTCACGGTCGTCGCCACCGCGCTCGGCACGGCGGCGGCGCTGGGCCTGACCCGGGCGCGGATGCGCGGGCTCACGCTGGTCCAGGGGTCGATGCTGGCCCCGATGATCGTGCCGGGCGTCGTGCTGGCCATCGGGGTCTACGCCGTGTTCCTGAAGCTGCAGCTCGTGGGGACGCTGATGGGCTTCGTCATGGCGCACACCGTCCTGGCGCTGCCGTTCGTGATGATCCCGGTGACCGCGTCGCTGAGCGGGTTCGACCGGCGGCTGGAGAGCGCGGCGGCGAGCCTGGGCGCGGGGCGCTGGACCACGTTCCGCACCGTGACGCTGCCGCTGGTCGCGCCTGGCGTGGCGGCGGGAGCGCTGTTCGCGTTCGTCACGAGCTTCGACGAGGTGGTCGTCTCGCTGTTCATCCAGAGCCCCTACCTGCAGACCCTGCCGGTGAAGATGTACGCGAGCGTCACCCGCGAGACCGACCCGACCATCGCCGCGGCGGCCACGATGATCATCGTGTTGACCACGAGCCTCGTGCTGATCGCCACCTTCTTCGTCGCCAGGAGGTCACGTGCCCACCACTAACGATCTCGCCGCCCACGGCGCCGGCATCGAACTGTCCGGACTCACCAAGCGCTACGGGGACTTCGTCGCCGTGGACGACGTCTCGCTGTCGATCAAGCCGGGCGAGTTCATCACGCTGCTCGGGCCGAGCGGCTCGGGCAAGACGACCACGCTGAACATCATCGCCGGCTTCGACCAGCCCACCACCGGCGAGCTGACCGTGGACGGGACGGCCATCGCCGCGACGCCCGCGCACAGGCGGGGCATGGGAATGGTCTTCCAGCACTATGCCTTGTTCCCGCACATGACGGTCGCCGAGAACATCGCGTACCCGCTCAAGCAACGCAAGGTGCCCAAGGCGCGGCGCGCCGAGCTGGTCGCGGCGGCGCTGGCCACCGTCCATCTCGGCGAGTACGGCCACCGCTACCCGCGCGAGCTGTCCGGCGGCCAGCAGCAGCGCGTGGCCGTGGCCAGGGCCATCGTCTACAGCCCGCGCGCGCTGCTGATGGACGAGCCCCTGGGCGCCCTGGACAAGAAGCTGCGCGACTGGCTCCAGCTCGAGATCAAGCGCATTCACGGCGAGCTCGGCACCACGTTCGTGTACGTCACGCACGACCAGGACGAGGCGCTCGTGCTGTCGGACCGCATCGCCGTGTTCAACCAGGGCCGCATCGAGCAGGTGGGGCCGGCCGACGAGCTGTACGAGCGGCCCGCCACGCTGTTCGTGGCCCGCTTTCTCGGCGAGTCGACGATCCTGCGCGGCGACGTCACTCCCGACGGCATCGGCGTGTGCGCGCGGCTGCTCCAGGCGCCGGGCACGCCGCCCTCGACCGGGCCCGCGCCGGCCGCCGGATCGTCACCGGAAGCCGGAGCGCTCGTCGTACGCCCCGAGCGGCTGGCCGTGCGGGAGGCGGATTTCTCCCCCGGCCCTGGATGGAACGCCCTGCCGGCCACCGTCACCGGGGAGATCTACCTGGGCTCCAGCAGAAAACTGGAGCTCAGGCTGCCCGACGGCTCCGCGGCGCTGGTGCGCGAGCAGGCCGGCAGCCTCAGCGACGCCCACGGCGGCGACGAGGTCACGCTCACGTGGCGTGTCGCCGACTCCGTCCTCCTGCCCGACTCCCCCGACGCCGAGGTTGTGCTCACGTGAACGACATCCCCCTGACCAAGGACTTCGCCAACGGCGGGGTCTCCTACTGGTACCGGCAGATCGGCCTGCCTGAACGGCGTCCCGCGCTGCCGGGGCCACGCTCGTACGACGTGGCCATCGTCGGCGGCGGCTACACCGGACTGTGGACCGCGTACTACCTGAAGCAGGCCGAACCGGGGCTGCGCATCGCGATCCTGGAGAAGGAGTTCGCCGGGTTCGGGGCGTCCGGGCGCAACGGCGGATGGCTGTCCGCGCAGTTCGCCGGGTCGCGCGAGAGGTACGCGAAGGCGCGTGGGCGGCAGGCGATGATCGACCTCCAGCACGCGATGTTCCGCTCGGTGGACGAGGTCATCGCGGTGACCCGCGAGGAGGCCATCGACGCGGACCTGCACAAGGGCGGGCTCATCCACGTCGCGACGAACCCGGCCCAGCGGCGGCGGATGCGCCAGGAGCTGGCGGACCTGCGTACCTGGGGGTACCGCGAGGACGACCTGCGGCTGCTGGACCGGGACGAGCAGCGGGAGCGGGTGCAGGTGGCGGGGACGCTGGAGGCGACGTACTCGCCGCACTGCGCCCGCGTCCAGCCCGCCAAGCTGGCCGTCGGCCTGGCCGAGGCGGTCGCCCGGCTGGGGGTGGACATCTTCGAGGACACTCCGGTGACCGCGATCCTCCCGCGCAGGGACGTCGGCCAGCCGGCGGCGCTCACCCCGCGCGGGGCGGTCTCGGCCGACTACGTCATCCGCGCCACCGAGGGCTTCACCGCCTCGCTGTCCGGCCAGCACCGGCAATGGCTGCCGATGAACAGCTCCATGATCGTCACCGAGCCGCTGTCTCCTGAGGTGTGGAAGCACATCGGGTGGCAGGGCAACGAACTGCTCGGGGACGAGGCGCACGCCTACATCTACGCGCAGCGGACCGCCGACGACCGCATCGCGATCGGGGGGCGAGGGGTGCCTTACCGGTTGGGCTCGCGTACGGATGTCCGGGGCGCCACCCAGCGGCAGACCGTGGCGCTGCTGTGGCGGATGCTGGTCAGGCTGTTTCCCGCGGCGGCGGACGCGCGGATCCAGCATGCGTGGTGCGGTGTGCTGGGAGTGCCGCGCGACTGGTGCCCGACGGTCCACCTGGACCACACGACGGGCCTCGGCTGGGCGGGCGGTTACGTGGGCAGCGGCGTCACGACGACGAACCTGGCCGGGCGCACCCTGCGCGACCTGGTGCTGCGACGGAACACCGAGCTGACCACGCTGCCCTGGGTGGGCCGCCAGGTGCGTCAGTGGGAGCCTGAGCCGTTGCGGTGGGCCGGCGTGCAGCTCATCTACGCGCTGTTCCGCGCCGCCGACCGCCGCGAGAACGACCACGGCACCACCACCTCACCGTACGCCCGCCTGGCAAACCTGATCTCCGGCCGATAGCCGAGCCGCCACCGGATCTGCCCCCGCGGCCCGGCGGGCGCTCCACCCGCCGGGCGTCAAGCCTTCCCGGCCCGCCGGGCGCCAGATCTCCCCGGCTCCGCGGGCGTCAGGCCGGGGAGCCGACTTCGCGGGCGTCAGACTGGGGAGCCGGCCCGGCGGGCGTCAAGCCGGGGAGTCGCCGTGCCAGGGGTCGTAGTCGACTTCGAGCGGCTCCTGCGGGGGCCGCTCCGCCTCCGGCACGTGCTGCAGGTTGACTCTCACCCGATACCACACGCTGCTGCGGCCCCGCATGCCGTCGACCAGCACGTCGGCGGGCTCCAGCCGGGCCGCGACCGCCGGATGGCGGGCCTTCCACCGCTCGAACCCCGCCATCGCCTCGTCCTTGTGCTCCGCCTTGGCGATCTCGATCACCGGCATGGTCTGCTGCCGCCGCCCGGTGCCCTTGGGCGCCTTGGGCGCGGGCCCGAGCTCCTCGGCCAGCTCCAGCAGCCCGTCGAGCGAGCCCGCGTGCAGATCCATGTCCTCCCAGGGGTCGCCGAGCTCGGCCAGCCGCCGGGGCACGGTCTCGATCGTGAACGTCTCCGGCCGGCACCCCGGCACCTCCTCCCAGGTCAGCGGCGTGGACACGCGGGCGTCCCGCACGGCGCGCACGGAGTAGGCGGAGGCCACCGTGCGGTCGTAGGCATTCTGGTTGAAGTCGACGAACACGCCGTGGCGCTCCTCCTTCCACCACCGGCTGGTGGCCAGGTCGGGCGCCCGCCGCTCGACCTCGCGGGCCACGGTCTCGGCCGCCTTGCGCACCTTCGCGAACGGCCAGCGCCGCTCGATCCTGGCGTAGACGTGGAACCCGCGCGATCCGGACGTCTTGGGCCAGGCGACCAGCCCGTGGTCGGCCAGCACCTCGCGGGCGACCTGCGCGGTCCGCAGCACGTCGGCCCACTCGACGCCCGGCACCGGGTCGAGGTCGATGCGCAGCTCGTCGGGGTGGGCGAGGTCGTCGGAACGCACCGGGTGCGGGTTGAGGTCGACGCACCCGAGATTGACCACCCACAGCAACTGCGCCAGGTCGGTGCAGACGACCTCCTCCGCGCTGAGCCCCGAGCGGTATTTCAGCTCGGCCACCTCGATCCAGCCGGGCCGCTTGGCCGGGGCGCGCTTCTGGAAGAACGCCTCCTCCTCGATGCCGCGCACGAACCGCTTGAGCACCATCGGCCGCCCGTGGACGCCGCGCAGCGCCCCCTCGCCCACCGCCTGGTAGAACCGGATCAGGTCGAGCTTGGTGTGCCCGGACCGCGGGAAGATGACCTTGCCGGGACTGGTGACGCGCACCTCGCGCCCGGCGACCTCGATGTCAGGCATGCAGGTCACGATACGCGGGGGCACCGACAGTCAGCCGAAGTCGCCGTGGCGACCCGCGCCGGCGGCGAACCTGGCGGCGCCCGAGACCGCGTCGGGCAGCGAGACCAGGCCGTGGCGCAGCTCGTTGCGCATCGCCTCGGCCTCATCCAGCCCGTCCTGCTCCAGCATCGACAGCCGGTCACCGCGCAGGCACGCCTGCGGGAACCCGGCGATCTCCCGTGCCAGCGACTCGGCGTGCCGCCGCGCGGTTCCGGTGGGGACGAGCCGGTTGGCCAGCCCCCACTCGTACGCCTCCCGCCCCTCGACAGGCCGGCCGGTGAGGATCATGTCCATGGCCCGCGAGGAGCCGATGAGCCTGGGCAGCCGTACGGTGCCGCCGTCGATTAGCGGCACGCCCCACCGCCGGCAGAACACCCCGAACACCGCGCCCTCCTCGGCCACTCGCAGGTCGCACCAGAGGGCGAGCTCCAGCCCGCCCGCGACGGCGTGGCCGGCGACGGCGGCGATGACCGGCTTGGTCAGGCGCAGCCGGGTCGGCCCCATCGGCCCGTCCCCCTCCTCGCCGATGTGATTGTCGAGCGCCTTGAGGTCGGCGCCCGCGCAGAACGTGCCGCCCTCGCCCCACAGCACCGCGACGGCGCTGTCCGAGCCCTCGAAGTCACGGAACGCGTCCGTCAGCGCGTCGGCGGTCTTGCGATCGACGGCGTTGCGCGCCGCGGGCCTGCTGATCACCACGGTGGTGACGGGTCCTTCGCGCTCCACACGTACGGTCATGCGAACCTCCGGTGAGCTCAGGTCAGGGTGCCGGCCAGCAGCGTGTCGAAGTGGTCGTCGGCGGGGGCGTCGATGCCGCGCAGCGGGCCGCGTTCTGCCAGGTGCGCCTCGGCGTAGAGGCGGGCGACGAGCGCCTTGCGGCCGTCGTCGAGTCCCCAGGTGGCCTGCTCCTCCAGCAGGGCGGCGGCGTACACGTCGGCCATGAACTGCGCCAGCGGGTACAGCCGCTGCTCCGCCACCTCCGGGTCCAGCGCGGACCACGCCGAGACGGCCTTGGACAGGTCGTCGACGCCGGCCCGCACCAGGTCAGAGGTGGCCAGGGAGCGCAGGCGTTCCAGGAAGGGCAGGTGGGCCTGCTCCTTCACGACGGCGCGCCGCACGTCCAGGCAGAGGATGTTGTCGCCGCCCTCCCAGATGGGGTTGACCTGGGCGTCGCGCAGGAGCCTCGCCACCGGCCACTGCTCGATGTAGCCGTTGCCGCCGTGCACCTCGACGGCGTCACTGGCCGCCGTCACGCCGAGCCGGGCCGCGCGCAGCTTGACCAGGGCGGGCGCGAGCCGCAGCCGCGGCCCCACGAGCCCGTCGAACACCATCGCCTGAGCGGCCTCGACCTCGACGATCAGCTCGCTCAGCTTGCGCCGCATCAGCGGCTGCTCGATGAGGGTCCTGCCGAACGCCTCCCGCGCCCCGGCGTAGCAGATCGCCTCGACCAGCGCCCGCCTGGCCACGCCGACGCCCATCATGGCGACGCCCAGCCTGGAGGCGTTGGTGAGCTTCATCATCGTCCCGAGCCCCGACCCGGAGCCCTCACCCGCGAGTAGAAACGCCTCCGCGTCCGCGAACTCGACCTCGGCCGACGCGACGGACCTGGTGCCGAGTTTGTCCTTGAGCCGCCTGATCCGCACCCCGTTGCGGGTGCCGTCCCGCCGCTCCCACAACACCAGGAACGGCGCCACGGAACCGCCGGGCAACCGGGCCAGCACCACGAACGCGGACCCGTTCGCATTGGAGGCGAACCACTTGAGCCCGGACAGCAGCCACGACTCGCCGTCGGGCACCGCCTCGGCCTCTAGCGCCGCGAGGTCCGACCCGCCGGTCCGCTCGGTGAACATCTGGGCGGCCTCGCCGGAGTAGAAGCCGCCCGCGAAGATCTCCCGCACCCGTTCGCGTACGTCCGGGGGCGCGTGCTTCTCGGCCAGGGACACCACCATGTCGCCGCCCGTGCCGAGCGCGCAGCCCATCCCGATGTCGGCTTGGTCGAGCAGGTACGTCCACGCCGCGGCGAGCGCGTCCGGATTCGCCCCGTGCGCGCGGGCCTCCTCCGCGAACGCCGGAGACGTGAAGTTGTCCTCCATGAGAGCCTGCCGGGCGGTGTGGAACGACGGAGGCATGACGACCTCGCTGACGTCCCTACCCCATTTGTCGTACTTCTCCAGCCGAGGCGGGTTGCGGTCGGTCTCCTCGGCGCACTCGGCCACCAGCCCGCCCATCAGCGCGCCGAGCCGGTCGAGGTGCGGCTCCGCCCAGGCGAGGCCGTCTCCGAGGTGCCGCCGCATGAGCAGCCGCAACGTGGGATCGCAACGCCACCAGTTGCGCCCGGCCGCGCCCTGGTAGCGCTCGGTGGCGTAACGGTCGCTGCCGTCGAACGGTTCGATGAGATACCGGCCCATACCGGCGAGTGTTACACACCCGGCACGGGTCCGCTCCCACGCATCAGGTGCCGAAGCTTCCGCGCCCGGGCGCCGAAGCTCCCGCGCCTCAAAGACCGTCGTTCCGGCGCCTCACAGAGGGACCCCGAAGACCACGCGCTTGTCGCGGAACTCGGTGACGCTCCACAGTTTGCCGTCCTGGACCGTCAGGTCCTCCGGCCCGATCGGGAACTGCCGCGTCCGGGCCTCCTCTCCGGCGTGGACCAGCAGCTTGCCCTTGGCGCTCGAACCGGCCGACTGGCTGAGGTACCACGTGTCGTCCCACGAGAGCGCCCCCTGGATCTTGGGGTGCCCCATCACGAAGGCGTCCGCGGGCTCGCCGCCCGACATGTCCAGCTCCCAGCGCCCCACCCAGCCGTCCGGGTCGCTGTCCTTGAACTCGCCCGTGATCAGCAGCGGTGTGTCGCCGCTGTGGTCGACCGAGGCGAACGAGAACCGCGGCCCCGCCGTCACGACCCGCCAGAGATCGGTCTGCGGGATCACGTAGCGGTAACCGAACGCGTGGAACTTGTTCCCGTGCCGCCCGACGCGCTCGGGGTCGCCCAGGTCGTCCTGGGCGGTGCGCAGGTCGAGCAGGTTGTTCAGGTCGAAGACGCGCAGGCCCCTGACGGTGTCGGCGACGTAGAGCAGGTCGCCGTGGCAGGCGATGCCGCCCGCGTGGATGTCGATCGGTCCGTACGAACCATCGGGTTTCGCCGCGACCAGCAGCGCGTGCTGATATTTCAGGGTTTGCGGGCTCAGGAAGGACACCCTGATCCCCCGCTCGCCCGCCTCCGGCTTGAAGTACCAGCTCACCAGGAACACCGGCACGCCGATCGAGCCGGATTCCTCGCCGCAGGTCAGGCCCTGGGGATACCAGTCGGCGGTGTCCTGGTCCTTGTCGTCGAAGGCGTACCACTCGGCGGGTTTCGGCTCCATCGAGCCGAGCGCGGCCGCCGCGCCCTTGCGCACCGCCTTCCTGTTGGCCGAGGCCAGCAGCGCCTCGACCGCCGTGCTGCCGATCTCCTCCGCCAGCTTGGCCGCTCCTTCGGCGAGATCACCCGTCGCCTGCTCTAAGGCAAAAGGCGCTTTATCCGTGGAAACCAGCCCCATTGCCGTCACATCTCCCTCACTTTTCCGTCCCCTGTCCTGGTTTGACGGAACGGGCGCGGCTGAGGTTTCGCTTCACTTCCACAAATGCACGGGTCACTTCCACAAATGCACGGGCAGCCCGGAAAGGGCCAGCTCGCGGTAGCGCCGCACGAGCCGCTCCCGGTCGCCGCCGAAGCGCGCCAGCGCCTCCCGCTGCCACACCGCGCCGGTGCGGCGCAGCCTGGTCCGCTGCTCCATGACGCCCAGCGCGCGATCGGCGTCGCTGGGCGTCACCCCCGCGCCGAGCAGCCCTTCCCTCGCCTCGGGCAGCAGGGAGAGCACCAGGTCCGCGGCCTCGAACTCGCCGTCCCTGCCCGGCCATGAGAGCTTCGCGTCCAGCCCGTCCATGGCCGCGCGGTAGAAGTTCTGGTACGCCTGCGCGAACCGGTAGCCGGTCAGATCCCGCTCCGCCTGCGACAACGTCAGCCCGAGCAGGAACGCCGTGTTCGCCGCCATGTCCGCGCACGTGGGCCCCGCGGGCAGCGCGCGCATCTCGATCCGCAGGTGACCGCCTTCCGCCGGGTCGTAGACGGGCCGGTTCCACTGCCAGATGGTGCCCTGGTGCAGCCGCAGCTCGGGCACGTCCCGCGGCCCGGCGTCGTCGGTGAGGTCGGGCACGACCGGGTCGTAGTCGCGTACGTACCGCTCGAACAGCTCGTACGCCCCTTCGCGCACCCAGTCCGAGCCGAACGTGACCCGCCCGTCCCTGCGGTAGCGGCGCTCCACGTCACGGTCGTCGACGGCCTCCTCCATCAGCGCGATCCGCGTCTCCTCCCACAGGTCGCGGCCCAGGAAGAACGGCGAGTTGCCGCACGCGGCCAGCACCGGCCCGATGGCCAGCTGGGCCGCGTTGAACAGCCGGGCGAACCGCTCGGGCGGCGTGCGGACGTGCACCTGCCAGGAGGTGTTGGCGCTCTCCAGTATCACGTCCTCCACCGACAGCTCCAGGTCGCCGATCTTGACCAGGAACGGTTCCAGCCGCAGCCGCCTGATGCCCCTGCTCATCGCCCGGTAGCGGTTCTCGTCACTCATGGCGCCCAGCGTGAAGTCGTCGGCGTCGAGGGTCGGCAGGATGCCGATGGGCAGCGCGCCGCCGCCTTCGACCGCGCCGTCCACCTTGGTCATCGTCTCCTGGACCTCGGCGCTCAGCAGCTCGAATGGCCTGCCCTCCAGCGGTATCGGGGTCAGGTTCACCTCGATGTTGAACCGGCCGAGCTCCAGCACGACGCGCGGGTCGTCCAGGGTCTCCCGCACCTGGCTGTTGCGCGGCAGCGGACGCCCCCGCGCGTCGATGAGGAACAGCTCCAGCTCGGCCCCGATCGTCGCCGGGCCCTGGCCGAAGCCGGGGGTTCCGAGCAGCTCGCGCAGCGCGCCGAGCTGCTCGCGGATGCGCTCACCGAAGCGGGCGTACTCCGCCTCGGTAAAGCGCTCCTTGTCCAGATCTCGTCCCATCACCCCCCTCTGTCCGTTTCACCGGGTTTGACACATCACCAGCGGAGGGTGCCGCCGTCGTCCAGGTAGCCCCCGGTGGGACCGTCCGCGTCGAGCGTGGCGAGCCGTACGGCGATCGCCGCCCCCCTGGCCGGGCGGCCCCCCGACCGCGACGACCTCCGTCTCGTCCTCTACACGACCGAACCCGGTTCACCCTCGCACCAGGCCTTGCGCGAGCTGCGGCGATTGACCCTAAGCTCATGAGATGCGAGCGGTAGCGTTTGACATCTTCGGTGGCGAGCTGGACGTGCGCGAGCTCCCCGACCCCGAGCCGGCCCCGCACGGAGCGGTCATCAAGGTCGAGGCCACGGGGCTCTGCCGCTCCGACTGGCACGGCTGGCAGGGCCACGACCCCGACATCAAGGTCCTGCCCCACGTGCCAGGCCACGAGCTGGCCGGCGTGGTCGAGGCGGTCGGCCCCGACGTGCGCGGCTGGCGGCCTGGAGCGCGGGTGACCGTGCCGTTCGTCTGCGCCTGCGGCTCATGCGCGGCCTGCGCCGCCGGCCAGCAGCAGATCTGCGAGCGGCAGACGCAGCCAGGCTTCAGCCACTGGGGCTCCTTCGCCGAGTACGTCGCCATCGACCACGCCGACGTCAACCTGATCGCGATCCCCGAGGACATGGCCTACGCCACGGCGGCCGGGCTCGGCTGCCGCTTCGCCACCGCGTTCCGCGCCGTGGCGCAGGTGGGCGAGGCGCGCCCGGGCGAGTGGGTGGCGGTCCACGGGTGCGGCGGCGTGGGCCTGTCCGCCGTGATGATCGCGACGGCGGCCGGGGCCCGCGTGGTGGCCGTGGACATCAGCGCCGATGCGCTGCACCTGGCCGAGGTGGCCGGCGCCACGCACTTCGTCAACGGTTCGGCCGGTGACGCGGCGGCCCAGGTCAGGGAGCTGACGAGGGGCGGCGCGCACGTGTCCGTCGACGCGCTGGGCAGCCCAGGCACATGCGCCGCCTCGATCGAGAGCCTGCGCCGCAGGGGGCGTCACGTCCAGGTGGGGCTGCTGCCCGGCGGGCCGACGCCCGTGCCGATGGACCGGGTGGTCGGCTACGAGCTGCGGCTGCTGGGCAGCCACGGGATGGCCGCGCACGCGTACCCGCCGATGCTGGAGCTGATCAGGGCCGGGGTCCTGCACCCCGACCAGCTCGTCACCCGCACGATCGGGCTCGCCGACGCGGGCAAGGCGCTGGCGTCGATCGGCTCGGTGCCCGGCGTGACCATGATCGCGCCGGCTCTGAAGGTCTGAACTCAGCGATTGCCCCGTTCGCGGTCCTCCTATGGTGGGTGCCATGGAATACACGCGACTTGGCACGACAGGCTTGAAGGTCTCCCGGGTTTGCCTCGGCATGATGAGCTACGGCGATCCGGCCAGGCAGGAGTGGGCGCTGCCGCAGGACCACGCCGAGCCGATCGTGCGCCGGGCGGCCGACGCCGGCGTGACGTTCTTCGACACGGCCGACACCTACAGCCGGGGCGAGAGCGAGGTCGTGACAGGCAACCTGCTGCGCGCGATCTTCCCGCGGCGCGAGGACTACGTGCTGGCCACGAAGGTCTACTTCCCGATGGGCAAGGGCGCCAACGCCGGCGGCCTGTCACGCAAGCACATCCTCGCCGCCGTGGACGCCTCGCTCTCCCGGCTCGGCACCGACCACGTGGACCTCTACCAGATCCACCGGTGGGACGACGAGACGCCCATCGAGGAGACGATGGAGGCGCTGCACGACGTCGTCAAGGCGGGCAAGGCCCGCTACATCGGCGCGTCCAGCATGTGGGCGTGGCAGTTCGCCAAGGCGCAGCACGTGGCCGAGTCCAACGGGTGGACGAAGTTCGTCTCCATGCAGAACCACTACAACCTGCTCTTCAGGGAGGAGGAGCGCGAGATGCTCCCGCTCTGCGCCGACCAGGGCGTGGGCGTGATCCCGTGGAGCCCGCTGGCGCGCGGCGTGCTGGCCAGGGCCGGCGCGGCGGCCACGACCGCCAGGACGGGCTCCGACGAGCGCATCGACTTCCTGTACGACCCGGAGAACGACAAGCTGATCCTCGACCGGGTGGCGCGGCTGGCCGGGGAGCGCGGCCTGCCCGGCGCGCAGATCGCGCTGGCCTGGCTGCTCCACCAGCCGGGCGTCACCGCGCCGATCGTCGGGGCGACCAAGGACGCGCACGTGGACGACGCGGTGGCCGCCGTCTCCGTGTCGCTGTCGGCGGAGGAGCTCGCGTTCCTCGGGGATCCGTATCTGCCGCGCCAGGTGCGTTTCTGACGCTCGGGATTGTCGGGGCGACCTCTTAAAGTATGGGGATGCGGGCAAACGAGGAAGCGGCGTCGGCGCTGCAGGAATACGCGGAGCTGTTCGCGTTGTGCGGCGGCGACGCCTTCCGGGTGCGGAGCTACCAGAAGGCCGCCAAGGCGATCGCGGGGTTCCCCGAGGACATCTCGGTCGTGGACGTGCGCGGCGTCCCCGGAGTCGGCGAGGCCATCGCCAAGAAGATGGAGGAGTTCCTGACGCGTGGGAGCTTCCGGCAGCTCGACGACCTGCGAGGGCGGGTCCCCGAGGGCGTGCGCAGGCTGACGCGGGTGCCGTCGCTCGGCCCCAAGACGGCGATCATGCTGTTCGAGGACTTCGGCGTCGACTCCCCGGCGGCGCTGGGCGAGGCGATCGCCGGCGGGCGGCTCGACGGCGTCAAGGGCCTCGGCCCCAAGACTCTGGCCAACCTGCTCAAGGGCATCGAGCAGCTCGAGTCGTCAGGCCGCCGGGTCCACATCGGCGTCGCCATGTCCCTGGCCGAGCAGGTGATGGGGTCGCTGCGGGCCGAGCGGATCGCGTACGCGGGGTCGCTGCGGCGGATGAAGGACACGATCGGCGACATCGACATCCTGGCGGTCGCGCCCGAGTCCATCATGGACGACTTCCGCGCCCAGCCCTACGTCACCGAGGTCATCGCGACCGGCGACAAGAAGACCTCGATCCGCACCACGTCCGGCATCCAGGTCGACCTGCGCGTGGTGCCGACCGGGTCGTGGGGCGCGGCGATGCAATACTTCACCGGCTCCAAGGAGCACAACGTCACCATCAGGGAGATGGCGGTGAAGAAGGGCTGGAAACTGTCCGAATACGGGCTGTTCGAGGGCGAGCGGGTGATCGCCGCCGAGTCGGAGGAGGACATCTACGCAGCCCTCGGCATGCAGTTCGTGCCGCCGCCGATGCGCGAGGACGGCGGGGAGGTCAAGGCGGCGCTGCGGGGCGAGCTGCCGGTGCTCGTCGGCCTGGCCGACCTCAAGGGCGACCTGCACACCCACACCGACCTGACCGACGGCATCGCCCCGCTGGCCGACATGGTGGCGGCCGGCCACGCGCGCGGCTACTCCTACTACGCGGTCACCGACCACGCGCCCGACCTGGCGATGCAGCGGATGACCCTGGACAAGGCGCTGGAGCAGCGGGCCCAGGTGGCCAAGCTGCAACTCGACCATCCCGGCATGCGCCTGCTGCACGGCACCGAACTCAACATCGCCCCCGACGGCTCGGTGGACTGGCCAGGGGAGATCCTGCGCGAGTTCGACGTGTGCGTGGCCTCGGTGCACTCGCACTTCGGGATGTCGCGGGAGGAGATGACCCGCCGCTTCATCGCCGCCTGCGAAAACCCCTACGTCGACATCATCGGCCACCCCACCACCCGCAAGATCGGCAAGCGCCCCGGCGTGGACGCGGACTGGGACGCGATCTTCCGGGTGGCCGCACGGACGGGCACCGCCATGGAGATCGACTCCTTCCCCGACCGCTCCGACCTGCCGTCCGACCTGGTGCGGCTGGCCAAGCACCACGGGGTGAAGTTCTCGATCGACAGCGACTCGCACGCCATTCCCCACCTGGGCAACCAGCGGTTCGGGGTGGGGATCGCGCAACGGGCCTGGCTGACCACGGACGACGTGATCAACACCTGGCCGCTCGACCGGCTGCTGGCCTTCCTGGGCCGCTGACGGCGGCCCGGCGCGACCCGGTCGTCAGAGGCTTCCTCCAGGAGGGCCGGTTCGTCCGTGGTCAGGGGCGGGAGGCTTCGTCCAGGAAGGTCAGTTCGTCCGTGGTGAGGGTCAGGGTGGCGGCGGCCAGCAGGGGCTGGAGCTGGCCGAGGTCGCGGGCGCTGGAGAGCGGGGCGGTGATGGTGGGCTGGGCGGCGACCCAGGCAACGGCCACCGTGGCAGGGGTGACCTCCTTGTCGGCCGCCACCTTGGTCAGCGCCTCCAGGGTCCGGGGGCCGTGCTCGGTCGCAAGAAACTCGGACGCCCGGCCGGCTCGCGGGCTGTCGACCGTCACGCCGGGGGCGTACTTGCCGGTCAGGAAGCCGCGGGCCAGGGCGACGTAGGGGGTGCTGCCCAGCCCCTCCCTGGCGACCACGTCGCGCAGCTCGCCCTCGTAGTCGCGTTGGACCAGGTTGTACGGCGACTGCAGGGCCACATACCGGACCAGCCCCTCGTCGTCGGAGATCTTGAGCGCCTCCGTCAGCCGGGCGGCGCTGTAGTTGGACGCGCCGACGTACCTGACCTTGCCCTCGCGCACCAGCTCGTCGAACGCGGCCAGGGACTCCACCAGCGGAGTGTCCTGATCGTCGACATGAGCCCAGTAGAGGTCGATGTGGTCGGTACGAAGCCGCCGCAGCGAGTCCTCGACCGCCGTGCGGATGGTTGCGGGAGCCAGCCCCTTCCGCCCTTCCAGCATGCCGACCTTGGTGCCGAGCACGATGGAGTCGCGGTTGCGGCGGTCGGCCATCCACTCACCGATGATCATTTCGGAGGTGGACTCGCCGGTCGCCCAGTACGGGTAGGAGTCAGCCGTGTCGATGAAGTTGCCGCCGGCCTCGACGTACGCGTCCAGGACCGCGAACGACGTCTCCTTGTCCGCGGTCCACCCGAAGACATTCGCACCGAGCGAAATCGGGAAAACGGTCAGGTCCGTACTGCCTATTGATCTCATCCGGCCATTATGGGCACCGGCGATCCCGCGACCCGACGGGGACCCCAGGCAATCAGTGGTGGAGAGCGGACGACAGGTCCACAGAGGGCTCCCCGGTGGTGGTGAGTGGCGGCGAGTCCGCAGAGGGCTGCCCAGTGGTGGTGAGTGGGCGGCAGGTCTCGGAGGGCTTCTCAGTGGTGGGTCGGTGACAGGTCCAGGGTGCGGGGGGTGAGCAGCCATACCGCCAGCGCGCCCGCCAGCATCAGCGCCGCTCCCGCCGCGCTCGTCAGGACCAGCGAGTCGGTGAAGGCGGCCCGCGCCTGGTCGGCCACCGCCCCGCCCGGCGCCCCCAGTTCCCTGGTCACGTCGATCGCGCCGCCCAGCGACTCGCGCACCACACCGGCGGCCGGCCCGTCGTACGCCACCTCCGCCCGGTAGACGGCCGCCGCGACGCTGCCCAGGACGGCGACGCCGAGTGCTCCGCCCACCTCGTAGCTGGTCTCCTCGATGGCCGCCGCGCTGCCGGACTTCGCGGCGGGCGTGCCGGACATGATGACGGCGGAGGCGACGGCGAGGGAGCCGTTCCCGATGCCGATCAGCATCAGGGCGCCCGCGACCGGCCAGTAGCCGAGCGGCGCGGGCGCTAAGAACAGCGGCAGGAATCCCAGGCCGGTCACGGCCAGCCCGCCGGCCAGCACCGTACGGGCGCCGACCCGCTCGGCCAGCGCGGGGGCCAGCGGTGAGGCGACGAGAGCGGCCAGCGCGGCGGGCAGCAGGCGCACCCCGGTCTCCAGCGGCGAGTACCCCTGCACGAGTTGCATCCACTGCGCGAGCAGCAGCAGCACCGCGGCCATCGCGATCGACGTGGTCAGCGCCGTCACCACCCCGGCGGAGAACGGCCCGCCGCGGAACAGCCGGAGCTCCAGCAGCGGATCAGGCCGGCGCAGGCACCGCGCCGCGAACCAGCCCAGCGCCACCACCGCCACCACGGCCGCCGTCAGGGCGCTCGGCGCGGTGAGGCCGTACTTGCCGAAGGTCTTGACCGCGAAGACCAGCGCCACCATGCCCGCCATCGACAGCACCGTGGCGAGCGCGTCCCAGCGGCCGGGCGCCGGGTTTCTGGACTCGGGCAGCAGGAACACCCCGGCCGCGATGGCCGTGGCCATGACGGGCACGTTCACCAGGAACGCCGCGTGCCAGCTGAAGTGCCCCAGGAGGAACCCGGCCAGGATCGGCCCCAGCGCGGCGCCCACCGCGGCCATCGCCGACCAGACGCCCAGCGCCCTGGCGCGTTCTGCAGGGTCGGTGAAGAGGTTGCGGATCATGGAGAGCGTGGACGGCATGATCATCGCGCCGCCCACCCCGAGCAGCGCGCGTACGGCGATGACCTCCAGCGGGCTGTCGGTCGCGAGCACCGCCAGCGAGGCCAGCCCGAACACCGCGAACCCCGTCAGCAGCATCCGCTTGCGCCCCCACCGGTCGCCCAGCGCACTCACCGTGACCAGCAGCCCGGACAACACCAGCGCGTACGCGTCCACCATCCACAGCAGCTCGATCGAGTCCGGCCGCAGGTCCTCGGACATGGCAGGCAGCGCGACGTTGAGCACGGTCATGTCCATGACGACGAGCAGCACACTGGCCGACAACACGACCAGCCCGGCCCAGCGCCGCCTCGACGAAACAGGGGGCGAGGCGGCGGTGGTCACGCGATCCTCCGGGGCGGACAGTCGGCGGCGGTCATGAGATCCCGCAGGGCGGGGCGTCGGACGGAGAGGTGACGGTGGCCGTCATGAGGGGTGGTCATGAGGTCCCCCCGGCTGGGGCGGCGAGTGGAGAGGTGACGGTGGCCGTCGTGG
>NZ_JADOGI010000007.1 GCF_015645445.1 Nonomuraea cypriaca | reverse complement strand
GCCACTTGTCCTCCAGCACCACCGCCACGTCCAGGACCCCCGCCCCTCGACTGACAGCGAGGCTACCGAATCAAGATCAGCTCATTGGAAGGGACACGCACGGGGAGTTGATTCCACGTAACTGATAGATTCAGGGCTTGGAGAGCTGGCTGCGTGGACGGTTCTTGCCGCGCCTCCCGGACGGCGCCGTGGTCGTGCTGGCCGGGCGCATCCCGCCGGACCTGGTGTGGCAGGCCGATCCAGGCTGGGCCGACACTTTGCGGCTCATCGCGCTGCACGACCTGGACCCGGTGGACTCCGCGGCCCTGCTGCAGGCCCGTGGCATGGCCGGCGAACTGCGCGATCCGCTGCTCGCCTTCGCCGGCGGGCACCCGCTCGCACTTTCGCTCGGGGCCGCGGCAGCGATCAAGGACAGCGCCGCCGGTTCCCGCTGGACTCCCAGCCACGACGTGGTCGCTTCCCTGCTCGACCAACTCGTCGGCGAAGTGCCCGGCCCCGCGCATTGGCATGCCCTGCAGGTGTGCGCGCACACGTACATGACCACGCAGGACGTGCTGCGCGCGGTCCTGCCCGATGACGACGCCGCGGCCCTGTTCTCGTGGCTGCGGCGGCAGCCGTTCATCGACTCCGGCCCGCTCGGGCTCTACCCGCACGATGTCGTACGCGAGATCCTCGAAGCCGACCTGCGCTGGCGAGACCCGCAGGGCCACGCCGACATGCACCTGAGCGTCAAGACTCATCTCATGGCCCGGATCCGCGCCGCCGACGACATGGACGTGCTCGGGGTCGTCGGCTCGCTGATCTACCTGCATCGCGACGAAGAACGGACGCCGAAGCCGCACGCCTGGCGCGACCACGGTGAGGTGTACGAGGACGTCTTCCGCCCCGAGGACACCGAGGACCTGCTGCGCCTGGCCGCCGAGTGCGACGCCGCATCGGCGGCCGCCGTCTCCCTCTGGACGACCCGGCAGCCGCGAGCGTTCCGTCTCTACCGCACGACACGAGACGGCGAACTGGCGGCCGCCACCGCCTGGCTTCGCCTCGACTCCCAGGAGGAAGCGCAGGCGGACCCGGTCGCCGCGACGGCCTGGGCCAACGCACACACCGTCGCCCCGCTGCGGCCCGGCGAGTACCTGGCTGTCGGCCGGAGCTGGGTGCGTGAGCGCTACCGCGGCACGTCGCCGGTGATGGACCTGATCCAGTGGCGGATGGTGGGCTGGTGCCTACGCTCGGAACGCATGGCCTGGTCGTTCATGGCCGTGCACGGCGAAGACCCTTTGAGCGAGCGCTACCGGCACTACAACATGCACGACCTCGGGGATCACGCGTGGGAGGGAGATGTCGAGTACATCCTCCGTGCTCACGACTGGCGGGCCGTACCCGCGCACATCTGGCTGGAGCGCCTGCTGCCGGCCGACCGGCGGCAGGCGCGGGTCATGCACGAGCCGGACCTGGCGGTGCTGTCGCAAGCGGAGTTCACCGATGCCCTCCGCAAGGCCTTGCGTCATCTGCCGAGACTCGGGGAACTGGCCGCCAACCCCCTCACCCGCAGCAGAATCCTCGCCGGTCAGGCCGATCCCGCCAGGGCCCTGCGCGCTCTGCTCGAACAGGCCATCCACGACCTGAGCCAAGACCCGCGGGCCGCCAAACTCCACCGAGCTCTCGACATCACCTATCTCCGTGGCGCCCCCACCCAGGAGGTCGCGGCCGAACGCCTTGGCCTGCCGTACGCCACCTACCGCCGTCACCTGTTCGCCGGCATCGAACGCATTCGCGAAGACCTCTGGAGCCGCGAGATCTACGGGCGGAACTGAGGCAGGACCGATGCAGCCCGCGCTGTGGCTGCCCATCGGCCTGCACTTCGCCTGGAACTTCACTCATGCCGGGGTCTTCGGTGTCATGCTCTCCGGATCGGGCACGCCGCCCCAGGGACTGCTGAGCGTCACGCTGTCCGGCCCGGCCGCGCTGACCGGCGGCACCTTCGGGCCCGAGGCCAGCCTGCTCGCGCTGCTGGTCTGCCTGGCGCCTACGATCCTCCTGGTGCGGCGGGCCGCTCGCACCGGCCAGATCCGGCACCGCCCCCACCGCGCCAAGCTCCCTGCCTGACCACCCGGTTCAGCCGAGATAGGCGGCGCGCACCCGCGGGTCGGCGAGCAGTTCGCGGCCTGGCCCGGACAGCGTGGTGCGGCCGAGGTCGATCACATAGCCGTGGTCGGCCAGGGTGAGCGCGGCCAGGGCGTTCTGCTCGACCATGAGGACCGTCGTCCCCTGGTCGCGCAGCATGGTGATGGTGTCGAGGATCCGCTGGATCATGATGGGGGACAGCCCCATGGTGGGCTCGTCGAACATGAGCAGCCTGGGCCTGGCCATCATCGCGCGGGCGATCGCCAGCATCTGCTGCTCGCCGCCGGAGAACAGCCCTGCCCGTTGCGTGCGCCGCTCCCCCAGCACAGGGAACAGGTCGTACGCCCGGGCCATGTCCCGCTCCACGCCGCGATCTCTACGGAGGTGCGCGCCCAGCAGCAGGTTCTCCTCGACGGTCATGCCGGCGAACAGCTTGCGGCCCTCGGGGCAGTGGGCGACGCCGGCGGCGAGCACGGCCTGCGCGGGCAGGTCGTGGATCGGCCGGCCCTGAAAGACGATCTCGCCGCCGCGCGGGCGCAGCAGGCCAGAGACGGTTCTGAGCGTGGTGCTCTTGCCCGCGCCGTTCGTGCCGACCAGGCAGACGATCTGCCCCTCATGAACGGTGAAGCTGACGTCCTTGACGGCCTCGATCGCGCCGTAGGCGACGTTGAGTCCCTTCACTTCGAGCATCAGGCGGCTCCCAGGTAGGCCTCGATGACGCGCTGGTCGGCCCGGACGACCGCCGGTGGGCCTTCGACCAGCATCTGGCCGCGTACCAGCACGTGGACGTGGTCGCAGAGGGAGAAGATGAACTTGGTGTCGTGCTCGATCACCACCACCGCGATCCCGCGCTCGCGGATGGCGATGATGAGCTCGCGGACGGCGGCCGTCTCTTTGGCGTTCATGCCGGCGGTGGGCTCGTCCAGCATGAGCACCGCCGGGTCGCCGGCCAGCGCTCTGGCGATCTCCAGGCGCCGCTGGTCCCCGTACGCCAGACTGCGCGCCGGAGCGCGGCCCTCGGGGTCGAGTCCGACGAAAGCCAGCTCGGCGCGGGCCCACTCGACCGCCTCCGCCTCGCTCCTGCGGTAGCCGGGGCCGTGCAGGAGCGCGCTCAGCAGGCTCTGCCTGATCCGGGTGTGCCGGCCGGTGAGCACGTTGTCGATGACGGACATCTCGGAGAACAGGCGGATGTTCTGGAACGTGCGCGCGATCCCGCGGCGAGCCGCCTCGGCGGGGTCGGCAGCCAGGGGCCGCCCGTTCAGCAGGACCCGGCCGGACGTCGGCGCGTACAGGCCGGTCAGGCAGTTGAACAGGGTGGTCTTGCCGGCTCCGTTGGGGCCGATCAGGCCGACGATGTGGTGCTCCGGCACGGTGAGCGTGACGTCGTTCAGCGCGGAGAGCCCGCCGAAGGACATGGAGACGCGCTCTGCGATCAGGGTCATGAGGACACCAACCCTCTGGGACGGAAACGCATGATGAGGATGAGGGCGAGCCCGAAGAGCATCAGCCGGTAGTCGCTGAACTCGCGCAGCTTCTCCGGCAGCACGAACAGCAGCGAGGCGCCGACGACCGCGCCGGGCACGGTGCCCATGGCGCCGAGGATCACCGCGGCCAGCAGGGTGACGGACTCGCCGAAGTCGAAGCTCTCGAACCCGACGGTGCCCAGCTTGTGCGCGAAGACCGCGCCCGCCAGGCCCGCCAGCGTGGCGCCGACCAGGAAGGCCAGGATCTTGGCGCGTCCGGTGCGCACGCCCATGGCCCTGGCGACGTCCTCGTCCTCCCTGATGGCCAGCCACGCTCGGCCGATACGGCTGTGCTTGAGGTTGGCCAGCACCGTCATCGCCCCGGCCACCATCAGCACGGTCACGGCGTAGTAGAGGAAGCCGGCGGGCAGGCCGCCGATCGGCTGGTCGAACGCCTGGCCGAACATGGTGATCGGCGGGATCCCCGGGAGGGAGTTGGCGCCGCCGGTCAGGCCGCCGAGGTCGTTCTGCGCGGCGCGGAAGAAGATCTCTCCGAACGCGAGCGTCACGATCGCCAGGTAATCGCCCCGTACGCGCAGGGTTGGCGCGCCCACCACCACGCCGAGCAGCCCCGCCGTCACCGCCCCCGCGAGCGCGGCGACCGGGAAGGGCAGCGTGTGGGCCAGGTTCGCCGCGGTGAAGGCGCCGATGCCGAGGAAGGCCACATAGCCCAGGTCGAGCAGCCCGGCCAGGCCCACGACGATGTTCAGCCCGATCGCGGTGGCCGCGTAGATGCCGATCGTCGAGGCCACCGTCATCCAGTAGCCCGTACCGGCCTCGGTGAGCGGCAGCAGCATCGCGCAGGCCAGCAGTACCGTCACGCTGAACATCCGGTGCCGCTCGGCCAGCGAGGAGATCCAGGCGATCACCCCGTACGCGGACAGGATGCCGATCAGCCCGGCGGCGAACCCGAGGAAGGCCAGGAACTCGGCTCCTCCGTGTGGGTTCGTGGCCCGGCTCTGCCCGCCCGCGGTCAGCGTCGCCGACACCAGCCAGAGCAGGGCGGCGAAGGCGGCCACGAGGATCGGCCAGGCCAGCGCCCGAGCGGGCGGCCTCCACGCCGGGGCCGGGCCGTCCGGCTTGCCCAGCCAGATCAGCAGGGCGCCGGCGACGATCGTCACCGGGCCGCCGAACGACAGCGCGCCCAGGGTGGTCAGGAAGGCGGTGTGCACCAGCGCGATGACGACCACGCCGACGCCGGCGGCCCTGCCCGCCCTGGGCAGGAACGCGGCCAGCCCCAGCAGGACCAGGTGCAGCCGGAACCCGGTGACCAGGTACGGGGCGTCGAAGAACTGCAGCGTGGCGAGGTCGGGGTAGGCCCCTCCCGGCAGCACCATCGAGGCCCACGGCAGCAGGGCTCCCACCAGCACGAGCACGGCGGCCGGAGCCGAACGCCATGGCCGCCTCGCCGGGGCCCGCACTTGGGTGGCCGGGCGAGTTCTCAGAGTCGTCATGCCCGGACCCTCTCCGGCCTGCCGAGGAAGCCCTGCGGGCGGAACATCAGCACGAGGATCAGCAGCACGAAAACCCAGACGTAGTCGTACTGGGCGCCGCCCCAGGCGTACTGGCCGGCCAGCGACTTCACCAGGCCGATGCACATCGCGCCGAGCATGGCGCCGCGGATGTTGCCGATACCTCCGAGCACGGCGGCGGTGAAGGCGAAGATGCCGTTCTGGAAGCCGATCGCGGTGTCGATCTGGGTGTAGTGCACGCCGTACAGAACGGCGCCGACGCCGGCCAGGGCCCCACCGATCACGAACGTCGCCAGGATCACCCGATCCGGATCGATCCCCATGAGGCGGGCGGTGTCCGGGTCCTGGGCCGTGGCGCGCATGGCCCGGCCCAGGCGCGAGCGCTCCACGTACAGATGCAGCCCGGCGGCCAGAAGCGGCGCGAGGGCCAGAGCCAGGACGCCGGTCCACAGGATCATCACGGGGCCGAGGGTGAGGTGGCCCTCGGCGAACGCGCGCGGGAAGGCCAGCGGCGCGGTCGCGCCCGGGTAGAAGACCCGTACGACCTCCTGCAACAGGATGGACACGCCGAGCGCGGTGATCAGCGGGGCCAGCTTGTGCGAGCCGCGAAGTGGCCGGTAGGCCCACCGTTCCATCGCGACCGCCACGGCTACGGCGACCACCACCGCTGCGACGACCATGACCGGCAGGGCCGCGTACCACGGCGTGCCCGCGGGCAGCAGGTACAGCCAGGCGAAGTGGGCGCCGAACGCGCCCACCATGAACACCTCACCATGAGCGAAGTTGATCAGCTGGATGATGCCGTAGACCATGGTGTAGCCGAGCGCGATCAGGCCGATCAGAGCGCCCAGCACCAAACCGTTGACGATCTGCTGGGCCAGGGTCGACACGGCTCACTTCGCCTCGAACTGGTCGCTCAGCACGTCTTTCCACGCGCCGGACGTGACCTTGTAGACGGTGAACATCTTGTTGACGCTGTCGCCGTACTGGTCGAATCCGATCGTGCCGTTGGCGCCCGAGCCGGTCTTGTACTCCTGCACCTGCTTGATCAGCTCGGTCCGCTGCTCCGGCGCGCCCGTCCAGGCGGCGCTCGCGGTCACCTTGCCGACCGAGGAGACGATCACGTTGGCCGCGTCGAAGGCGAAGGCCCCGAAGCCGCCGTAGCCGTCGGAGAAGCCCTTCTTCTTGTACGCCGCCACGAACGCCTTCCCGCTGTCCAGCTTCTCGATCGGCGCGCCGACCGAGGTGGCGATGTCACCCTCCTTACCGCCGAGGGCGATGAACTGCGGGTCGTACAGGCCATCGGTGCCCGAGATCGGCACGTTCAGCCCGAGGTCCTTGGCCTGCTTGCTGAGCGGCCCCGCGACGTGGTACTCGGAGCCTACGTAGATAGCTTCCGGCCGCGCGGCCTTGACCTTGGTCAGCACGCTGGAGAAGTCGCTGTCGTTCTCGTTGACCTTCTCCCGGATGACGACCTGGGCGCCGAGCCTGCGCGCCTCCTTGGCGAACTCCGTCGCGCTGCCTTCCCCCACGGCCTTGCCATCGGTGATGATGGCCAGCCTCTTCTTGCCCTCCTGCTCCACCAGGTAGCGGGCGTTGAAGGGACCCTGCAGGTCGTCGGTGCCGACGACGCGGAAGTAGTTCTCGTACTGGCGCTTCGGCGCGGTGGCGAAGTCCTCTCCCCTGGACAGCACCGGGTCGGTATTGCCCGGCGAGATCTGCAGCAGTTTGGACGCGGCGATCTTCGGCTGGATCGCACGGGCCACCCCCGAGTTGTACGACCCCACGATCCCCACGACGCTGACGTCGTCGGCGAACCGCTGCGCCGCCGCCGCTCCCTTGTCCGGGTTCGCCTCGTCGTCCTGCGCGTCCATCGCGAGCTTGTAGCCCTTGACCGCGCACGACGCGTTCGCCTGCTCGATCGCGAGCTGCACGGAGTTGCGGATGCCCAGCCCGATCGTCGACACCTTCCCCGACATCGGCGCGATCACGCCGATGACCAGCGTGCCCTTGCTCGTGTCACAGCCGGCGGCGCCGCTGCCCGCGGCTTCGGTCTTGTCCGCTCCGCACGCGCTGGCCCCCAGCGCCGCGCCGACGGCCAGCGACGCGGCCAGAACGCCGGTGCTCTTCCTTCTCAACGCGAAACTCCCCTTGCCCCCGATAGTGGTCAGACATCGAACCGGAGGCACAGTAGGGTCTCTGGCTGTCCACTTGGCAGGTCAATCTCTGCTCAAAAACCTTCGGGAGCGCGCTGCGCGGGTCCGGGGTCCGATGGGGACTTGTACGTGCCAAAAAACCTCAACCGTACAGCTCAGGCGGCGCGTTGGTACTCGTGGAGGATGCCGCCGAGTCGATCGCGTCGGCGGATGTCGAGGTCGTTCAGCTGTTCCGGTTCGGTGATCGGTTGAGGGAGCGGGCGCAGGGGTGCCGCGGCGTGGAGAGTCCGGTGTGATCCGTGTTCGTTGAAGAAGGACTCGTACTCGCGGAGCGCGTGCATCAGGTGGGTCCGGTTCACGATCAAAGTGCGGTCGAGGAGCTCGGCTCTACACGAGCGCACCCAGCGTTCCATGATTGCGTTCATGCGCGGTACGCGTATGGCGGTCCTGACGATGGGGATGCCTTCGCCTTCGAAGACTGTGTCGAATGCGGCCGCCTACCTGCTGTCGCGGTCCCGGACCAGGTACTTCGCCGTGGCGCCGGCGTCGCGGAGGTCCATGACGAGGTTCCTCGCGAGTTGGGTGGCCCAGGCTGCGGTGGGGTGGGCGGTGGCGCCGAGGACGCGGACTCGGCGGGTGGCGTGCTTCCAACTGGTCTCGGCCCGCTACGAACGCGCCAGCCTCATCGTGACCAGCAACAAGCCCTTCGGTCGCTGGGGCGAGGTCTTCGGCGACGACACCGTCGCCGCCGCGGCAATCGACCGTCTCGTCCATCATGCCGAGGTCATCTCCCTCAAGGGAGACAGCTACCGGCTGAAGAACCGCGACCTCGGCCGGACTCCATCTGCCGATCGCGACGCGCAGTAACCTTCATCAGAATGCACGGGGTCAGATTTCAGACGTTGGAAAGGGGTCAGTTTTGAGGCGGTGTTGACACTCGACGGCCTCCAGGGATCTCACCGCTCGATTGTCCTGGTCGCGGCACGATCGTTGTTCGCGTTCTGCCGCAAGCGGCGCAGCATCTTCCGCAACCTGACCTCCGGCATCCACATGGGCCAGCATCTCAACGGGCTCGATCAGCGGCTCGACCAGGACGAATCGACCCGGCAGCCCAGCGCGCCCTGGCTGCTTCGCCGCATCACCACCCGCCACACATCCACCGCATCGACCTGACTCGCCTGTACGGAACGGTGTCGGTGCGTCCGCGACCGCCTGCCGGGAGCTTTCTCGCGGGGCGCGAGTGCGTGTCGGCAAAGGACCGTTTGCCGACACCGTTCCGTGGAGCCTGTATGGGCGTCTTGGTAGGGTTGGCGTCCAGCGGCCGCCATTTGTGATGTTCCTTGCGGTGAACAAGTGCGCGTGGGGGGCTCCGCGGCCTGAATCACGAAAGAGTTGATCCGGGAGAACCGGCCCGTGCGGGCCGTGCGATAGATACACCGTGAGACCGTTTCCCTTCCGGCAGCGCGCAGCCCCCGACGTCACCTCGGAAAGCACCGACGCCGAGCTCATCACCGCTGTCGCCGCGCGGAGCACCGCCGCCCTGCGCGTCCTCCATCAGCGGCACGCCCCCTGGCTGCGTGCCCGGTTGGCCCGCCGCTGCGCCGACGCGGACGCCGTCGACGATGCGCTGCAGGAGACTTTTCTGGCCGTGTGGCGCTCGGCGGGTGGCTTCCGCGGCGATAACCCGGCCGGCTGGTTGTGGACGATTGCCATCCGCCGCCTGATCTCTGCCCTGCGCGGCAGCGGCTCGCGCTGGATCGGGTCCGGCATCGAACCAGGCGACAGCTCGCCGGTCGCCTCGGCTGAGGACGTGGTGCTGCTGAGCGTGGAGCATGGCGACCTCGGCGCCGCCCTGACCAGGCTTTCCCCCGAGTTGCGGGCCGTCATCGAGGCAACCGTCCTCGACGGTCTCACCACCAAGGAGGCCGCCGGTCTCCTGGGCATTCCGGAAGGCACGGTCAAGACCCGCGCGATGCGGGCCAGGGCCCGGTTGCGCGAGGAGCTGTCATGAGTAGCTGGCACATTCCTGACGGCCTGCGTGAGCGTTACCTCGAAGGCACGCTCGAACCGGCGCTGGCCATGTCCGTGGACGCGCATCTCGGCGGTTGCGCCGACTGCCGGGCGGCGGTGCCGTACGACAAGGACTGGCTCGATGCGTCCTGGGCGAGGCTGGAAGCCGAGCTGATCACGCCACGCCTGAGCCTTTCCGAGCGGCTCCTGCGGCACGGCGGGGTGCCCGACCACCTGGCCAGGCTGCTGTCCGCGACGCCGACGATGAGCCGCGCCTGGCTGGCCGCGGTGGTGGCGGTGCTGGCGTTCGCGGTGCTGGCGGCGCGCGAGCAGGCCGAGTTCCTGCCCGCTTTCCTGGTCGTCGCGCCGGTGCTGCCGCTGGCGGGCATCGCGCTCGCTTACGGGCCGCGCGTCGATCCCGCCCACGAGCTGGTGGCCGCCACGCCGATGGCGGGGCCGCGACTGCTGCTGACCCGCGCCACGGCGGTACTGGCGGTGTCGGTCGTGCTGGCCGGGCTCGCCTCACCACTGCTGCCCGCACCGCCCGGGCTGGCCGCCGCCTGGCTGCTGCCCGCGCTGGCCGCCGCCTCGGGCTGCCTAGCCCTGTCGAGCCGGCTGCCCGTGCCCATCGCCGCCCTCGCAGTGGCCGGGGTCTGGCTGGCCATCGTCGGCACGGGCCACTCCCTCGGCGACTGGCTGGCCGTCTTCGGTCCAGCCCCGCAGATCGGGTACGGCGTGGCCGCCCTCCTGCTGACCTACCGCTTCTACCGAGTGAGCACCAGATGATCCAGATCAAGCAGCTGACCAAGACCTACGGCGCCAAACGGGCGCTCGACGACCTCGACCTGACGTTCGGCACCGGCGTGACCGGCCTGCTCGGCCCCAACGGCGCCGGCAAGACCACCCTGCTGCGCTGCCTGGCCACCACCCTGGCCCCCGACGGCGGCGCGGTCGACGCCTTCGGCCTGAACCCGGCCGACCGCGGACAGCGCACCGCGCTGCGACGCAGACTCGGCTACCTCCCGCAGAGCCCCGGCTCCTACCCGCATTTCACCGCCTTCGACCTCGTGGACTACGTGGCGATCCTCAAGGAGCTGACCGACCGCGAGCTCCGGCACGCCGAGGTGCGCCGGGTGCTGGCCGCGGTGGACCTCACCGATCAGGCCGGGACGAAGGTGCGCAAGCTGTCGGGCGGCATGCGCCAGCGGCTCGCGCTGGCCCAGGCCCTGCTGGACGAGCCGGATCTGCTCATTCTCGACGAGCCGACCGTGGGCCTGGACCCGGAGCAGCGGATGGCCTTCCGCGCGCTGGTCTCGCGAATCGGCGAGAGCCGTACCGTCGTGTTGTCGACGCACCAGACCGAGGACGTCGCCGCGCTGTGCGAGCGGGTGGTGGTCATGCGGGACGGACGGGCGGTCTTCGACGGCACCCCCGGCGAGCTCGCGGCCGTCGCGGACGGCCGGGTGTGGCTGTCGGACGCGCCGCCCGCCACGTCGGAGCTGTTCTGGCGAACGGCCGACGGCCGCTACCGCACGCTCGGCGCGCGGCCGCCGACGGCGGACGCGGTAGCGCCCGGTGTCGAGGACGGCTACCTCATGCTGCTCGGGGAGGCGGCGTGACGCGGCGGCTGTTCCTGTTCGAGGCGCGCAGGCTGGTGCGGCACCCGCTCGTGTGGGGCGCGACCGTCCTGGTGCTGGCGCTGCAGACCTTCCTCAGCTGGGACCAGCAGCCCGACCTCACGATGGACGCGGTCAACGCCACCGGGCTGGCCACCTGCCTGGCCTCGGCGGTCCTGATCGTGGCGAGCCTGGCCACCTCGCGCGACGGGCGGCACGGCATGCCCGAGAGCCTCGCGGGACTGCCCGGGCGGGCCGAGCACCGCACGCGGGCCCTGCTGCTGGCCACACCGCTGGTCGCGGGACTCGCGGCGGCGGTGGCCGTGGGTGGCTACCTGGCGATCCGGCTGCTGAGCGGCCCCGCCGGGGGCCGGCTGGACGTGTGGGAGCCACTGACGGCGGTGGCCGCCGCGGTCCTCGCCGCGACGCTGGGCGTGGCCGTCGGCCGCTGGGCCCGCTGGCTCATCGCCGGGCCGCTGGTGGTGGCCGTGCTCGGCTTCCTCATCTACATCAACCCGACCAACGGACAGGCCCGCTGGCTGCTACCGGTAATGCAGGTCCACCGGCCGGACTGGCCCGACCGTCCGTCGGCGGTCCACCTGGTGTACGTGCTCGCCGTCGCCGCCGTCTTCGGCGGGATCGCGCTGCTCAGACACCGGGTACGGCCGGCACCCGCCGCGGCTGTGGTGGTGGCGCTGGCTGTCGCGGTGCCATCCGGGGCCACCGCGGCGTCCACCCGGCCACCGGCGCGGTTCCCCACAAACGTGCCACTGACCGTCGACCATGTGGACTCACGCGTGCGCGAACGCTACTTCGGCCCCGACGCCTACCACTGTACGGTGCGGCAGGGCCTGACCTACTGTGCCTTTCCGGGATACGAACCGTGGATCCCGCTGTGGGAACAGGCGGTCCAGCCGGTCGTGGCGGCGCTGCCCGCCGCGCTCCGGACCCAGACGCCCCAGGTACGGCAGATGAGCCCGAGCTGGAGCTTCGCCGACGATTCCAGCGTGATCCGGCCGCCGATGAGCTGGGGGCATCCCGACCAGCGCAGGATGCTGGCCGAGGACGTGGCCTTCTGGGCGACCGGGCTGAACGACTCGGCCGCCAAGCACTTCAACCCCTCTCGGCGCGCGGGACTGTGTGACGTGCGCGGTCAGGCCCGCACGGTGGTGGCGCTCTGGCTCATCGGGCAGGTCGCCATCCCCGAGGCGCGGCGGCAGCTCTATGTCGACCGTGATCGGGGACGCCTGTCCGGCCTGGACTGGGGCCCGGCCGAGATCGGCTACGCCAAGCTGCTGCTGGCCTCCCCTGGCCTCCGCGAGAAGGTCCAGGCCAACTGGGACACGCTCGTCAAGCCCACCACCACGATCGACCAGGCCTTGCCGCTGCTCGGGCTGGAACGCGAGTTCAACGCACCGATGGGAGCCACGTCATGCCTGTAACACTGCCCGCACGCCCCCAGGTCGCCTCCTCCACCGCGGCTGTACCCACCACGGCCGTCCCTGCCCCGCCACCCCACTGGCGGTTGGCGCTCCTGCTAGTGCGCCCCCTCGCTCGGGCCATCGACTGGGGGCCTCTGGTCGTGGTCGCCGCCTTCACAGCCGGGCTGGTGAGCCTGGTGGAGTACGGGGAGGCACTGCCCGGGGGCGACGCGCTCGTGCTCATGCGCATCTGTGGCACCCTGCTGGGCGCGGCGGCGGCCTTCGGGCTGGTCGATGCCATGTCCGCCGACCTCGGCGCTGCTGCGGTCCCCCGATGGGTCCGGCAGGCGCTGCGCTGCCTGTTGCCCGGTGGCGCCGCGATCGCGATCTGGCTGGCGGCCTTCTCCTATATCTTGACCCGCCTGCCGGAGGGCGCCCTGTTCCCGGTCGGCGATCTGCTCATCGAGGTGGGCGTCTGCCTCGGCATCGCGCTGGCGGCCGCGGCGACCGCCGTGCGGTTCGCACCCGGACGGCAGGCCGCCATGGCCGCCGTGGTGGTCCAGCTGGCGATGGTGCTGGGGACCATCCTGCTGCCGCAGCAGGTCCGGCTCTGGCCGCCGACCTGCGGGTTCGGGTACTGGGATCAGGCACACCTGTTCTGGCTGGCGATGCTGCCCCTGCCGTACCTCTGGCTCATCTTCGCGGGGCGCGACCTGCGGCACTGACACGTCGCACTGCCAGGCTGAAGTTCTTCGCGCCGCGCTTCATGGCCATCCGGTACGCCTGCCTCCGCAGGGCCGGCGGCACCGAGTTCGCTGCACGCAGGGAGTGCGGCACTTATTCGCCGCCCTGGACTTGGGCAAGGACAGGATGTACGGGCACGTCAAGAAGCGCAAACGACGCACCGAGTTCCTGGAGTTCTGCCGCTACCTGCGCAGTCTCCACCCGCCCGAGGTCCGCGTCGCGATCATCTGCGACAGCTTCAGCCCGCACCTGACAACCAAGAAGGACAAACGGGGTGGGTGAATGGGCGGAGGCGAACAACGTGGAGATCGCCTACACGCCCACCAACTCCTCCTGGTTGAACCGCATCGAGGCGCAGTTCACCGCGTTGCGTGAGTTCACCCTCAACGGCACCGACCACGCCAGCCATCGCGAGCAGGGCAGTATGATCCGCCGCTACATCGCCTGGCGCAATCGTCACACCACCGCCCGATCTACGCCGAGTCGTTAACCAGGCAAACGTTGCGTGATCACGACACCAGATCAGCAACGCTCAAGGCCGGTCGCCACGGCCTGCGGCATCGCCGCGTATCGGTTACCACAGGATCTCGGTTGCGCCGAAGAAGAGCAGTTCACCGCGCCAGCGGACCGGACAGCCAGTGGGCAGCGGCTCGATGAGCGGATCCGCCATTGCGACCTGGGACCAATCGATGATCTGCCCGCCGTCCGGCGTAGGACAGAGCGCTTCGCGCAGGTCCATCGCGAGCAGGCGTGCGCCCTGCAGATTGGTCCACACGGTGAGCGTCACCTCCTCCAGCCGCTCGGCAAAGCCCTCGTCTTCCCCCACTTCGCCCAAGCGGTCTTGGAGGTAGCCGTCAGCAAGGGAGCGAGCGCTGTCCGGATCGTTCAGCAGTGCCAACACGCCGCTGACGTCCCCGGAGTTGTTGACAGGCTCGGTCAATTCCACCACGTAAAAGCCGTGCGGATACCACGTCGATAGCCGGTCGCCCGGAGCGGGGCGCACCGGCGCATCGGCAATGCTCTCGCCTTTGAGGATTGTCAGGCGCGACCGCGCGGCCTCGTCATACGGATCGACGGCGAGCGCCTCACCGTACGCCGTGACCGCTGCGCTACGGTCGCCCAACCATTCCAGGGAACGCGCCAGCGCGAAGGCCGCCAAGTTGTTGTTCGGCTGCTGTTCGAGCGCAATCCGGGCTGCTTCAACAGCGTCCTCGGCCAAGGCGCTACTAGCCTTATCGGTGCCCTTCAGCTCGGTCGGCCGTCGGGTCTTGTCCGGGTGCCACACGCGTCTCCACATCGCGTCCTCGCACCAGTCAAGCGGAGGGGAGTAACGGTGCACGATGTGGGCTCGCAGCTTCGCGAAGGCGAGAAGTGTCATCCCGACAAGGCTGGCCACATCGTTGGGCTCGGCCGCTTGGACGTCCACGTAGAAGTCGCGTATCTGCTCCTCTTCTTCTTCCAGCACCTCTAGTTGATCACCCGGACAGGCCCAGTAGGACCGGAGGAGCTCGCCAGCCTTCAACCGAGCGTCCATGGCGTCCGATGCAGCGACCATGATCAGTCAATCTAATGCACGATCAAGACGGGGCGAACGTTGCCTGATGCGGCACTAGCTGCGTTGGGTCTGGTCGTCAATGCGGTCGCGCTGTGGAACTCGAAGTATCTGTCGGCCGCCGCCGACCAACTGCGGGCCCAGGGCGTGCCGGTCAAGGATGAGGATGCCGCCCGGCTCAGCCCGCTCGGCCACGCCCACGTCAACGTCCTGGGCCGCTATGCCATCTCCTCCTCCGCCCCGGCCGAAGGCCTGCGCCGACTCGGCGAGATCCCCGACCTGCCCGACGGCGAGGGAGCAGTGGAGGAGGAGGGCGTGTAGACCCCTGGCTTTGCGGCGCCGGCGGCTATCACCCTGTCGGATCCGGCGAATCGTCCGCGCGGCGGGCTGCGCGGCTGCGCGATCCTGACTTTTGCCGATCTTTCAAAGGACGTGGGGATGAGCGAGGACAGGCACCCGGCCTTCGACGACGTCGTCGACGACCTGGACGAGGAGGAGGCGGCCGTCTGTGAGAGCCTGCCGACAAAGGGTTTGGTGTCGGGGCTCCAACGGAAGCGTGGAACGCGAAATCAGACCTTGAATGACAAGATCACCCCCAGTCGCAGGAGTAACCGTAGTGGCCGATGCCGACTGGGTGGCCCACGGGGAGTGGATCGCCTGTGAGCGGCGGGATCTCGACGGCGTCCCAGTCCAGCGTCCCGTCGGCGTGGAAATGCCGGCCGAGATGGACGACACTGCCGAGCCGCCCATCCGAATAGGTGAACAGATCGAGGTCCACGCCGAAGGGAGGCTCCCCTGCCTGCGCCACCATCGGAGCCACGAGCCAGGAGCAGGCCCAGCGCACCTCGTCCGGATCTGTGGCGACCACATGCTCGGAATGGCTGAAGGAGCCCGATCCCGCTTCCATGATGAGCTTGTAATACGAGAAGGGTGGTTCCTTCTCCAAGGCTCCGGTGTCGTGGGCCCAGGCGTTCAGGGTGGCGACTCCGGCGCGCGCGGCGGCATTGCCGGGGTCGGTTTTCAGCACGCTCGCGTATAGGGCGTGTGCTTCGTCATGTCTGCGGGCGAGTGTGTCGTCGTCCTCGCCATGCGCCATCGCGTGGTCGTCATCGATCTGCCAGAAGTCGATTTGCTGAACGAGCCGCCCAGCCAGGAGGACGGCGGCGAGCTGATCGTCAGGGCGGGCGCGCAGGGCGGCGCGGAGCAAGGGCTCTTCCGGCCAAGTGGCCAGGAAATCACCGTCCATGGCGTCTTCCAGAGAGTCGGTCCTGAGCATGCACAGCAGACGGCCCAACTCGCGAGCGGCATCCGGGTCCCCGGCGGCAGTCGCGACCCGCAGTCTTGTGATCGTCTCCTCGGTGATCGCCATGGCCGCCATGCTAGTGCTAGCTGGATCGACATCATCCGACGGTACGTTCGAGGAACGCCGCCGTCGACATTCTTCACCCGCGCATCCGGACCGGATGGCTGCCAACCGGGTCCCGCCTGTCTTCTGACTCGAACCCCGGCACCAAACCCTTTGTCATCAGGCTCTGACATCAGCGGCGTCGCGGCAGCAGTATGCTGAGCGCCGCGATCGTCGCCCCGAGCCCGGCCGCGATGACGAAGACCAGGTCGTAGCCGGTGGCGGCGGTGGTCGGCGAGGACCCGGCGACCGTCGCGAGCACCGCCAGGCCGATCGACCCGCCCACTTGACCGGCGGTGTTGGCCAGGCCGCCGACGGTTCCCGCGTCGCCCTCGGTAACGTCGGCGGTCGCCGCGGCCATCAGGGTGGGGAAGGTCAGGCCGATGCCGACCGCGACGAGCAGCGTCGGCCCGAGCACGCCGGCGGCGTAACCGCTGTCGGCGTGGGCCAGGGAGAACCACCCGAAACCCACCACGAAGAAGGTGCTTCCGGCCAGCACCAGAGGGCGCACACCGAACCGTGGCAGCAGCGGAGCCGACCATCGTGCGATCACCATGAACATCACCGCCGCGGGTGTCTGCCCGAGCCCGGCCTGCAGCGCGCTGAAGCCGAGGACGTTCTGCAGGAAGAGCGAGGAGAAATACCACATCGCGATGCCGATCCCGCCGAACAGCAGCAGCATGCCGTTCCCGACCGCCACCCCCTGGATCTTGAACAGTCGCAAAGGCACCATCGGCCGCCTGGCGAAACGCGCTTCGACCACGACGAAGGCGAGGAGCAGGAGCAGCCCCGCCGCGACCGGCCCGACGATCGGCCAGGACGACCAGCCGTGGTCGGCGCTCCGCATGACCCCGTAGATCAGCGCGGCCAGCCCCGCCGTACCGGTGACCGCGCCGACGAGGTCGAGCGACTCACGTCGGCCGGTTCGCGCGCCGGCCAGCGACATGAGGGCCACGGCGATCAGCACCGCGCCGATCGGCACGTTGATGAGGAAGACCCACCGCCACGACAGGCCGGTGGTGATGGCGCCGCCCGCAAGCGCTCCGGCCGTCCCGCCCACGCCGCCTGAGGCGGACCACACGCCGAACGCCTTGGCGCGTGCGCTCGGCTCGGTGAAGGAGGTGTTGATGACGGCCAGCGTCGCCGGGGCCATCATGGCGGCGCCGACGCCCTGCGCGATGCGGGCCGTCACTAGGATTCCCGGCGTGCTCGCCAGGCCGCCGGCCAGGCTCGACGCGGAGAATACGAACAGCCCGGCGATCAGCATCCGGCGCGGGCCGAACAGGTCGGCGGCGCGCCCGCCCAGCAGCATGAAACCGGCGAAGGTGAGCAGGTAGCCGTTCACCACCCAGGCCAGGCCGGTGGAGGTGAAGCCGAGTTCCTCGCGGACCGAGGGCAGGGCGACGTTAACGATGGAGGCGTCCAGGATCACCATGAACTGGCTGGCACACGCCAGCGCCAGGACCATCCAGGTCGAGCCCACCCGCTGTGCTGGGGTGAGGGTGGTGGTCATGCCCTCACGCCCGCGAGCGAGAGGCGCATCGTGATCTGGGCCAGCCGCCGTCCCTGGTAGTTGGCCGCTTCCAGCGTCGCGGTGTCGGGGCCGTCGCCGCTGGGGCCGGTCACGAACGAGGTGCCGTAGGGGTTGCCGCCCGCGGCGTACACGACCGGATCGGTGAATCCGGGCGGAACGATCAGCGCACCCCAGTGGTAGAAGACGTTGCCCAGCGACAGGATCGTGGCCTCGTTGCCGCCGTGGCGGTTGAACGCCGAGGTGAAGGCGGTCACCGGCTTGTCGGCCAACTGCCCTTCCCGCCACAATCCGCCGGCCTGGTCGATGAACTGCTTGAGCTGCGCGGCCGGTGCGCCGAACCGGGTCGGTGTCCCGAAGGCGTAGGCGTCGGCCCAGGCCAGGTCCTCCACCGAGGCTTCTGCGATCGACGTGGTGGCCTCGGTGTGCCGGCGCCACTGCGGGTTCTGGTCGATCGCGCTGTCGGGCGCCAGCTCGGCGACCCGGCGCAGCCGTACCTCGGCCCCGGTCGAGGCGGCGCCCTCGGCGACGGCCTGGGCGAGCGCGTGCACGTTGCCCGTGGCGCTGTAGTAGATGACGGCGACCTTCACGGTCATGCCGGTCTCCTCTATGTCATGTAGGATTTGGTTACGCGGATAAATATTATGCACGTAACTAATCTCGTCAAGGAGTGCCCATGGACTTCGACCAAGCAGACGCCATCAACCAGGCGATACGCCTCCTGAGCCTGCGCCACCGGGCCAGGGCCGCGGCGCTGCTGGCCCCGCTCGGCCTGCACCCGGGCCAGGAGGCGCTCCTGCTCGAACTCGCCCGGACCGGCCCGATGATCCAGGCCCAGCTCAGCGAGGCGCTCGGCTGCGAGCCGCCCAGCGTGACGCTCATGAGCCGCAAGCTGGAGGCCTCCGGCCACATCCGCCGCACGCCCGCCCCCTCCGACAAGCGCGCCAGCATCGTCGAGCTCACCGACAGCGGCAGGGCGCTGGCCGATCAGGTCAGGGAGTTGTGGCGCGGCCTGGCCGACGAAACCGTGACCGGCCTGCCCGCCGAAACGGTGGCGGCGCTGCCAGGCATCCTGAACACGCTGACCGCCAACGTGGACACCCGGCCCCCGGCGCGTGCCCGCTCCTAGGTGTAACTTTCAGTGGTATTTGGCCGGGAGCAGACGTCAGCCGCACATGCCAACCAGTCGGAGATGTCGATCCGGGGCTGGTGGTTTCTCCCATGGGCGGCGCAGGTCCTCGACCAAGGGACGGGCGAGCGCGAGCTGGGTGAGGGCGGCCATGATCAGGCGGACCCAGCGGTCGGTCTGCTCGGGGGTGCGCAGCTTGGCGATGATCAGCCCGAGGGCGCCCTTGCTGAATGTGAAGGTGTGTTCCTCGTCGAAGCGGGCCAGGTAGGCCCGCCAGATCTCGCTCAGGGCCAGCTCGGTGGGGCGGTCTTGCACCGATGCGGCGGTGACCATCACGCACAACAACAGCCCGAGCGTGTCCACCACGACATGCCGGTTCTGCCCCCTTCAGCTTCTTTGCCTTATGTCGGGACCGCGCCATCCATCGCAACATGCCCCCGGAGTGCTCCGGACGACAGACGCGGGATGAGCGAGATCTCCGCGGTGATCGAGCTCTGCGCTGCCCTCCTGATGATCCGGAAATGTCGTGATCGGTCGCTACTCTGTCGTCTCCACTTGTCGAGAGGGAAGAACATGAGTCCGGTTACGCCCGAGATGATCAACTACTACATTCAGCTCTGCAACGATCTGGGCCGGGTGGATCCCTACATCAACGACGCGATGTTCTGAATGGTGGTGCGCGGGCGTGAGGAGCCCCTCGCGGTCGCCGATGTCGCCCGTCGGCTGGGTGCTGACCCAGGCGCGGCGACTCCTCGCACGGTGCTGCCGACAGGGGAATGGGAGGTATGGGAGGGTGTCGTCCTGGAACAGAGCGACCACGGTGTGATCGTGCTGGCGCAGAATGCCTCGATCCTCGATGCCGACTTGTGGGCTCGTCTGAGCGAGAACGCGGAAGCATGGGGTGTCTGGTGGCTGGTCAATGCGTTGAACAGGCTGTCCTACGCCGCCGATGGGCAGCTGGTCACCGAGCTGGACACTCTCTATCCCGAGCCCCCGGAGTGCGGCGGCTCCGACCCCCGTGCGCTGGATCCCTACCTGGGTGCCCTACGCGCTCTCGCCGATCAGAAGAGGACCGACGACCAGGCCGGCGTGATACCCACCGCTCCATACCCCGAATGGGAGACCGCGCTGGCGACCATGGAAGCGATGACCGGCGTGCGCTTGGACGTCGACCGGTTCACCCGGGAGCAACTGGCTCTCGTCCTGCCTTCCGTGTGCTGTGCCAATACTCGTGCATGGTGGTTGACCTGCGGTTTATCCTCGCTCCTCGTGTGCTTCCGTCTGCTGTATCTGATCTTCGTCCGGGTTGTGGGCTGGCTGGTCCTGCTGACCCGCGACGATGCCTCCAAAGACGTGGAAATCCTGGTGCTGCGGCATGAGGTGGCGGTGCTGCGCCGCCAGGTCGCTCATCCGCGGCCGGAATGGGCCGACCGGGCGATCCTGGCCGCGCTCACCCGGCGCCTTCCGCGCTGGCGTCGTGCGCATCGGATCGTGACCCCGGGCAGCCTGCTGGCCTGGCACCGCAGGCTGGTCAAGCGGCACTGGACCTACCCGAACAACACCGGCCGCCCGCCGATTTCCGAGGAGGTGCGTGACCTCGTCATACGCCTAGCTCAGGAGAATCCCCGGTGGGGTTATCGGAGGATTCAGGGCGAGTTGATCGGTCTGGGGCATCGGGTGGGGGAGGGTACGATCCGCCGGATCCTGGCCGCGGCCGGGCTCGGGCCAGCACCACGTCGGGCGTCACCGAGCTGGCGGCAGTTCCTGGCCTCCCAGGCCAGTGGTCTGCTGGCCTGCGACTTCGTGCACGCCGACACCGTGTTCCTCAAGCGGCTGTACATCTTCTTCGTGATGGAGATAGAAACACGGCGCGTCCACGTCCTTGGAGTGACCTGTACCGCTTCATAACTCATCGCGTGGTGCTTGATCTGGGGTTTTGACCTTCAGGCGCAGTACGGGCAAGATCGCGCTCTGTGTCGGTTCGTCTGCTGTACATGACCCTGATTCGGGTATTCGGCTGGCTGGTGTTGCTAGGCCGTGCTCAGGCGTCCAAGGACGTCGAGATCATGGTGCTCCGGCATGAGGTGGCCGTGTTGAAGCGTCAGGTCGTCCGGCCGAAACCGGACTGGGCCGATCGGGCGGTCCTGGCAGCACTAACCCGCTTCCTGCCGACGATGCTGCGAACTCATCGGCTGGTCACCCCGGGCACCCTATTGGCGTGGCATCGCCGGCTGATCAAACGCGCGTGGACGTACCCCAACCACTCCGGCCGTCCCGCAACGAACAAGGAGGTCCGGGCGCTGGCCCTCCGTCTGGCACGCGAAAACCCGAGGTGGGGGTATCGACGGGTCCACGGTGAGTTGGCTCGGCTCGGTTTCCAGGTCAGCGAAGCCACCCTGCGCCGGATTCTACGCTCGCGCCGCTACGGTCCGGCGCCCCGAAGCTTCGACACTTCATGGCGGAAGTTTCTCCGCCTGCAAGCGAAGGGACTGTTGGCTTGCGACTTCTTCCACGTCGACACGATCTTCTTGAAACGCCTGTATGTGTTGTTCGTGATGGAGATAGAGACGCGGCGCGTTCACGTCCTGGGTGTGACCGCCCATCCAGCCGGCGCGTGGACGGCTCAGCAGGCCCGCAATCTGCTCATAGATCTCGGGCAGAAGGCAGGGCCCCGGCGTTGATTCGCTATGTCCTGTTCCGGCATGTTGATCAGATGTTGTAGACGGCGAAGGTGTCAGTGCGGTTGAGGAGGTCGCGTCGAGCGTGGGCGATGTTGGCGCGGTCGGCCAGGCGCATCGTGCTGATCGCCAGATTCCGGAAGCTGGCCAGGGCTCTGGGCGCTGCGCCGGTCCTGACCTGGGAAGAGTCCTCCCGGAAAGTTACGTCGCGGACCCAGTGGAGCCGATTTTCCACTGTCCAGTGTGCTCTCCGTAGTGGTTGAGGTGGGCGGGACCAGCCAACTCAGCGGGCAGGCTGGTGATGCCGTACACGATCTCTTTGCCGGTCCAGCAGCTGTCCAGGTCGCCGACGTCGCGGCGCAGCCGGAAGGCCTGCCGGGCGCCGGGGAACAGGCCGTCATCGGCCGTGACGGTGCGGATGGTGCGGCGTTCGGTGCGGTCATGTCCGCGATCGTTGTCGATGGCGGTGGTGGCGGCCCACTCGGCGTCTGGGCCGGCCAGCAGGGTCTGTGCGGCGGCGCGGGCCAGCGGCTGGTTCCCCTTGAGGATGAGGACGTAGTGGGCGCCCAGCTGTTCGGTGATCAGCCGAGCGGTGGTCTTGGTGGTGTGCAGAGCGTCCAGGGTCAGCACCATCCCGGCCACGTCCATCTGTGTCAGCAGGGCGCGGGCGGCGGGCCCTTCGCCGCGCTTGCTTGCGACCTGACACTGACCCAGCACGACACCGTGGTCGTGGCTGATCGCCCCGACCAGGAAGACCCGCCCGCCGTCTGCAGTCCGGGCACCGCGGCAGGCCTTGCCGTCCACGGCGGCGCCGGGCAACAGCCCAGGCGGGGCAGGATGGGTGCACTGCCGCTGCTCGGTGCGGCGTTGCTCCCGCTCGGCCGGGCCGGGAGTGTCAGGGATCTGCGGGACCGGCGCCTCCCGGCGGACCACATCGGCCACATATCCGCTGATCGCCGCATCCAGCGCGTCGGCGTCCAGGCCGGCGAGCACCCGGCGGAAGGTCTTCTCGCTGGGCACGAGCAGCAGACCGGTGAACGGGTCACGGTAGGCGCCCAGCCGCGCCAGCACCTGCTGAGATGTTCGGGCGGCCCACTGCCAGATCGCCGCGATGCTGTCGCTGCCGACCACCAGCGTGGCGCACGCGGTCAAGGTCAAGATGACCACCAGCGGATGGCGCAGCCCGCACGTCGAGCGTTGATCCGGCACCGTCGCCAATCGGCGCATCAGGGCCGATTCCACCACAGCCGGGTCGGCGGCCAGTTCCGCTTCCCACAACGCCAGGTCGGCGAGCTGGTCAAGGCACGGGACGAGACCGGGGCTGGTTGGGGAAGATGGGGACACGAGCGCGACTCCTGCGGCGATCTTCGGATTCGAGACCTGAAAGATCACCAGAAGTCGCGCTCTTTTGCACTCCACCTGCCGAAACCCTCAACCGCGCCATACCGCATCAGAACTCAAGAACGCCGGGGCCCTGGGGCAGAAGGCGGGCTCGTTCCGGTTCCTCATCCGTGACCGGGATGCCAAATTCACCGCCGTCTTCGATGAGATCTTCGCCGGGGCTGGTGTCACGGTGATGAAGACGCCGCCGCGGACACCTCGGGCCAACTGCTACGCCGAACGCTGGGTGCGCACCGTCCGAGCCGAATGCACCGACCGGATGCTGATCTACGACGAACCGCACCTTCGATCGGTCTTGGACGAGTACGCCGAGCACTACAACAGCCATCGACCGCACCAGTCTCGCCAGCAACGCCCACCCAATGAAGACGAGCAAGTTGTGGTGCCGATGGAAGGCCGGATTCAACGCCGAAAGGTGCTCAGCGGAGCGATCAACGAGTACCACCGAGCAGCCTAGCTGACACGAAGAAACTCCAGCTCAGACCACATGTGCGAATTTTGAATCGGTACAGGCATAGGAGCGTCTGCGTTTTCAGGGGATTGACAACGTAGGAGAACCGTCGCCGAGCCGGGTCTGGATCTGAGGCACGTGGTATCGAAGCTGGAATAGCTTATCCAGTTTCTCTGCCATGCTGAGCGGCTTGTCAGGCGTAGGCAGTCGCTTCTCCTATGCGGCCGGGCGTTTCGGGCATCGGTTACGGTACGTGACGAAATATGTGCCATTCGGTTAGCCGTCAACTGACATATGCTACTGGTTGATTTCCCCACATGTCAGTTGACAGTCCGTTGATCGTGACACACATTGATCTGCATCTGGCGATGCCCATCGAAGGGAGATCAAGTGTGAGCACCGTCTCACAGTTTCGGCTCGGATTTCTGGGCCCGATCGCCATCTGGGACGGTTGCCGGAACGTGGCCGTGCCCGACAGTCGTGCCCGCAGCTGTCTTGCCCGGTTGATGCTCGAACCGGGCGCTCCCGTCAGCCGGGATCGCCTGGCCGATGCGATCTACGATCATCGGCCCCCACGCACGGCGCAGAACCAGGTGCAGCGGGCCGTGTCCGTCCTCCGACAACACAGGGTGGACATCGAGACCTATGAGCACGGCTACATCTTGCGTACGGAGCGGCAGCAGATCGACGGCTTCGCGGCGGAGGCCCTGATCGAGCAGGCTCGCGTCGCACGTACCGCTGGCGACGATGAGGCGGCCGTCGAGATCTTCGGCACCGCGTTGCAACTCTGGCGCGGCCCCGTGTTTTGCGGGACCACCTCGGCCGATCTCCAGTTACGCGCGGTGCAGTGGGAGGAGCTTCGCCTGGTCGCGCAGGAGGAGCAGATGTGGGCGGAGTTGCGCTTGGGCAAGGGGCGTGACCTGGTGCCCGAGCTGGCCAAACTCGTTCAGGAGAATAGCCTGCATCAGTCGCTCCACGAGCAGTTCATGCTCGCGCTCTTCCGTTCCGGGCGCAGCTCGGAGGCGGTCAACACCTATCACGAGTTACGTGAGCGGCTTGAAGCGGAGTCGGGCGAGGAGCCCCGGCCCACCCTGAGGAAGCTGCTGCGCCGCATTGTCATGAACGACCCCACCCTCCTGCCGGAAGCGCCTATGGCCAGGGTTCCCCGTCAACTGCCCCGCCCTCTGCCGCTCATCGAAGGCCGGAAGGCTGAGGTCGGCGCCATCCTCGCCGCGCCCGACGCCAGCGGGTACGCATCTCTAGTGGTGGTCAGTGGCCCGGGAGGGGTTGGCAAGACGACCGTCGCTACTGCCGCGGCCCATCAACTCCGCGACACATATCCGCATGGCCAGTTATTCGCGGATCTGTCAGGCTCCAGCGACCCCGTCGGGCCAGCCGATGTGCTCGCTCATTTCCTCGTGGATCTCGGGACCCGTGAACAGGCCATTCCTGGGGACGTCGAGCAGCGCGCTAAGGTCTTCCGATCTGCAATCGCGACACGACGACTTCTGATCGTTCTGGACGACGCCGCAAGCGCCGCGCAGGTCGAGCCTCTGCTCCCCGGAGAGCCGGGATGCGGAGTGATCATTACCAGCCGGCTGCCTCTGGCCGAGCTCCCCGGTGCGGTGCGTGTGCGGCTCTCTCCGGTGTCCGAGGCTGCGGCACGAGAGATGCTGGAGAGCAGCGGACGGCGGCTCGACGACGACCCCGACGCCGCGAGCGGGCTCATCGAACTGTGCGGCGGGTCGCCTCTGGCGCTCAACATCGTCGCCGCCCGCCTGGCCGCCAGGCCGCATTGGAGTCCGCGGAAACTACTCAAGCGGATTCTCTCGTCGCCGGTCGACGAGATGGCCAGCGGCGAACTGCAGGTCCGCCCCGTGCTGGACTCCAACTATCGATTGCTGGACGACAGGTCACGCTCGCTGCTGAGACGGCTTGGCTTCTACGGGGAACCCTGCTTCTCGCTGTCGGACGCCGCGGCTCTCGCCAACTGCTCGCCGAACGTCGCGGAGGATCTGCTGGACAACCTGATCGACGCCCATTTCCTCGAACCCGGATTTCGCAGCCACCTTCTGGTCCTGCACTATGCCCGGGAACGTGCCCTGGCGGAAGAGCCGGAAGCAGTTCTCCTCGCCGCACTGGCCCGGGTCATAACCTCGCAACGACGGAAGATGCTCGCTGTTGATCGATAAAAGCGCGCCGACAGTGCGAACTTCTAGTCTTCAGAGCATGCCCCGCACGAGCAGAGGGAAATGAGGGAAGGCATGGACCAGCGTTACGACCTCTACTGCGCCAGGGACCCGTTCTTCTATGAGCGCCCTGAAAGCAATGTGACGCTGTTCCCCGTGCTTGAGGAGCCGGCAACTCCTGCAGGCTGGAATCGGTTCGTGACCAGTGGCTGGGTGCACTACAGCGCGCCGGGCGTGACGATCCCGCGACAGGGCTGGAAGATTCACGTGTCGGCCACGATGGAGAACGCAGAACGCGTTGCTGCCAAGGTGCTTGGCTACTGCGTGGAGCGGAAAATACCGGTCAAGGTCGTGCCAGGCCCAGAACCGTGGCGGAGCCGAAACGCGAAATACGCAGAACGCGCCGGCAGCGGAAAGCTGGCCACCGTCTATCCACGTGACGAACAACAGCTTGAAACTATTCTGAACGAACTGGGTGACGACTTAGAAGGCGAGCCTGGGCCGTACATTTTGAGCGACCTGAAATGGCATGGGGGTCCTCTTTACGTTCGCTACGGCGCCTTCCAGGCGCGGCGCGCCTGGGATGAGTCCGGCCGCGAGGTGCAGATGATCGAGGACCCGCACGGCAATCTCGTAAGCGATCCGCGCGGGCCGGTGTTCTCCACCCCGGAATGGGTACGCCTGCCAGACTTCCTGCGGCCCCACCTCGACCGGCGCAACGCCACACGGCTCGATAACTTCCCCTACGAGATCGTCACAGCCCTGCACTATTCCAATGGTGGCGGCGTCTACGAAGCCAAGGACAGGCAAACGGGCCGCAGGGTCGTCGTCAAGGAAGGACGCTCCCATGCGGGTGTCGATAGGGCCGGGCGCGACGCGGTGACCCGGCTAAGGACGGAACGCGCGGCGCTGGAGAGGATGGCAGGACTGCCCTGCGTCCCCAAGCTCATCGACTACACCGCGATCGGCGAGCATGAGTTTCTGATCGAGGAATTCGTCGAAGGGGAGTCACTCTACAAGGCGTGTGGGCGCCGTAACCCCCTCATTATGGGCGGCGATCCCTCGCCGGACGACTTCGCGGCCTACGGGCGCTGGGCGATGGCTATCTGGCAGCGGGTCTCTGACGCCGTGCACTCTATGCACGACCAGGGCATGGTCTTCGGCGACCTCCACCTGTTCAACATTCTCGTGGGTGATGACGACCAGGTCCGCCTCATCGACTTCGAAGGTTGCTCGCCGGCCGAGGAGCGACAGGGACAGGTCATTGCTAACCCTGGATTCGCCGCTCCGCATGGCACCACGGGGACCGACATCGACGAGTTCGCTCTGTCTTGCCTGAAGCTCGCGATCTTCGCCCCATTGACATCATTGCAACTGATTGACCCAGGCAAGCCGGCACACCTCGCACGGCTCGTCGTGGAGAGGTTCGCGGTGCCGCGTGACTGGCTCCCCCAGGCGGGAGACGGCGCTGGCATGCTGGTGGGCGAGTCGGGGCCGGAACTCATCCGGTCGTCAGCGGCCACCCTCCTGTCGACTGCTACACCCGAGAGGGAAGACCGGCTGTTTCCTGGCGACGTCGCCCAATTCCTCGTCTCGGGTGCGGAGCTCGGTCTCGCTCACGGCGCCGCGGGGGTCTTATGGAGCCTCCACCAGGCCGGGGCCGGCTCCTTTCCCGAGGGCGAGCGCTGGATTCTGAAACGGCTCCGGCAGGAGCGGGCCGACCTGCAGCCGGGTTTCTACAGCGGCGAGCAAGGGATCGCCTACGCGTTATGGGACCTCGGCCATCGAGACGAGGCGATGGAGATCGCCGTCTCCTCCGCAAGGAACTTCGACCCAGAACCGCTGGACAGCAGCCTGTTCATGGGGGTGTCCGGCATCGGCCTGAACTGGCTGCGCCTGGCCGGGCTGACGGGGGACGAAGGGCTGATGCAGCGTGCGATCCAGGCCGGTGAGATCGTCGCCGGTAGGCTGGGCCCTGTGGAGTCCGTCCCGACGATCAGCGGCCAAGGGCATGGGTTCGCGGGACTCATGCTCGGAGGTTCAGGACCGGCCCTCCTACTCACTGCCCTGTACGAGGTGACGGGTGACATGGGATGCCTCGACGCGGCGGAGACGGCGCTCAGGCAGGACCTGCGGCGGTGCACGGCCGCCTCGGACGGTGGGCTGCATGTGAACGAGGGCGGCCGGACGATGCCCTACCTGGCTGAGGGAAGCGTCGGCATCGGCCTGGCGCTCCAGCGTTTCCTCCAGCATCGCGACGTGCCCGACCTGCGCGAACCTTTGTCCAGCATCAAACACGCCGCCACCTCGTCGTTCTGCCTCTTCCCTGGCCTTTTCCAGGGCCATGCCGGCCTGATCCTGTTCAACGCGCTCACCGGCTCGAGCGAGACAGCACGACGGCAGGTGCGCGGGCTGGAATGGCATGCCACCCAATGGGAGGGGAAGGTCGCTTTCCCGGGAAACCAGCTCCTGCGGCTGTCCATGGACCTGGCGACCGGAACGGCGGGTGTACTGCTCGCCCTCGCCGCCATCGAAGGAAAGGGCGATCCTCCCGTCGGATTGCCGTTCCTCTGCGAAAGCTTCCTGCCCGGCAACGGTCAGGAGGATCAAGAAGGTCTTCCGACAAAGGAAAGGAGGTGAACGAGATGTCCCTCTACGACCTGCAGGGTATCAGCGCGAACGCGGATGCCGAGCTGATGGCCAGCGGCTGGAGCGTCAGCTGCTGCAACGTGGACACCGGCCACAGCAGCCTCTCCTCGACGTGTCACGACAGTTTGTTCTCGTAGGTAGAAGGATCGGTGCTTGCTCCGAGCGATATTCGGAGCAAGCACCATCTCCGTCGACTTTACTCTTCATGCAGGATGGTGTGATGGTTTGGTTTGCGTGGCGAGCTCTGCGCTGGCACATGGGCACCGTGCTGGGGAGTTTCGTCGCACTCAGCATCGCGGCGTGTCTGACCGCCAGCTTCATCATCCTGCTAGACTCTGTAGGACGCCAGCAGCCGCCCGTCGAGCGGTACGCGGCCGCCGACATGGTGGTGCACCCCGCCAGGCCGGCGGACAAAGGCATGGTGACCCAGGAGACGGTACGCCAGGTGACCGCCCTACCGGGGGTCGCGGGTACCGTGCCAGAACTAAGCTTTCCCGCGCTGCTGCTCAGGGCGGATGGAGCCCCTATCAAGGTCGAGGGGGACCAGCGTCCGCACGCCTGGGGCCACGGCTGGTCGAGCGCCGTGCTCACACCGTTCGTCATCCAGCAGGGGCGAGCGCCGCACGGGCCCGAAGAGGTCGTCCTAGACACCCGGCTCGCTTCTGCGGCGGGCGCTCAGGTGGGCGATCGGTTCCGGATCACCGTGCAGAGCGTGGCCGCGGCCTACCGGGTCAGCGGGATCGCAGATTCCCGGACACTTGTACGACACCAGTCCGCCGTGTTCTTCTCGGACGACCGCGCTACGGACCTGGCCGGGCAACAAGGCGACGTGGACGCCCTGGGCATCGTGCCGGAAGACGGCCTGTCGGCCGGGAAAATCATGTCCGCCTTGGCGGCGGTGCCGGGCCTGCGCGTCGCCACAGGCGCCGGGCGCGCGCTGGCCGAGGGCAACCTGACCAACGACGCGAACCTCGTCGAATCCCTGCGATTCGTCGTCGCGCTCGTCGTACTAATCGCGGTCGGCGTCATCAGCGGCGCGATGGGGCTGGCCATCAGGCGCAGGGCAAAGGAGATCGCGATCGTGCGGGCGATCGGCGCGCGGCCCGGCGCGGTTCGCCGTATGTTGTTCACGGAAGGGCTGTTGATGGGGCTGCTTGCCGCAGTCCCTGGGCTGTCGCTGGGCTGGCTGCTCGCCCTCGCGATCGCGGAGTGGTTCGATGGGATCTTCTCTTTCAGCGCCCCGTTCCAGGTCGTCGTCACACTCCCGGCCCTCCTGTGGACAGTTGTGCTCACAATGGCGCTCGCCGGGGTGTCGGCGTTGCTCGCGGTTCGCCACGCGCTGCGCATCCGTCCAGGCGACGCGCTCGGAGAAGCACCCACTGAAGGTCGGAATCTGGGGCAAGGCAGGCTCATGGCGGGGCTGGGATGCCTGGTCGGCGCCACGGTGCTGACCGTTGCATGGACGTTCGGCTGGTTGCGGCTGGGCGACACCATTGACATGTTCATCCTGGTCGGCGTGCTGGGCCTAGTGGTCACAGGAGCAGGCATGCTCGCCCCGTGGGCTGTGCTGTTCGCCAGCCGCCGGATCCGAGGAACCGTCGTTAAGGCATCCAGTATCGGCGGCTTCTTCGCCGTCTCCAACGTCGGGTTCAACCACCGCAGATTCGCCGGGACCATGGGGCCGCTGGCTCTGGGGTTGACGCTGTCCGCGGCCGCCGTGGGATCGCAACTGCACGCCGACTGGCTAGCGGCCACGAACGCCGGGCGGCTTGTGGCGGCCCAGTACGTCATCGATCCCCACTACACCGGGATGCGCTTCGACGGCGGCGTGCGCAAGGCCCTCGCCGAGCAGGAAGGCGTCCTGGACGTCGCCGGGCTTAGAGACGTCTATGGCGTGGAACTGGCCGCTGGCACCCGGACCAGCACTGCTGCGGCGGCGATCGTGGCAGGAAACCCAGGCAAGGTCTTCCCCGTCGACGTGATCGCGGGCGACCTCGCAACGCTCGGCACGGGCTCGGTCGCCCTCGACCGGCGGCTTGCCGGTGAACTCCAGGTCGAGAGCGGATCGCGGGTCGAGTTACGCTTTCCTGGCGCGCGGCCCGCGTCCTTCGGCGTCGTCGCGGTATACGAGGCGGTCGAGGGTCTCCCGCCGCTGTTCACGAGCGATTCGGCAGCGCGGCCGTACGTGCCTGTGGAGCCATACCAGAGGCTCTACGCCTGGACGGAGCCCGGCACGCCGACCGCGAGACTGGAAGCGGCGGCGGCGCGCGTCGCCGGGGATCCGCAGGCGGTTGAGATCCGCTCCCACAGGGAGTACGTAGCGGAATCCGCCAGGCGTAGCGCACAAAGCAACCAGTTGCTCACCTATATTGTCGGATTTATCGCGGTGTTCTGCCTGATCGCTGCGGTCAATGGTCTCGGCGTGGGCACGCTCGACCGACGTGGGGAGTTCGGCAGCATGCGCCTGCTGGGAGTAGCCCGCAGGCAGATCTACCAGGTAGTGACCTGGGAAGTGCTGCTGACCGTCCTGCCGATCGCCGTCCTGGCCACGCTGCTGGCCGGCTGGACGGCGCTGCTGTTTGCGCTGCGCACACCCGCGGGGCTAGCGCTGCTCCCCGAGTTTATCCCGTGGGACTGGCTCGCGACGCTCAGTGGTGCGGCCGTCGTCGCGGGGATCGCCAGCACCTTATCCGCCGCTCACGCCGCGCTCAAGGATCCCGCATGAGCCGCGATCTGCTGCGCTTCCTGGGTGGGTTCACCGGTCGCCTCGGCGTGCTCGCGCTGCTGATCGTCGCTCAGTCGAGCCTGTCTGTCCTGCCGATTCTGGTGGGCCAGCGGCTCATCGACGAAGGCGTCATGGCCGGTGATCCCGGACGGGTATGGGGATTCGGTTTGGCATTCGCGGGCGCGGCGGCGTTGCACGCTGTCCTCGTGTTCGCCGAACGCGGCTTCGCCGTTCGCTTGGGCGAGGATATGGTTCTACGACTGCGCCTCGATCTCTACACCCACCTACAGCGGCAGTCACTGGGCTTCTTCACTGCAGCCAGAGCCGGTGCGATCGTGTCCAGGCTGCACGGAGACGTGACCGGGGTCCAGCGGGTCGTGTCATCCACCATCCCGGCCGTCGTTGGCGCCGTCGTCTCCCTGATCGTCGCCGGCGTGGCGCTGCTCGCGATGGAGCCGCGTCTCGCGCTGGCGCTGGGGGTCGTCATGCCCGTTGTGTATGGCGCCACCACCTGGGTCTCCCGCAGGCTCAAGAGCGTGAGCCGCCGCTATCTCTCCGCCAACGCAGACCTCGACTCAAAAGTAGCAGAACGGTTCAGCGTGGTAGGAGCGGAGACCGCCTCCTTGTACGTCCATCCGGACCGCGACCGTGACGTCTTCCGCCACAACGTGGTCACCATCCGTAACCTCGTCGTACGGCAGGCTCTGCTAGGCGCTGGCCTGTCGGCCTTCCTCACCCTGGCCATAGGGATGGCAGGCGCGGGTGCCTACGTCTTCTCCGGACTGTGGGTGATCTCCGGAACCGTTTCCTTCGGCATGATGGTGGCAATGGTGGCGCTGCTGGCACGGCTTTACAACCCGATCGTCACGCTCGCGGGGGTCAAGGTGGATCTCGTGACGGGCCTGGTCAGCTTCGGCCGGGTACGCGAGATCCTCGATTTCGCCCCCCGGATATGCGATGCGCCGGACGCCCTTGAGTTGCCCCGTACGGGAGGGGCCTGCGTAGAGTTCTCTAAGGTATCGTTCGAGTACCCCGCCAGTATGGACCTGGTGGTGCCTTCGCTGGCCGGGGAACTCGCCGCTATGGAGGCACCTCGAGGCCCTGTGCTCGGTGACTTTAGCCTCACCATCGAGCCCGGCATGACAGTGGGCTTGGTCGGACCGTCAGGATCGGGGAAGTCCACACTTGCCCGGCTGCTGGTCCGCTCCTGGGACGTCGGCTCCGGTCGCATCCTCATTGATGGGGTGGACCTACGCAAGATCCGCCTTGCGTCGCTGCGGAACTCGGTCGGAGTAGTCACCCAGACCCCATTCCTGTTCAACGGCACAATAAGAGCGAACCTGCTGATGGCCGCCCCGGAGGCGGATCAGGAACACCTGATCGAAGCCTGCCGCGCGGCGCAGATCTGGGGCATGATCGAAGCAGCACCTGACGGGCTGGACACCATGGTGGGGGATGGCGGGATGCAGGTGTCGGGAGGAGAGCGACAGCGACTGGCCATCGCTCGGCTGCTGCTGACCGATCCGCGCATCGTGATCCTGGATGAGGCCACCTCACACCTCGACAATGCTACTGAGCAGGCGGTACAGCGCGCTCTAACGCCCTTCATGAAGGGGAGGACCTGTCTGGTGATCGCACATCGGCTGGCCACCGTGCGCGACGCGCAACTCATCGTGGTCATGCACGAGGGGCGTGTGGTGGAGCAGGGAAGTCATGCGCATCTGGACGGGATGGGCGGCTTCTACGCCCGCCTGAGTCGTACGCATAAGGAGACAGCATAATGAAGCGGCAGGCGTTCCCCGAGCAGCAGGTGTCAGCCACAGTGCGCCTCGAACGCGTGAGCAAAGTGCACGGGAGTGGCGTTGCTGGCGTCACCGCCCTTGACGACGTCACGGTCGCTTTCCCCACGGGCTCCTTCACTGCGGTGATGGGTCCTTCGGGCTCGGGGAAATCGACCCTGCTCCAATGCGCAGCTGGTCTGATGCGGCCCACCTCCGGCCGTGTTCTGCTCGACGACAACCCGCTCGAAGGGCTGAGTGAGAAGGAGAGCGCTGACGTCCGCCGCGAACGGATCGGGTTTGTCTTCCAAGCGTTCAACCTGCTGCCCGCGCTCACGGCCCTGGAAAATATTACGCTGCCGTTTCGCCTCTCCAAGCGCAAGCCGGACCAGCAGTGGCTGGAGGCTCTGCTCAGTGTGACGGGCATCGCCGAACACGTGGCCCGGCACCCGCATGAACTGTCGGGCGGTCAGCAGCAGCGCGTGGCGATTTGCCGTGCGCTGGCACCACGGCCGCACGTGGTCTTCGCCGACGAGCCGACAGGGAACCTGGACACCCGTTCTGGTAGGGAGATCCTCTCCTTGATGCGGGCCATCGTCGATCGTCTTCAGCAGACGGTCATCATGGTGACGCATGACCCAGGCGCGGCGTCGTACGCCGACTCGATTATCTTTCTCGCGGACGGCCGCGTGGCGGAGATGACCGGCAGGCTCGCGGCCGCAGACGTCGCCGAACGACTGACCCGCCTCGGTGACGGTTGAACTCAGCCGGTCGTACTGTAGCCAAACTCCGGAGCCCCGCTGCCGAAGTCGTTGACGTCCGTGACTCCGGCGGCCCTGTGGCCCGCGTTCCGCGTAATTCAGCGGCATAGAGGTCCGAATACGAGCTCTGAGCTGGGCTGACACGGGTGTGACCGCCTGGAGGGCGTTTCTCTAGGGGGTGATGTTCGTGCTGGTCAGCGCGCTGCGGGTTGCAGGTCGATGACCTGCTTGGGAACCGGGACGGCAAGCTTGGCGAGCAGGTCCCGCTGGGCCTTGGTCAGGGCGGTGACCTGCCGGAACAGGCCCGCAGGGCCGGTGAAGGCGCCCAGGTGGAGCCGGTCAAGGTCGCGGCGGCAGGCGAGCCAGGTGCTGCCGGTCGTGGTCTCGATGATCCGGATGAGCAGCAGCGCCAGCCAGCAGAGGATGACATGGGCGCGGATGCGTTCTTCGAGCCGGTGATAGACCGGGCGCAGGTCGATGATCTGCTTCATGTCGCGCCAGCCTCGCTCGACCTCCAGCAGCTGCTTGTATCCCAGGGCGATGTCCTCAGCGCTCAGGTGCGGGTCGCCGCAGCGCAGCAGATACTTGCCGTCCAGGTTCTCCTCGGCCTTGACCTTCGCGGTGTCGACGCGGAGCTTCCCGGCCGGCGTCGCCCGCAGATACCGGTTCAGGCCGGGCTTGGCGGCGATCTTCCCGCGCAGCTCGCCGCGCTGGAACTCGCTCACCGCATCGGAGCCGTCGATCAGGTCGGTGAGCTGGGCGATGAGCTGGGCGATGAGCTGCTCACGCATGCGCCTGTCGCGCTCGGCCGCTTCGGGGTTGTGGCAGATGACGAACCGGTCGGTGTCGCTGATGCGCACCTCCTTGATCCGCATGTTGCCGGAGATGTCGGTGTAGCGGCCCTGCCGTGACAGAGCGGCTTTCACCTCGGCCGATCCGGAGCGCAGCTTCTCCCCGATGATGTACTGGTGGTCGCCTTGCCGCAGGTAGCGGCGGTTTTCCGCCGAAGAGAAGCCCCGGTCGGTCACCCACACGATCTTCGACAGGGTCCAGTCGCGCATCTCGTCCTTGACCTGCCGGATCAGCCGCTGGTCGGAGGCGTTGCCGGGCCAGCACCAGCAGCGGACCGGGATCCCGTCCCGCGTGACGGCCATCCCGATCACGATCTGCGGAAGATCGTCACGGGAGTCCTTGGAGTTGCCATAGGTCCGAAATCCCGCCGCCCGGCTCTCCTGCCCGTCGCCGGCCTCGTCGCCGGCCTCGCGGTCGGTCTCGCGGTCGGTCTCGCGGTCGGGCACCCGCTCGCCGTGCTCGTCGCGGGCGACGGGCTCATCGGCGTGCCCGAGTTCGAAGTAGGTGCTGGTGGTGTCGAAGAACAGCAGGTCGACCTCAAGATTGAGCAGGTTGGCGACCTCGTCGAACACCTGCTTCTCCAGATCGTCCTTCACCTCGTGCAGCCAGTCCATCGCCCGGTAGCACGCATCGTCATCGGTGCCGGGCAGGCCGTCGATATGGACGTCATGGGTGATCCAGTCCGCGGCGGCCAGCTTCGAGGACGGCGCGAGCGCCCGATTCGCGACCAGGCCGAACAGTACCCGCTCGGTCGTGGTCATGTTCCGGCGGCGGCCTCGCTTGGGCTGCCCGACCCGGCCGACGATCTGATCGATCTTCAGTCGCCGCCACAGGTGGTCGAGGACGTAGCTGCCGCCGAACGGGACCGAGGACGTGAACTCCAGGTCCGAGGCTGTCGTCGCGGCCAGGGCCTCGCCCGGTTCCAGCAGACGCGATAGAGACGCGACGAGCCGCCGGACCGCCTCGCGATCGAGTTCGTCCTCGCGACCGAAGGTGAACAAGACCTTCGGCACCGCACGGCCCTTCACCGGATCCCACTCGTTGTGGGCCAGATGCAGGTATCGGACCGTCCCGGACTTGTTCTCCCGCTTGGTCGTCTTCACATACATGCCTCTAGACCATAAACCTCCACCCCAGCACAGTGCAGCCGAATTACGAAAATCGCGTCTCTAGGCGAATCTGGTCTGTTGGCTCCGGCCCGAGTCGCTGACCAGCATGTTCAGGCCGGACCGGTCTCTAGGAACCCCGAATTACGCGGAACGCGGGTGTGGGCGAGTTCCTTCATTCCCGTTGTCAGAACCCCACGAACCTATTTGAGATAGAAGGGGCTGTGCAGCTGTGTATGTCGGCTCTTCGACTTTGAGGGGGAAGGTCACCCTCATGCCACAAAGTTGATCGTTTGATGTGTGCAGGCCAACCGTACGCGGCGGCGTTGGTTGGTCAGGTTGCGGAAGCCGAACGCCACGCGGGCGACATCCTTGATGAGCCGGTTCGTGCCCTCGGTGCGGGCGTTGGTGATCTGGGTGGTGATGAAAGCCAGGGTCTCGGGCCACCAAGCGTCGATCGTCTCGGCCAGCGTGGCCAACTCCGGGATGTCGGAGTTGGCGCACCAGGAGTGGAAGCGGAACAGCCGGTGGGAGATCACGGAGCGGGGCTGCTGCTCGCGGGCGCAGGCCAGCAGGGTGCGCAGTTCTTCCTTGGCGATCCAGGCGGTCAGGATCTGGCCGGTCGGTTCGTGGTCGATCAGGGCGTTCCACATGTGGGCCAAGGTTTGCTGCGACAGGCGTTCGCGGGCGCGGAGCAGGCGGCGGCGGTTGGCCCATTCGGGGTCAGTGGCGCGTGTACCGCTTCAAAACTCGTGCACGTGGCCTTGGCCTGAGCTGGTGTTTCTTCGGGTTGGTCAGGCGGCGCGGTGGTACTCGTTGATGGCCCCGCTGAGCACCTCTCGGCGCTGAATCCGGCCTTCCAGCGGTACCACGACGTCCTCGTCTTGATCAGGTGGGCGTTGCCGGCGGGACTGGTGCGGGCGGTGCGCGTTGTAGTGGTCGGCGTACTCGTTCAGAACCGAGCGAAGGTGGCGTTGGTCGTAGATCAGCATGCGGTCGGTGCATTCGGCTCGGACGGTTCGGACCCAGCGTTCGGCGTAGCAGTTGGCTCGGGGCGTTCGTGGCGGTGTCTTTATCACCGTGATGCCCAGGCTGGTGAAGATCTCGTTGAAGGCGGCGGTGAACTTGGCGTCTCGGTCACGGATGAGGAACCGAAATGACCTGGCCCAGTGGCCAAGATCCATGAACAGGTTTCTCGCCTGCTGAGCCGTCCAGGCGCCTGTGGGGTGAGTGGTGACGCCCAGGATGTGCACGCGTCGCGTTTCCACCTCCATCACGAACAACACGTACAGGCGCTTCAGGAAGACCGTGTCGACGTGGAAGAAGTCACAGGCGAGCAGTCCCTTCGCCTGCAGGCGCAGGAACGTCCGCCAAGAGGTGTCGAAGGTTCGTGGCGCCGGACTGTGCCGGCGTGAACGCAGGATCCGCCGCACGGTCGCCGCGCTGACCTGCAAACCGAGCCGAACCAGTTCACCGTGGACCCGCCGGTATCCCCATCTTGGGTTCTCGCGGGCCAGGCGGAGGACCAGGTCCCGGACCTCTTTGCTGGTTCCGGGACGGCCGGTGCGGTGTGGGTATGTCCATGCGCGTTTGATCAAACGACGATGCCAGGTCAAGAGGGTTCCGGGGGTGACCAGCCGATGAGCGCGCAGCACCGACGGCAGGACGCGGGCCAAGGCCGCCAGGAGCGCCCGATCGGCCCAGTCCGGCTTCGGCCGGACGACCTGACGCTTCAACACCGCAACCTCGTGGCGGAGGACCATGATCTCGACATCCTTGGAAGCCTGGCTACGCCCCAGCAACACCAGCCAGCCGAACACCCGGATCAAGGTCAGATACAGCAGACGAACCGGCACGAACTGCGATCTTGCCCGTAGGGCCTGTGGAGGTCAAAGCCGCAGATCAAGCACCACGCGATGAGTTATGAAGCGGTACAAGGACAAGTACAAGCTCCGCGCCGGAGTCGAAGGCACCATGCGCCAGGCCGTCGCAGTCACCGGCGTTCGCCGAGCCCGCTACCGAGGACTGGCGAAGGTCCACCTCGAACACATCTTCTCCGCCGTGGCACTCAACCTCATCCGCCTGGACGCCTGGTGGAACGGGCACCCGCTCGACCGGACCCGCACCGGCCACCTTGCCCGCCTCGAACTGGCAGAACTCGCTCTCGCGGCCTGAGGTAAGTTAACCAGCAGGGTCGCCCCCCGCGTCAAACGCCGCTCAACGACCCACAGATCAGGCAGAAGAGCCTCAAGTAGGTCTGCCGAAGGAGCACGACTGATCATCATGCCGCACTTTATTCTCTCCTGATGGTCGGAGCTCGCGCACGCCACGCGAAGGCCCTCATCGCCGTGACCTGGGTGGATGTAATTATCGGCTGGTGCACTTTTCTTGAACTCGGGGGAGAAACTCCTGTGTAGTGCCACGTACCTACCTCTTCCGGACTACATGTCAGCTTATGCGGCTGTCTGTCCGGAACCTTCGGGGCACCTCACCAGCTCGATTGGTGAAACGTCAGATCAGATCCCACGGCGCGAGGTCTGACATTCTACAGGTCTACCACCTCACGGGTAGCGCGGTAGGCCCGTTGACGAGATGGCCAGTTCGCCATGGAATTGCCGAGGAGGGAACTGCGAGTGCCAGGTTCGGGAATCGGCGCACCAGCCCGGCCATCGCCATCTGAAGTTCGGCGCGGGCCAGCATCGTGCCCAAGCAGAAGTGCAGGCCGTGGCCGAAGCTCACATGGGCGTTCTCGGAGCGGTCCAGCTTGATCTCGTGAGCGTCGGCGAAAACAGCGTCATCGCGGTTGGCGGCCGACGCTGAGATCACCACTCCACTGCGGGCAGGAATGTGCACCCCTCCCATATAAGTATCGTGTGTGGTAACCCGAAAGAGCAGCTGGGGAACGGCCGGGTATACTCTCAAGAGTTCCTCCATCGCTGAGGGGATGAGCGACGGGTCGGCACAGAGCACCGCATACCTTTTCGGTCGACTCAGCAGCGCGTACACACTCGCCGCGAGCTGACTGAGTGTCGTCTCGTGTCCCGCAACAAGGAGAACAACCGCGAGATTGACCAATTCGGGACCGGTGAGCGCGCCTCCTTCTCCTTCCGACGACAAAGTGCTGAGCAGGTCGTCGCCCGGCTCGACGGTCTTGGCGGCAACGAGGTCAGACATATAGCTCCGCAGGTTCTTGGCCGCCTCGAACACTGCCTCAGGAGAATCCGTCACCGACAGCATGGCGTGTGACCAGGTACGGAAGGTCGCGCGGTCCTCGTAAGGCACTCCGAGCAACTCGCAGATCACCGTGATCGGCAATGGTGTGCACACTGCCTCAACTAGATCGGTGGGCGGACCGGCCGCGGCCATGTCGTCCAGCAGCCGATCGACGACCTTCTGGATGCCTGGCCGCATAGCCTCGATGCGGCGGCGAGTGAAGGCCCGGGAGGCGATGTTCCTTATGCGCGTATGGCGGGGCGCGTCCATGTCGAGCAGGCTGTCGGGTACTCCTACTGACGGGCGTGGCGCGTATCGGGGGGCGCCGGGCTCCAGGGTGGCAGCCCTGCTGAAGGCGGGATCGGTCAGGACGCGGCGCGCGTCCTCATACCGGGTAACTAGATAGCCTTCCTCTCCGGATGGCAGAGTGTAGCGTCTTACCGGCCCGATCTCCGGGACCTCGTACTCGCTCTGATGCTGGATCGAGTTGGCATTGGACATGTCAACAATCAGCTCCTCACGTCGAGGCGTGCAAAGGCACGCGATAGTTGCGTCAGATACGCGACTTCTTCTTTCATGGGCGATATTTCCCGTGTGATCATCGCGCCGTCTTGATCGCCGGTTGCCTGGCCAGATTCCGAGCGATCGTCCTCAACGGCGTCGGCAGTCCTGTGATCGTCATCGCACTCTTTAGCTGAGAATGCATGTAGGACCGAGGCGAGGGATCGGGCGTGAGTTGCCACGTCGACCGTCGTACCGGCCGTAGATTGCTGCTCAAGGTGTAGATCGCGGTAGGGCTCGAGAATTAGCAGGCCGTCGCGGATCTCGATCACGCGACGATACAACCTGTACCCCACGGCATCACTAAGCGTGTGAGTCGGTTGCCTTCTCACATATGGCATCGCGGTCGTCAACGCCAGCCACAGGGGGTGGAGCTGGCGTAGCGCCCGTTGCTGAGTCGCTGCTCGCCAAGGTGTTGCCAGGCGGGGTCCCCATATGCTGATCGTGGGGCCGGAGAGGACAAGGAGCAGAGCACCGAGGCCAAGATACGTAGCCGCATAGGTGGTCGCCCCAGGCGGCAGGGGCAACGACAGGTAACTCATTACAACCGTGCCCCCCAGGTAAAGGCTGTACACCAGGCCGCAGATGTCGCCTGCCACGAGAAGATACATCCCCACCCGCAGATACTGCTGTTGCGCATAATTCTTATACCGCCAGGCCAAACGCAGCGTACCGATTAGGACTGTAACGATGTAGCTGAGGAATATCAGGTAAAAGCAGACCACTAGGTGGTTGCCCCCGTAGACAGCGAGGAAGCTCGCGCCCACGTCGTCTCGGGACCCGGAGCTGAGAAGCAGCACCCCCATGACAGCGATTGCACCGGCCGCCCATAACAGGCGAGTTCGAACCCGCGGAGGGTGGCTATCTCGGCGGCACGTCACGTAGCCGATCATCATCCAGAACCCTGCCATCGAGCAAAGGAAGAGGCTGAATGCAAGCCAACGACCGAGACCGTGGATACCAGTCCAAAGATCCAGCAGCGGGCGTACATCCGGGGACTGCACCAACGCTCCGAGAGCGAACGTCATCACATGCACAAGCCATGCACAAACCACTGGCGAGCGGCGGCGAATGGACAGATGGCGAACCGTTTGAACGGCGAGAGCCCAGACGAGTAAGGCCTCTATCCAATAAAGCGCGCTAGTCACGCAAGCCCCCCACCTGCGCACCCCAGGCGCGTTCGATGTTCCTGATCACATCGGCGATGTCAGGAGGCGGTTCGGTTGACGACATAGTGTCAAAGTCATGCGTGAGGGCCCGGGGAGCCAGGATGAGCTCGGCGAATGTTTCGGCTTCGTCTTCATTGGGGCTGACGTAACCGTTACGACAAAGAACGCTCTTTATCATCTTGGGGTCCAGGTCAGGCAGGAGCAGGCGGTGAAGATCCTCACTGCGCCAGCCGCTGTCATGGTGATCGAGCAAGAGATGCCCGAGCTCGTGCAGGATAATGTGGCACTGGTGCAGTGGAGATTTGCTGCGGGTATAGCAGAGGAAGTCAGTATCCTTTGTCTTAACATATAGGCCACAAGGGGCATTGTGAGACCCAGACATGGCGACCAAGCGAATTGGGCGGCCCCGTCGTTCCTCGACACGGTTTATGAAGATACCAATATTGAAGGGGTTGGGTAAGATCTCACTGTCCTCCAGCGCCTCAATCAATAGCTCGCAAGGCGTCCGCCGTTTTCTCGTGAATAACACCCATCCGGCCTCTCAATTGTTATGCCTCAGCCTCAGGGCATCGTGTATTACTGCACACGGCGCCAGCTCCTAAAGAGCGAGCTTAAGAGTGTACGTAGACACTGTAGCGCCGGTCCTCTTTGCGCCATGTTCCGCCCGCTGAGCTCATCCATCTGTTGTGTCCGGCGGCGTGTGGGCGGCTGGCGGGGCAGGGCCTATGGCAGCTTCCAGGCTGCGGATCGCCTCGATGATTCGACTGATTCGCTCGCGTCCATCTGGCGAGGGATCCAATAGGCGACCTACCAGCCACTGAACCTGGTTATCCCGCATACTTTGCAAGAGTTTCAGCTGCTCATCGATGCGGCGGATCTGGGTATCGACCCGGGCTTCGTCTTCCACACCCAACTGACCGGGCTCATAGAGATAGATCGGGTCAACGCCGAAGAAATTCGCTAGAGCGACGACTTTGTCGAGGCTTAGATTGCCCGGCCGGATTCCTTCGCGGATCATCTGCAAGTACTGGCGGGAGATGTGAACACGATCCCCGGTCTGCTGCCGAATAGCCTCCGCAACTTCTCCATAGGAGAACTGGCGTCGAGCGGGGTTCGAGTCCTCGGCGCGCTCAGGATGTAGGCGTAGCTGGAATAGGGTATCCAGCTTCTCCGCCAAGCTGAGTGATCTGTCTGAAGCAGGCATAGGTCTCCGAAGCCGATAGCAGCGTGTCAACCAATGTACAAGTGGATCAACTGCTGAGGAACCCCCGGGTTGCACTCTTCAGTGGCGCGAGCTGACATCTCGAGTTTGGCCGTTATCCCGTTGCGTAAGTCCAGGTCAGCTCGTCGTCGCTGATTTTCGTGGGGTCGGGTTGCGCGGGCCAGGTCGCTGAAAATCGTGAGGCGATGACCTGGCGGCGGAGCAGGGCGAGCATGTCGTCGAAGCTGGGCCGGCTCTTGGTGCGATACCAGGGAGCGCGGCGGCGGTGATCGGCGACGACATCCGCGGTGTGGTGGGCGTGGCGGGCGTACCAGATGATGACCAGGCTGTAAGCGATCATGCCCAAGGGCAGGGTGCGCTGGACGGCCTTGACCGTGCGGTTGCGAGCTTGACCGACTCCGAGCAGGTGGCGGGACTCCAGGAACGTCTGCTCGATGGACCATCGCCACGAGTACCGGACAACGAGATCCTCAGCGGCAGTGTGGAGGTCGGTGGTGACCAGCGCCAGGTCGAAGGCCTTGCCGGAGTCGAGGTGGCGGACCCAGATGACGCGCACCGGGCGGGGCCCGAAGGAGCCGTACCACAGACAGCGCAGCTCGCTGATGCGGACGGTCTGCTCCTTGTCGTACAGGGACAGCTTGCGGATCTTCCAGGAGCGGGTGGCGGCCAGCTCGGCGACCTGGCCCAGTCGTTCGCCTTTGGTGCGTGGTCTGCCGCGTCGTTTCCCCTGGGGTGCGGGTGGCAGCTCGTACAGGACGGCGTTGCGCGGGATCCGGCATGTCCAGGACACCTGCGTGGGCAGCTCACGCAGGGGTTTGCCGTGGTAGGCGGCATCGGCGGCGACGTGGATCAGCCGGTCGCCGCCGGCGTGGGCGAGCAGCGTGGTCAGCTCGGCGGCGATGGCGACCTTGCCCGGGCCGTCCTTGAGGTAGAGCCGGATGAAGACGGGCAGGCAGACCGCGCGGGGCAGAAACGGCAGGTGGACGACGATGCCGGCGGTGACGAAGCAGGTGCCCCGGCTGGTCTTGCGGCTGCCGGGCGCCGAACCGTCGTACTGCCAGAACGCGCCGTGGACCTTCCTGCCCGAGCGGCGGGTGACGCTGTCGTCGATGGCCACCACGATCGGCGCGCCGGCCGGGACGAACCAGGCGATGATCAGCCGGGTGAGCACGAGGCCGACGTGGTCGATGCACCAGACCGCGCGGGAGAAGCCCGGAGCAGCGAGACCGCTCGATACAACGCCTCGCCCAGGACCGGACCTGACCAGCCAGTGCCATCACTCATCGGCTCCACGCTGGCCGGTGGCTGGTGGTCGTAGGTGAGGGCAGCGAACCGCTGCGCGATCACGCTGGCGGTGCCGGTCGAGTGGCCGCACTCGGCCAAGGCGGTGCCCAGCCAGTCGGCAACCGGCACGTAGGTGGTCAGCGCGTGCAGGACCATCTCCGGGCTGATCTGCGCGGCCTGCTCGCGGCGCTGCGCAGCGAGCACATAGACGACCATGGCCGTCACGACGACCGCGTGGACCTGCTGCGGGATGTAGGCCCGGCCATTCCATCGCGGCGCGTGCCAGGGCGCAGCCCGGCGCACCGCGTCGGCCCAGGCCGGGTCGTCCTGGCGGGTGAGGTACTCGACGAACTGCGACAGGGAGTGGCCGTCGTGGTCGTCCTGGAGCGGGTGGCGGTCGCGATGCCAGGGCGACTCAGGGCTCACCTGGGCGGCGAGCTGCTGGGCAGCGTCGCTCACCAGGTCAGCCATCCGGTCGCCGTCCTCGCCGAGCAGGGCGGCGTCGTGGACGGGATCGAGGATCGCCCGCAGCGCTGGCCAGGGGGCCAGCTCATACTCGGACCGGCCGATCACCTCCGGGACGTCCCGCCACGCCCCACTGGGGTACTGTCGTCCCCCGGCCAGTCCTGGCGCCACCGCCCGCAGGCGACAGACGGCCCGGTAGGCGGCGGTCGACCGGCTCATCCTCGGGTCCTCGGCAGGCAGCCCCTTCAGGTCGTCCTGCGGGAAGGGCGGAGGCGGAAACTGCCCTCGGCTGTACCGGTCGACCATGACCGAGGCGGCTGCCCGGTAGGCGGCCAGCCGACACTCCCGCCATTCGTCGCTCTCCACCTCCATGTCCGAGAAACTGCGGGAGGGGGCGTTGGCGGTGAACCACGGCCAAAGGTCGGCGAACGATTCCCGCATCGCGATCCTGTACCGCTTCATAACTCATCGCGTGGTGCTTGATCTGCGGCTTTGACCTCCACAGGCCCTACGGGCAAGATCGCAGTTCGTGCCGGTTCGTCTGCTGTATCTGACCTTGATCCGGGTGTTCGGTTGGCTGGTGTTGCTGGGGCGTAGCCAGGCTTCCAAGGATGTCGAGATCATGGTGCTCCGCCACGAGGTTGCGGTGTTGAAGCGTCAGGTTGTGCGGCCGAAGCCGGACTGGGCCGATCGGGCGCTCCTGGCGGCCTTGGCCCGTTTCCTGCCGTCGGTGCTGCGCGCTCATCGGCTGGTCACCCCGGGAACCCTCTTGGCCTGGCATCGTCGTTTGATCAAACGCGCATGGACATACCCACACCGCACCGGCCGTCCCGGAACCAGCAAAGAGGTCCGGGACCTGGTCCTCCGCCTGGCCCGCGAGAACCCAAGATGGGGATACCGGCGGGTCCACGGTGAACTGGTTCGGCTCGGTTTGCAGGTCAGCGCGGCGACCGTGCGGCGGATCCTGCGTTCACGCCGGCACAGTCCGGCGCCACGAACCTTCGACACCTCTTGGCGGACGTTCCTGCGCCTGCAGGCGAAGGGACTGCTCGCCTGTGACTTCTTCCACGTCGACACGGTCTTCCTGAAGCGCTTGTACGTGTTGTTCGTGATGGAGGTGGAAACGCGACGTGTGCACATCCTGGGCGTCACCACTCATCCCACAGGCGCCTGGACGGCTCAGCAGGCGAGAAATCTGTTTATGGATCTCGGCCGTCAGGCAAGGTCATTTCGGTTCCTCATCCGTGACCGGGACGCCAAGTTCACCGCCGCCTTCGACGAGGTCTTCACCAGCTTGGGCATCACGGTGATGAAGACACCGCCACGAACGCCCCGAGCCAACTGCTACGCCGAACGCTGGATCCGTACCGTCCGAGCCGAATGCACCGACCGCATGCTGATCTACGACGAATGCCACCTTCGCTCGGTTCTGAACGAGTACGTCGAGCACTACAACGCGCACCGCCCGCACCAGTCCCGCCGGCAACGCCCACCTGATCAAGACGAGGACGTCGTGGTGCCGCTGGAAGGCCGGGTTCAGCGCCGGAGGGTGCTCAGCGGAGCCATCGGCGAGTACCACCGTGCCGCCTGACTAAACCGAAGAAACACCAGCTCAGACCACGTGCACGAGTTTTGAGGCGTTACAGGTTTGTTACCCGGTGGCGCGATCGACGGCCGAGGCGTAGGCGCCAGCTTGAGGATCACCAGAGGGGATTCGAGACACTCTCTCACTCTCGCGGACACCACCAGGCCGGGGTCTGTGGTGAGGCAGAAGTGCCGCCCAGGCCGGGGCCTTTGCTCTCCAGCGAACGCGGGCCTTTCACTTACGGCCATCGCGCACTTCACGGGATCGTCTTGTGGCGGTCCCCCGCTGATCGGTAGGTCGGGCCATGTGTCCAGGACCGGCCGCAAGGGTGGTTCGCAGGAAAAGTCCTCGACGTACTCCAGCTCCGGTTGAGCAAGGGATGGAACTGGTCACGACCGGGGCCGTCCAGGTGGACGTGGATGGTCCCGCAGGACTCGGCCGGTACCCGTAATTCGCGCGCGTCGTACACCGCCACGTCGGCCACCCCTTCGTCGCCCTCCGCCTGCGAATTCACCGATGATGGCGTGGGCTGGTGCGGGGACGGCCGCTTCGTCGTGGGGCTTGTCGGAAGGCGGGTGCCAGGCTCTGGTCCCCAGCCGAACGGATCGGGCAGAAGCCAGGCGGCCAACGTCACCACCAAGCTGGCTACGGCAAAGATCGCTGCGTTCCGTGACTTCTTCTGGGACTCGCCGGCGCCCTCCATGACGGCATCATGCTCCTGGAAGAGCGCAATTACACGGCGCATGGTCGTAGACGAGTAAAGCGGTCGATCACGAGCGGACCCGGTCCACAGGGGAAGCCAGTACGGCCGCCGCCACGAACGGCACGTGAATGTGGCCGGAGGCGGCTTGACCAGTGCTTGGACGGGTCTGCGGTCAAGCCGGGCGTGTTCCGCCCGCCAACCCTTCCACCATGATCTTCTGTTGGGTGTCGCTCGGGTCTGGCTTGACGATGCGGTCTCAGGCGGCCGATGCCCGGCACCGCAAACCGGCTCATTTCGATCACGCCGTCGGCCCGCCGATGTGCCGGACGCGTGCCGAAGAGCATGTGACGAGCAAGAACTCGGCCATCTCCACCTCGGAATAGAGGGCCGAGAATCGAGAAAGTGCAGGTCGGAAGGGGTATGGAGTGGTAGGGCGCCCGGGGCTCGAACCCGGAACCTACGGATTAAAAGTCGACAGCTTTTATGTTCAGCACTGTTGAACTATATCTGAATGTATCACTCTGCCCGCAAATGTTGTCGTCGAAAATGTCTAAGAATGCCGCCCGGTGCCATGCCGTGTCAGGTGCCGACGAGCATCCAACGAGCAACCACGGGGCGGATGGCATCCCTTGACCGTTCTTACTTTACTTCCGATTGACGAGCTGACGTCCCGGATGGTTTGTGGTCTCGAAGGGGATGGATGTCGTTCGCAGCGGACCTTTGATGATCGTTCATGTACCAGCGATTCCGGGACGGAGCCGTCACGCGTAGCCTGATGACCCCGTCACAGCCCCCTGGCCGGCGACCGGCCAGGCGTCACTGATAAAGGCATGCAAGCCGGATGGCCTGATCGGCGGAGTCCTTCGCGAATACGCACATGACGCTCGAATTATGTAGATGAGTTTTCGGGCACACGCAGGTCGGAGTGCTGGTTCACGCCGTCATTCTTCTTGGGCAAGTAGCCCTGATGATCGCACGCAGCGCGTCGGCTCATTTGGTCGTAATGATTGCGATGCATTCAGATGGCTGTCGGACCCCCCGAATCGTGAAGTTTTATCGGGCATGTTGTTTCTAGCTGATTGACATCCTCATCTGTGATTGTGCCGCGAAGACTGCCTCCGACTGCCCATCGTCCAGTTAGACGCCCATGCTGGCCTGCAACGATGGCGGTTCCCATGCCTAGTTTGGCAGACAGAAGTAGCAACTGCTGACGTGTGGTGGCCCGTGCGATCAGGTCGCGGGCGTTACCTGGGAAGAGCATTTCCTCGGCAAAAGAGTTAGCTTCCTGCTCGGGGGCGTCATCAGAATTTCCTTCCAAGTCCAGGAAGGTGGTTCGCCGGGGATGAAGGGCGATGTGGCCGATTTCATGAAGCAGGGTGAACCAGAAGATGTCGGGCTTGCGATTTCGTTCGGTCAGCCCGATGACCGGTCTATCGGCTCCCAGCCACCATGTGGCTCCACACACGCGAGTGCCAGGGACCTGCCGGACGAAGGTGAGAACCACTCCGGCCTCAGCGAGCGCAGCTCTGGCCGTCGCGAAGCCGTCGGTGATGGTTAGATTTGTCATCCCTCGGATAGCTCGCGCGGCTGAGCGAAGGGTGCTCACCCGCAGGCGCGGTACCTGCGCCTGTTCTGCACTGCATTCAACGAGGCGAAGCCATAGGGCAGTGTTCTGTTCCAGAACGGTGAAGGCCTGGCTTCGACGGAATGACACCCGTGGCCGTTGCCAAGTTTGCTCAAATGCTTCCGGGCTGGCTACACCGAAGAACTTGAGGATTTTATCCACTCTGTGGACGGGGTCGTCGTTTTGGCTCGTGACTCCGTGCCGAGCCAGTGTTGGCAGATCGAACGCCTTAGCCCATATTGTGTATTCAGCGAGAGCTGCCTTGGCGCGTTCCCGGCTGGAATAAGCTTGGTAGTCCGCATCGGCTCGAATCCAAAACTCTGCATCGATTCCGAGCGCTCGCTCAAGAAGCAATGCGACATCCCCAGAGATCCCGATGATCTCTTTCACGACCTGGTTGATGTGCTTCGGAGTCAGTCCTGTGCGTTCGGCGAGTTCGGATTGGCGAATCCCGCGGGCTTCCAGAACCTGTCGCAGGAGCGCACCGGGATGAAGGGACCACCCTGGAGTGATGCCAGCTGGTTCGTTCTGGGCGGTCACCCGACCATCCTGAGCCCGAGCCCCGACCGTCCACCGGCGACAAGGTCGGTGATCTCCAGCCTCCAGACGGCAGCAGGCTGAAGATGGGGCTGCAAGATGCTTTCGCCTTCCTGGCCCTTCGCGTTCGCGGTCATCACAACACTCCCGAACTTCAGTGTGATTTCAGAGGAGATCCTCTCAGGCAGGGGGATGATCATGGTGACCAGCCCGAGCTGGAACACCTCGACCAGGCTCGGCGCGGCCATCCGCAACACGTGGATGAGCATCATCACCTGATCGCTAGCGCCTGGCCACGTCTGGGCCAACGCCACGGACGACGTGATGATCTGCGCCAGTCCGGTGTCCATCGCGGTCATGATCACCCCTCCAGTATTCCAGCCATCGGTTGAGACAGCGAGCGACTCAGGTGACGCGTCCGGCCTCAGAAATTAACCGAGATCGCGAGATCTATGCTTCACTGGGAAGTGGATCAGGCCTAGATCTGGATGGCAATCTTCAAAGGATCATGAAAGGTAGGACGTAGATGCGTATCCACACCTACTCGGCTGCAGATTCAGCCGTGCTCACGCACTCCGAGGTCTCTCCGGGTACCCGCATGCGGGAACTGCTGACGCTGGAGGCCGATGACATCGCCTACCGGCTGGACGAGGAGGTCGAGCTCGACATCGACGCGACGGTCGCCGAGATCTTCGGAGACAAGCCGGGGCACGTGATCGTTCACCCCTGCCGTGCCATCGCCGTCACGGTTTCCTACGCGGGCTCCCAGGTCCGCATCACCACGGCCCCGTCCACTCGGCTCAAGCGGGTGCGGGCCAAGGCCATTGCCGAGTTCGAACTCAGTGACACCGACGCTGCTGACCTGGTCCTGCGCCTGCCCGGCTCCACCGACGACCTTCCCGCCACCAGCCCGATCGGCGTGTACGCGCCCAAGGGCACCTGCACAGCAGCGCTCGACCTGGTGCACCTCGTGCGCCCCCAGGGCTGAGCGCCACATGACTGTGCCTGGCATCGACCCCAGCAGCCAACGGCTCGACCTCGACCTCGCCTCCAACGAGTTCGAGAACGGGGTCGATGCCGGGCTCTGGCGACTGGTCACCCTGGACTGGCCGCACCTGCTCGTCGCGATCACCGCCGGCGACGGCCACGCGCTCGGCATGAAGATCCTGGTGGACGGCTACCCACGCCTGCCCCCCAGCGGACAGCCATGGGACCTGGAACAAGGTGCTCCCCTCCCGGTCGAGCAATGGCCCACCGGAGGAACCGCGGCGCAGATCTTCCGCACCGATTGGTCGGTGGGAAACCAGAACGCCCCGTACATGGCATGCGACCGCCAAGGGCTGGCCACCCACACGAACTGGGCGGCAGAGCATCCCAGCAGAGCATGGAACCCCAGCCGCACGATCACCTTCTACCTGCAGCAGATCTCACTGGAACTCCAAGACGCCGTACTACCCCAACCTGCGCCGGAGACCCCATGACCACCCCGAACCCTCGGCTCACGATCGACGCCGCTCTCTTCGAGGTACTCCTCCACGAACTCGCCCGCCGCGGGCAAGGAAGCCGCGAATCAGGAGCATTCCTGCTGGCAGGCGTCAACCCGATAACGGAGCCGCAGGAACGAGGAGAAACCGTGGTCAGCCTCGCGTTCTACGACGACCTCGACGAGAACTGCCTGACGGGAGCAATCAGCTTCGGCGCTGACGGCTACACCACTCTCGGCATGATCTGCCGCGACCAGAACCTCCGCGTCGTCGGCGATATCCACACCCACCCCCGTGCCTATGTCGGCCAGAGCAAGATCGACGCCGCGCATCCCATGGTGGCGCTGCCCGGACACATCGCGATCATCGCGCCCCGGTTCGCCCAGGACCCCATCACGATCAGCGAACTCGGCGTCCACGTCTTCGGCGGACGCGGCCACTGGACCTCGCACTTCGGCGACGACGTGGCCGACATCCTGCACGTCCACGCCTCTCATCACACCGTCAGCAAGACGGCGGCCACCTTCGCCGCGCTCCGGCGTTGGGGCGCCCGCCTCAAGCGCCGCATATCCCCTTGGAGCTCGCAATGACCGCACCTCTCAAGCCCGATGACATCAACCGCACCGCCCTCCTGGCCGCGCACGACGGTTCACAACCCACCCTCCAGGCGGCGATCACGGCGCACGCCGCCACCGGAATCATCATCTCCGCTGACAACGCCACATGCTTCGACGCCAACGGACAGGCGGCTCTGCTCACCGCAGTTGCGACCGCTACCAGGGCCTTCGGCACTGCCGCCGTCATTCTCGACGCACCAGAGACCCTCATCGCCAGGGGGCCCTTCACCGGCCGCACCCTCGCGGAGGCCATCACCGATCAGGGCGCCCACCTGGTCGCGAACGAGGATCGAGAAAGGATCAGCGCCGACTCTGCAGATTGGCCCGCTGTGCCCATCGGGGCTGACGCTTTCGTGCCCTCTGACCATGCCGGACGCCACGGCAAGCCGCGCCCCATATTCCGCGTCTCCTGGTCGGGGTGGGTCGCACACGTGCACACTGGCCAACCACCGGCGCCGCAAACGAATGGCCAGCCATGTGTCTTCGCGGCGATCACCGCTGCGGCGTTGGCGATCAGTGAAGCCTTCGCCTACATGCGAGCGCGACCAGGCAGTGATGCCGGCTTCCGCGACATCACTTTGAACCTGTGGAACCTCGGCCACGACGGCAGCGACAACGGCCCGGCGCTCGCTCACGCCCCCGACTCGTGGTGGCTCGTGGGCCTCGGTCACCTCGGCCAGGCCTACAGTTGGGCCATCTCTTGGTTGCCCTACCTGGATCCGGCCGAGGTTCACATCGTCCTGCAAGACGTCGATCGGACCGTGCCCGGCAACCACAGCACGGGGGTTCTAACTCCACGCGACTCACTCGGAACCCCGAAGACCCGTCTGGTCGCGGCAGCGCTGGACCATGCCGGATTCACCACGCAGATCATCGAGCGCCGCCTCGGAACAGACCTTCGCCGGTCCGCAGACGAAAGCCATGTCGCACTCATCGGCGTCGACAACCTCCGCACCCGCCGCGTGATCTCCAACGTAGGTTGGCGTACCGCCATCGACATCGGCCTCGGCAGCGGATCGGAGACCTTCTCCTCCCTCTTGATGCGCCGATTCCCCGGCGTCCAGGCCAGCGAACAGGTCGAGGGCTGGGCCACCGACCCACCCCCGGCAGCCGTCCCGGCCACCCAGGCATTCGCAGATCTGAGAAATCACCACAACGCTTGCGGAATGGTCGAACTCGCCGGCATAGCAGTGGGAGCATCGTTCGTCGGCATCATCGCCGCCTGCATCGCACTTGCCGAGGCCACCCGGGAATTGCACGGCGGCACAGGCTGCGACATCCTGGCCGTCGACCTCGCCACCATGGACCTGCAGAGCGCAGCCGCCAAGGCGATCGCTGACATCATCAGCATTCCGCTATAGGACCGGATGCGGCTGCTTGGTTCGGAACGGGGTTGTCTTCATGGATGAACGCAATCTGCGAGCGGGGTCATCGGCGTCCAGCGCTGCAAAGTGTTGAATCGCATTCGATTCATGGCCGACCCGCGTGGCCCTAGGTTCGCCACCCTCTCCCTCCTCCGAGACGGGATTTAAGGCGCATGGATAAGCGAGTAGAATTCTGCGAGCGGGTTGTTGATTTTCGCGCGAAGCGTCCCCTGGGACAAGAGCGCTTCATCGCACAAGGGGCCCAGCTCTGCCTCGCCGAGGACGATCGCTGCGACGAGCGCCCGGCGGAGGATCGATCTGACCTGTGTGGCGGCTTCGGTCAGCTTGCGCGGGCGTGGATCGCTGCCATGGGCAATGCTGCTGCGAACGTTGTAGGCGTCCTTCACGCAACGGAGTGTGCGTAGGCGGTCGCCGTCATTCTCGCCGATGAGGACGGCGGCGCGTTGTGCCGTCCTGCGAGAGAGATCTGTGTGGCTCTCACTGCCGCCAGAAAGCAGGTTCTCCAGTGACGTCACGTAGTTGAGCACCACCTGCGGCTCGTCATCGGAGAACGTCACATCGGCGCGGTAGCCGACCATGTCCGACGTACTCAGGAACCGCAGCGCACTACGCCGGATGCGGTCGTGGAGCTTGGTACCGAGTTCCCGCTCGGTGAGCCGGGTAGTGATCTCCGTCAGGAAGCGGATCAGCCGCTCGCTGTGGCTGTCGTCCACGTGAAGCGGCCCGAGCAGCGGGACCTCGCACTCATCGCCTGGTGATCCGATGTACGTGTAGGGGATCGAAGAGTACAGGCAGTCGACGGTCCGGCCGGGCTCCACCACATACTCGGCCACGACCCGGGCCGGCTCGTCCGACCACAGGTTGACAGCCAGGAGCGGCGCCCACACTGACCTTGTCGACGGACCGCGGGAGAACAACCGCAAAGGCAAATCCCGCACGGGTGCCAGCTCCGGGTCAGGGGTGGCCAGGACGACATGCCATCCCGACTCCAACAACGGATCCCACGCCTGGGTGGCCGCGTGGTCCGCTGCGATCGGGACCGGCCGCTGGGCTCTCCATTCGTCTGCGCCGGGTCGCGAAAGTCTCCATCCGCCGAGGTCGGTCGGACGTGGCAGCTCCCAGTCGATGTTGAGAACGAAGTATCGCCACAGGTCTTCGGGCGGCCCGGCTAGGTACGCGGCGAGCTGCCCGGCCAGAGCCTCGGCGTTGAACTCGTGGTTGGACCTGAGTAGGGCGGCGACCCCGAGCCGGAATAGCGCATCGCCCTGCAACGCCCGGCCCGCATGTCGATCGCCGCGCTCGCCGTTCAGATACCCGTTGGCCCGAGCGGCCGCGTTCGCCGCCCGACGTACGGTGTCACCTGCCGGCGACTCGGCGATTGCATCGGCTGTTTCCCGGTCGGTCAGATCGGCATGTTCGCCGGCTCGTGGTCGTGCATCGGAGATGAGGTCGACCAGCGCTGCCACCAACTCCAGATGTTCGGGGGTCACAGCGACAACGCTAGCCCTACCCGCGACGCCGCACACAGCAGAGACCTACACTCACCGGTCCGTCGTCCACGGCACCGTCCGCCCCTCAGCTGCTCTGCGGTGCTTATCGCAGGCCGCAACACCAGCGTGGTTGATCGTGCTACTCCTGAGTTGGGAACCCGTTGTGGCGCAATCTGGTTGCGTACGGTGGCGACTTGATGTCATCTAGTGATATGCGTCGCTGGGCCAAGCTGAACGAGCGCCAAATGGCGGCCCTGCGCCGCATCGCGGAGGGTGAATCGGTCACCGCCAAGGACAGTGATTTGGCTCGTACCGTGTATGCACTCCGGGACAGGGGATTAGTTTCGACCCCACGAAAAGACGGCATTTGGATCGCTGAGGTAACGGAGGCAGGTCGCTTCTACCTCGCGCATGGCTACTACCAGGGCGCCGCGGCTCTGACATCTCCCACCGTGAGTTCCAAGAGCGGAAGACGAACTGCCGACCTTAGGCCGCAATCACCTCGCGCCTTGGCGGCTGAACTGATCAAGCGCTTGCAGGACGAAGGGGGGACGCTGCATATCCATGACCCGGACAAGGCCACCAGGGCACTGCATCGACGGGCCTTGGACGCGGCCAAGCGTCACGGATTGATCCCTGAGGGCTTCCGCCTCCTACATACCGGTCGCGACCGCGGGGACCTCATCCTGCGACTGGAGGATGCTGCACATCCCGATGAGACGGACTGGAATCGCATCCGGTTGAGCGTCCGTGACCTGATCACCGACCCTGACGAGCTTGCGGCTTGGCTTCGGGAAGATCGTCATTCCATCGACGTCACCGACGGGACGATCGGCCGCGCGCTGGAAGTGGTACGAGCCTTAGCAGAGGATCTGCTGAAACGCGGCCATTGCATCGGCATATCCAGGCGAGGCAAGCCACACGGCCTTCACGCGCACGCGCGTGGACACCACTATGCACTGAACATCAAGGAGGAACTCGACCGCGTTCCTCACGTGTTCACCGAAGAGGAACTCCGGAGCCGAAAGCTCTACCCATGGCAACGGGTCACGCCCGAGTATGACGAGGTCCCCTCGGGCCGGCTCAGGCTCGAGCTGGGGGAAGGGCGCGGTCTGCAGAGCTGGGCGGATGACAAGCGTTCACGCCTGGAGGACAAGATACGAGCAGCCGTCACAGAGATTGAGCGGCGCTCCGAGGCTGACCAGCAGGCGGGCCTGGCGCGAGAGAAGGCTGAGCGGGAACGCGCTGAGAACTGGCGACGCGAGGAGGAGGAACGGCAACGACGGGAGGCGGCGCGGCGAGCAGAACGCGATACGGAACTTGCACAGGCCGCCGACCAGGCAAGGGAGGAGCACAGGCGGCGAGCCTTCGGCCAAGCGCTAGAGGGATGGGCTTGCGCTGCGGCTATCCGCGAATTCTGTCTGGAGCTGGAAGCACTTGCGGCGACGCTGCCTGCACAGGAGGCAACGATTACGCAGTGGGTGGCGTGGGCGCGAGCACAAGCAGATGACATGGATCCCCTGCACACGCCGAGCGTGCTGACCGAGGCGGACTTCGACAGCGAGCCGACGCTGAAAGCCCTGCGCCGCTACCTACGGGAAGAAAGGCGAGGCGAACGAGAATCACGACCGGAAGAACCCGCTGGTGTCAGGTATGACGATCTCTATCCATCAGCATGGCGATGGGGACGCCCAGGTCGCTTTCAATGGTGGCGGCGGTAGCCGTGGCCCCGCGCTTGCGCAGTGCCTCGACCGCCCGGTCGAGGAGCTGGCCAAGCCGTACAACTTCGTTGCGCAAGGCGATCAGCTCATCGAACCGCTCAACGGCCTCCTGTCCGCACCACTGCCGCACCATGGCGTGCACAGGTTCGCGCTCGCGCAGCCGTACCTTGCGCTCGTCGCGGGCATCCTCCCAGGATCGTCGATGGGAGTTTCCGTAGAGGGACTCGTCACGGAACTCAGCTTCTTCGCGGTGGATCGCTTCCATGACGTCCTCGGAGAAGACGCTCGCGATGGTCGGTATCAATCGCTGTGCCGCTTGCCAAGGGCTGATCAACACCCCATGGCGATCATGGAAGGCCCGCGAGCCGTCTCCTAGTTCTTCGGGCGTGAGCCCCAAGCGTTCGGCAACGCTCGTGGGGTTGTCGATCCGAAGGACTCCGGTCTCGCTCCTACTTCGTCCGAGGATCAGCCGTCGGCCAAGCCCGCAGTTTTTCACGACGAGCAACGCAGCTTCGTACTCCACCGTGCCGCCAGCTGTAGTCGACACCTCTCTGACTGCCAACAGCCGCCGTTCGTCGTTGAGCCGCGGTTCGATGGCGGCCCAGCGATCCAGCAGAGAGGTGTAGGAGACCCATTCCTGCAGCCCGGCGTCATCGCCGTCCAGCCGGCGGATCCTGATCGAGTCGTCGCTATCTCGTATCTTGACGATCGTGACGCGGTGCACGGGATCGCCCAGCGCCCTCGGCCGCTCGCGATAAGCCCACTCTTCTCCAACCTCCATGCCTGACATTAACTCCGGCCGTGTCACCGTGCGGTCACTTTACGCGACATCCGGCCGGTCGCTCTGCTGCGGCCGATGATCCTCATGCACGATGGGCGGAGGTGTATCAATCGGTTGTAGTTGCAGCAGGGGCCCGGGAGTGGAGGGGAGCCCTATGGGAGGCAATTGGGCAGAGGTTGAGCCGTCACCCGAAGCTCTGATCGTTCCTATTGCCCCGTTATGTGCCTATTTTCCGCTCAGCCGCAATCGCGCTAGCAAACTGGCTGGGAACTAATTGTTACCGAGATACAACAATAGGATGAGACCATCGAGCCGATGCCGTACCATCCGCTAAGGCGAACCATGTAGCTAACAACCTTCGAAGCGATGCGTGCGGAGGATACCGTTCGGATGGACTGCACTACTGCCGTGACCCACTCTGCGTCACTCTGTGCCCACGCACAGGTTGACGACCTTCGCTTCGCCTGCCCCTCAAATGTTCGTCCGGCTCCAACGCAGTCTCTTCCTTCAGACAGTTCTCTTCAGCTTTCCCTCAGGATCTGAGCGTCTGTGAACGGCCGGTACACGATCTTCGACCTGCTAGAGACTGCGGCACATGCCCAGTCTCTCGTCGACTCTCGTGTGGCCCGTACGATTACGAGGCTTGTCCGAGATGGCCTCGTCGCAAAGATGCCGTCTGATGCGGTGCTTGCTGTGGCATGTCTCGGTGACCCCATCTCTGCTGTTCGCCGCCTCGCTGACGCCGGCGTATTGCCCGATGAGCTCCCAGAAGAGCAACGCTGGGCTTTGTCGGAACGCCTGTCGCTAGGACCAGCTGACCTGAGCGCGCGGGCGGTGCTTGCGAATTCCAGTCGCGTAGCCGTCTTCCTCGGGCTACCTGAAGCCCACAGCGACAAGATAGCGGCTCTGCCCACCCAGGCCACTCCGGTGTATGGACTGTTTCCTCATCAGCGGCGGGCCGTGACGGAAGCGCGGTCTCTGCTAAGTAAAGGTAGGACTCGTCTTCTGCTGCACATGCCGACGGGGTCGGGGAAGACCCGCACGACCTTGAGCATGGTGTGCGACTTTCTTCGAGAACATGAGGGGCGACCAGTGCTCTGGCTTGCCTCGACGCGCGAGCTGCTTGATCAGGCGGCTCGAGAGTTTCACCGGGCCTGGAACGCGCTGGGTAACCGTGAAGTTCCTATCCTGGCCGCATGGAGCGGCCAGGATTGGAACAGCGATGACGTGATAGATGGTCTCCTCGTGGCGAGCTTGCAGACGATTTATGCACGCCGGAATGAGCCTGAGCTGCTCCGTGACCTCGGACGTCGGTTGGGGCTGATCGTCTTCGATGAAGCTCACCAAGCCATTGCGCCAACCTATCGGCAGGTGGTGGAACAGCTATCCGTGGCAGGGCAGCCGATCACGCCCATCGTTGGTTTGAGCGCTACGCCAGGGCGTACGTTTGTGGGCTCTACCGCGGACGAGGAGCTCGCCGCATTCTTCGAGCACACCAAGATTGAGCTAGATACTGCTACGGATGGTGGCGCAGCCGGACCTGTTGACTACCTCATACAGCAGGGCTATCTTGCCGAGCCGGAATTTCGCCTGCTTGGTGAGCTGCCAGATGCGGAGGAGGAGCCGGCACCTGTGGCTGATGACCCGGCAGAGCTGGGGATGGATGAGGATGGCTATCTCAAGGAAGTTGTCGCGGCAACGCTGCAGCTAGTCAAGGAGTCGCATCGCCGGATCATCGTCTTCGCGGCATCTGTTGATCTAGCCCACGTTGTCGCGGCGACCCTACGGGCGGCGGGGGTGCTAGCTGACGCGGTGGACGGTACTACAGCACCGGAGATCCGCGACACTGCGATCCGCATGTATAAGAGCTCGGCACGCGTTACTCGTGTGCTAGTCAACTATGGTGTGCTGACCACAGGCTTCGATGCCCCACAAACAAGCGCGGTAGTCATAGCCCGGCCCACGCGCTCGCTTGTGTTGTACAGCCAGATGGTAGGCCGAGGCATCCGAGGCCCGAAAGCTGGCGGAAACAAGAAGGCAGTGGTCGCCACCGTTGTTGACCCCTCCGTTCCAGCATTCGGCACCATTGCTGCTGCTTTCACGCACTGGGAGGACTTGTGGTAACACCAGGTATCGCGAGGCAGGAAGCACCCCTTCTTTCTGGTTCGCAAACAGTGAAGTCAATCCGTGACACCGGTTACAAGGGCACCGATTATGCTCTAGCTGAGTTGATCGACAACTCATTTCAGTGGGGCGATGCCAACACGGTGTTGCTGGTTATCGTGCAACGTACGGTGCAAGGCAAGCAGCGCGCTACGAAGCGGGTCGATGAGATATGGGTCATCGACGATGGCGGAGGTATGACAGAGGAGGCACTCAATCTCGCACTGTCTTTCGGCGGCTCAGGCAAATACGACGATCGATCCGGCATCGGACGGTTCGGTATGGGGCTGCCACAGGCGAGCGTCTCGCAGTGCAAGCGAACGGATGTTTGGACCTGGCAGAAGACACAGCCGGAAAACGCATCGCACACGTACCTCGATCTGAAGGAGGTCGAGGACTCAGCCAAGAAGGGAGCGCTGACCGTTCCCTGGCCGACCCAGCCGTCAAGCCCGGCCTACGTGGCCTTGCCGGACTGGGTCCTTGATGTTTATAAGGATCACGCTGTTCCCGATACCTCCATGGGCCAAGCGCTCTACAGCGGAACCGTGATTCGGTGGACGCACCTTGACAAGCTGCGTTGGGTGCGCGCTGAGACGATGTTTGCCCATACGGAATACCTTCTCGGGCGCGTCTATCGGGAGTTTCTAACCTCTGATACTCGACGGCGCAGTATTCAGGTAGCCGTGATGGAAGCGGACACGTTGGGCGGACCTGATGGGTTCCAGGAGGTTAGGCCGAACGACCCGTTGTACCTCCACCCGGTTGCTGAGACAACGCTGGGATACTGGGAAGCATCCGCCGAAGATGATGGAAAACCTCTGGTTCCCATCACGGACGAACCGCCCTTTGCCGAACACCACACGTCCCGCACGTTCGTCCTTCAACGACCGGATGGTGAGGGTACCTCGACCGTTCGCGCTCAGTTGTCGCTTGCGAAACCCGAAGCACGGCCGGGTCGCAACGCTGGAATCAGCACTCACCAGGGGCGCCACGCCCGTGACAATTCCGGTATTTCTGTCATGCGGGCTGATCGCGAGCTCGTCCTGGAGAAGACACTGGCTCAGGAAGCTACGGACCGTTGGTGGGGCGTCGAGATTGCCTTCGACCCATGCCTCGACGAGATTTTCGGGGTTACCAACAACAAGCAGGACGCCCCTAACCTCGCACAAGCACTTCGTCTGGCGCGGGAGCACCGTCTAACTAAGGACGAGGCGATCGAGGAGGGACTGTTCGACGAGGACCACCCGATCGCAGAGCTTTACGATATGGCCTACCAGCTCGTGGCCCTCGTCAACGCGATGAAGCAGGAAGGGAAGAACGCGCAGCAGGCTGCCTCGGGCGCTCGACGACCCCAGCCTGCCATCACGAGCGTCGCCTCCAATGTCAAGAAGACCCGCTCCGGTGTGAGTCCGACACCTGGCGAGGCTGACTTCGCCAACAACAAGCCGGACCCCATCAAGGCGGCCGAAGCGATCGATCACAAGCTGGAAGAGCAGGACGTGCCGGCGGAAATCCGTGGCGCGATCATTGCCAACTACCAGCGCGGCGTTACAGTGCAAGTAGTTGACCGCCCCGTGAAAGAGGCGCCAGCATTCTTCTGGCCCGACGAGGCACTCAATCTAGAGATTCTGTGTATTAACAATGCGCACCCGGCTTATAAGAGCCTGATCGGCCCCCTCCGCGTTGCTAATGACGAAATCGAGGCGATGAGCGAGGAAGAGGCTAAAAGGCTGTTGGTGCAAAGCGTAGATGCGGTGACATGGCTACTGCTCGCCTGGTCCCGGTATGAAAACGAGCACCGAACACACCCGTCCATAGGGATGATCAAAGAGATCCGCGAGGGGTGGGGCCGCCGTCTCGGAGAGTATGTTGGGGACGTTGCTTTCAAGGCCGCTTCACTGTTTGGCGGAGAGGATGATACTCAGGATGGGGACGGTGACGCGTGACCCAGTCGGGGCTTGATCCGCAACGCTGCGGTGAGCGTCTCCTAGGGCTGGCGCGGGATGCGGAAGGCCTGACAATAGTCTCGCCCTTCATCACGGTCTCAGGAATTGAGCCCTTACTTGCAGCGCTTCCTAGCGGATCCTCGTTAGAGGTATTTACGCGATGGCGACCAGATGAAGTTGTAGCTGGAGTGAGCGACCCGCGGGTCTTCGATCTCATTAGCCAACGCGGTGGGACTGTTGCACTTCACCCTGTTGTGCATGCAAAGGCATATATTGCAGGGCCTCGTGCCCTCGTCGGTTCTGCGAACATTACTTCCAACGGGCTGGGATGGCACCGGCCAGGCGCGGTCGAGATCTTGGTCGAGACCACAGCAGATGACCCCGCACTCGTGTCACTGCTAGCTGTGTTGCAGGGCACATCGGCGCCAGCCACAGAAGCTGATCGCGATGCGGTCATCGAGGCCGCTGCAATGCTGCCGACCGCGCCGGTCCGACCACCTATCGAGGCAACAGACCGCACAGACTGGCTGCCCATGTATCGCCCTCCAGAAGTCCTCTGGAGGGTGTACACCGGACAGCGTGAAGAAAGCGTGGCAGAAATCGTTCGACCAGAACTAGCCGCATTGGGCGTACCCACAGGTCTAGCGACAGAAGAAGCATTCAATAGATATGTAGGGGCTATACTTCGGCAAGGTTTTACCGGACGAATTGCGCGCGAATGTAGCAATCTGACCACTATGAAGGCTGTTCAACGACTTGTTGAGCTCTGCGGAGAGACTGGGCGCACGATTAGCGATCCTGCAGACGCATGGGAAACGCTTGCGGCCTGGATCGCCCATTTTCTTCCCAACTATCAGCGCATCTCTGGAGGCACGCGCCTGATCGGCTAACGCCACATCCCAATCGGTCGCCCGGTCTCGGGATTCAGGATCCTTTCGTGTTCCGGAAACGATGGCGATTCTGCGCTCTCGGCGCCGGACCGAGGGACGCTTCCACACCGATCAAGAGCCGCACGCAACAGGCCAGCGGCTCTTGACATACCGTCGGCTTCAGCCGCGGTCAGAAGACGGTGGGCACTTGTCGTTGCCTCGGTCTCCACAAGACCACCGAATCCGCCTGCCTCGACCAGGCTGCCAGAGTTGGCCGCTGGCTCACTAATGCGTTTGCGCATCCGGGCAATCTCATCTCGCAAGATTGCGTCGAAGCCCGGTGTCGAAGGTTCGTTATCGCCCCGGGGCTCCTGAACGAGGGCAAAGAGCCTTGCCACCGAGTCCGGCACGCCGCTACGACGGGCGCGCTCTAGGTTCCTCGCGCGTTGCGCCTCGAACCGGCCGCCGTTCAAACCAGCCATCTGCCCCGCTCTCGCATCAGATCGATCGCGCGCCCTTGCCTGCATCGATGCTGAACGCGAGCGTCAGCGAGTGTTGCCCTGACAAAGTCAACACCAACGCGGCCGAGGCATCCCTAGGGTAGCGGAAAACCAACCTCTATCACGCTTTGAATTTGTGCTATAACCACCTGCTCTAAACCTCCGCACCACCATGACGGCGCAAAGAGCGCGTTGCCGGAGAGCCCGCCTGAAGGAGAGTCTTGGTGGGCATGCGGTCAGAGGCCGTCACCGGGCGACTTGGGCAGCTTGGTGACCTTGCCTGCCAAGGCAAGCCGACCCTGTTGATCGCTCCTCGAGATGCGCCAAGTCGCGATTGATCGTGCATCGCTCCAGCGGTGCGTCAACTCCTCATCCCGGTGCACAGGCATGATCCAGCGGTGTGCCCTTGGTCGCGGTGGGGTCTACGATGGGCCAGGTCGTATGACACTTACGGTCGGTCGTCGATCTACCTCTGAGCCAGCCGGCTGAGCCACCGGGTCCGCTATGGCGGGAGAAGTGCCGCGTAGTGACCGGTCATGGGCGAAGACGCCGGACTGCCCTAGGGACTTACTCCATTATCCGTGAGACAGCCCACGATGTCGCAGGGGTTAGCTAGGATCTCAGTGCACTCCTGGAGGGATGTGAGACGCCTGCGAACCTCGCCACCAGGAGCCACAAGAGGAAGGCATGGGGCGGTGGGAGCTAGCGTGTCGACTGATACTGGTCGTGCGGACGTGGTGTACCTCGACTACAATGCGACGGCTCCTCTGAGGCCGGAGGCGCTCGAAGCCATGCTGGAGGCCCTGGGAAGCGTCGGCAATGCTTCCAGCGTCCACATGGCAGGCCGTGACGCGGCATCGCGTGTCGATCTAGCCCGCCAACGACTTGCCCGCTTGCTCGGCTGTACGCCCGGCGAACTCATCTTCACATCTGGCGCGACAGAAGCGAACAACCTAGCGCTTCGTGCGGGCTATTCGAGCGGTGAGATTCTTGCCACTACGGCTGTTGAGCATCCCGCGATTCTTGAGGTGGCCCGCGCCATCACTGCGGAAGGCGCAGGCACACTGGTGGAACTGCCTGCGGACCGAGACGGCGCCGTCGAGTTGGCACCTTTGGAAGCGGCGTGCCATCAAGGCAAGGTGGCGATCGTCTCGGCAATACTGGCCAACAATGAGACAGGCGTCCTAACCGACCTCGGCCCCATCATCAAGCTGGCGCATGAGGCAGGAGCGCTCGTGCACAGCGATGCCACTCAGTATGTGGGTCGCCTTCCGCTGGATCTGAACGAACTTGACGTCGACCTGCTGTCGCTGTCCGGTCACAAATTTGGAGGCCCGCAAGGAGTCGGTGCGCTTTTTGTTCGTCGCGGCGTATCTCTGCTTCACCGCCCCCTTCTGATCGGAGGTGGCCAGGAGCGGGGTTGGCGCGCAGGCACACTGAACGTGCCCGGCATTGCTGGTCTAGGTGCTGCCGCCGAGGCTGCCCGCGTTCGACTGCACGACGAAGCCGCTCGTATCGTCGGACTGCGTCATGTACTTGAGGATGGATTGACCTCTCGTCTACCCGACTGCCGTATTAACGGTGCCCGCGCAGCCCGGCTGCCTGGTGTCACGAGTGTCACCTTTCCAGGGGTACCCGCGGATGCGGTTCTGGCCGCGATGCCGGAGATTGCTGCCTCTGACGGCAGCGCCTGTGCTTCGGGTGCTCCAAGTCCGAGCCACGTGTTGGTGGCGATGGGGCTAAGCCGCCAGGACGCTGACTCGACGCTGCGTTTCTCCCTCGGATATGCCACTACCGAAAACGACATCGAACGGACGATAGCGGCCACGACCCGCGCCGTCATAGAAGTTCGAACGGCCATGGCAACCACTGCAGAGCCCTAAGCATCCGCCATCACGCGGAACTAGCCCTACCACCCACCGAAAGGTTCCAGCGCATGTCCGACAGTCGGCTAGCAGAAGCGACAGAGCCGAGATTCGCCCGGCACGAAACCTTCGCTCCTCGCTATGGCTGGCTCTATAAAGCCCACACCGAGATTGTTCGGGACGGCGAGGGCGGCAGCGACATCTTCCACCGGGAGAACGCGCCTGTGCTGCTGGGCGTCGGCCGGAACATGGTGAACGCTATCCGGTTCTGGTCGCAGGCGTTCAAGGTCACACGAGAACACCCACACCGAGACCCCTCCAACCGGGCCTATATCGCCTCTCCGACCTGGAGGGCGGAGTGGCTGCTAGGTAAGAACGGCGCGGACCCTTACCTGGAAGACACCGGAAGTCTGTGGTTGCTGCATTGGTGGCTGCTGTCCAGTGAAGACGGGGAGCACGGAGCCAAGTGCATGGTGCCCAGCTGGTACGTGATGTTCCACCTGGCGCCGTTCTCCAAGGTCACGACCGCAGAGATGATCACTCTGATCACCCGGCATGTGCACGAGAGCTACCCCGAGAACGCTGTGCCGGCCGCAGAGTCGATCAAGCGGGACGTGGACTGCCTCATCAAGATGTACGCCCTCGACCTGGAGCCCAATCCGCAGTCGCAGGGCAGCTTTGAAGATCAGCTGATGAGCCCGTTCCGGGAGCTCGGTTTGCTGGAAGGCCAGGGCAAGGGCAAGAGCCGCGTCTGGCGGTTCACCACCCGATCCCGGGTTAATCTGCCAGCAGCGGTGCTGCTCTACGCCTGCCTTGACTACGCCTCGCACGTCACCGGGGGCAATTCCATCTCTTTGGCCCGGCTCGCGAACGAGCCAGGCGCTCCCGGGCGTGCCTTCCGCATGCGAGAGCCCGAACTCATCAAGGTTATAGAACCGCTCGTCACGGATCAGGATGATCTGCAGATCACCGACTCGCTGGGCCAGCGGAGCCTGTCCTTTGCCGTAGATCCTCAGCAGCTGGCCTGGGACATCCTGGATCGGCACTATGGACACATTCGTCGCCAAGCCGACCTTCCGACCCCTGAGGAGTGGAAACAGCGCTATCCCGGTCTGGAGCGCGCCAGCAAGGGCCGCAAACGTGAACAGCAGTCTGAGCAGCCCGAAGTTCTGGAATTGACCGAGGAGCAGGTGTGACCATGGCCACCAATCCCCTTCCTGGCACCCGTGAGGACCGAGCTAGCGCGCAGCTTCCCGCCGGCATCACGCTGATCGGGTCGGAACTACGTTCCACCAACCTTGAGCGCGATGTCCGCGATCCGAACTTGAACTCTCCCTATGTGGGAGCCAGGGCGCTGGACGTTCTGGATCGTGTCGCTAACGCGGTGGCAGACCTCAAACGGACACGTGCATGGTCCTTCACCGGCCCCTACGGCTCAGGAAAGTCGACCCTGTCGAACCTGCTCGATGCTTTCTTGGGCCATGACACGGATCGGCAGAGGGAAGCTCGGCAAGCCGTGGAGGCTACAAGTCCGGGCCTCGCTGCGCGAATGGAGCACGCACGTGATGAACGTGCCGAAGAGGGGTTCCTGGGTGCCGTGGCGACCGCACGCCGCGAACCCCTGGCTGCTACCGTGCACCGAGCGCTGGCCACTGCGGTGGAACGCAGGTGGGGGAAACGGCCGCCGAAGGCCGTGGCACAAGCTCTCCGTGTCTGTGCGGAGCGTGAAGTCCCTACGACCGAGAACCTCCTGGATGCGCTCACCGCACTGTGTGACACTGGCCACCCGGTTCTGCTGATTCTCGATGAGTTCGGCAAGTCGCTGGAATACCTCGCCGCCTCGGGCGACTCTGGCAGCGCCGAGAACGATGTGTTTCTGCTGCAGATGCTCGCTGAGAAGGGCGCGGGACGGTCAGGACTTCCGCTGTTCATCTTCACCCTGCAGCACCTGGCCTTCAGCGACTATGCAGCGCGATCCAGCCTGATCCAGACCAAGGAATGGGCCAAGGTCCAAGGCCGTTTCGAAGACATCACCTTCACGCCGAATCTCGGCGATGCCGTCCACCTCCTGCAAAGACGCCTCGATCAGTCGGCCGTCGCCGAAGCCGGCCAGCGGCTCATCCGCGACCAGGCGGAAGCGGCTGCCCAAGCCTGGACCGAGCATGGACTGGATTCTGTGGTTCACATCTCCCCGGAGATGCTCGCCGGCCTCTACCCCTTGCATCCCCTTACCGCCGTGACGGCACCGCTCCTTGCCTTCCAGATCGGTCAGCACGACCGCAGCCTCGTCGGATTCCTGACCAACGACGAGCCCAACACGGTCCGCCGCACCATCGACGAGGCTTCAAGCTCCGAGCCCAAGCGTGCCTCCACCATCAGGCTGCCCCAGCTGTATGACTATTTCTTCGCCTCCGGTCGCACCACCATCCTGGCCTCGTCCAACGCCAGTCGCTGGTTGGAGGTGGACAACCGGCTCAACGAGGCCCACGGGCTTCCCTCTGAGGATCGAGACATCCTCAAAACGATCGGCATCCTGAATCTCATCGATGTCGATGGCGTTCTGCGGGCAACTCCGGCGATGATCCAGTTCGCCATGAACGATCCGAGCAGCGCCGCGGATCCTGAGCGATTTGAGATGCTGCAGCAGCGGTTGCACCATCTCGTCGAAACCGGGTTCCTAACCCATCGGACCTACAGCAATGAGTACCGGGTCTGGCAGGGAACCAACATCGACATCGATGCCCGTGTCAAGGACATCGCCGTCCACGTCGCCCCCAGCCATGTCGTCGACCACCTCGGCGAGCATCTAGGGACGGTTCTTCCCAGGGAGGTGGTTGCTGGAGCGCACATGCAGCGCACCGGGATGATGCGATATTTCCGCACCGCGATCAGTCTCCAGGCTGACAAACTCGACGGTCCTGGCGTCGTGAGCGACGCCGCCGATGGCATGATCATTTTCCATCTTGGAGAGCCCGGTACGCGGCCACTGGTCAACTCCCCACTGCCCGTACTCATCGGAACCACGAAAGACCCTGCTGCCATCCTCGATGCAGGGGTCACTCTCAGAGCTCTCGAAGACCTCCGGCACCAGGACGACATCGATCTCGTGGCAGGACGCGAGATCGAAGAACGCATAGCGGAGATTTCACATGAGCTGGGAACCCGACTCGACGAGGCATTCAACCCGCAGGGCGATGAGTCCTCCTGGTACCTATGGCAGAGTGGGCAGGACACACGTTCTGAGCAGCGCGAGTCCATCGAGGCCCGCAGCTACGGCGCGTTGGTGTCGGCTGCCTGCGACCGGGTGTACCCGCAGACACCGCACATCCGTAACGAGATGGCAGGCCGTCACGAACTCACCAGCAATGGCGCGCGTGCACGACGTGTGCTTCTGTCCGACTTGGTGACTAACACGGGTCTGGCGGTGCTGGGATATGACACCACCAAGTATTCGCAGGAACGGGCGATGTACCACGGTGTCCTGGAGTACCTGGGGCTGCACCGTGCTGCCAAGGAGGTAGGCCAGGCGATACAGGATCAGACCATCGCCACTCACGGTGTCTCGCGTCCGGATCCGAAGAAGCATCCAGAGGTCATTCCTACCTGGGAGAGGCTAGAGCAGGCACTCATTGATGCTGCTCAGCCCACCCCGATTGTCGACATCTATGAGAAGCTCATGGCGCCGCCCTTCGGCGTCAAGGCTGGCGTTGTGCCGATCCTGATGGTCGCTGCGCTGATCCTCCGGAGCTCTGACGTCGCGCTTTTCGAAGAGGGAAATTATTGCCCGCGGCTCAACCCGGAGATCATCGAGCGCCTGCTTGCGGACACGGGGCCAGACCGGTTCACCGTCAAGGCTGTACCCATCGGGGAAGGACAGCGGAGCTTGGTTGTCGAGCGCCTTGCTGCGGCTCTCAACGTGGATGCTCCTCGTTCCCGTATGGCCCGCAACCCGGCACTGCTGTCAGTGACTCGGGCAATGCTAGAGCGCGTCATGGTGCTTACTCCTTACGCGCTCCACACCAAGCGCCTCACCCCGGAGGCGCTGAAGGTACGACAAGTTCTTTCCGAAGCAACCGACCCCGACCAACTGGTCTTCACTGCCCTGCCACAGGCACTTGCACTCAACGCCATTCCTACTCACGCGACTAAAGACGAGCAGGCCGCCGAGGCGTACGTCACTCGGGTGACCAACGCCCTAGACGCTATCTCTGGAGCCAGCACAGCACTGCGGCGAGACGTTGTAGCCGCAATAGGCCAGGCTTTCGGTATCCCCGGCGACCTCACCCAACTGCGCGCAGGGCTTGCTGAGGCTCTTAGCGGCTTCGCCAGCGCCAGCCTCGAGCTTGATTTGCAGGGGTTTGTCTCCCGCATCCTCAACACCAGCCTGCCGAACGAGGACTGGCTCGATCCGATCATCATTCGCCTCACTAATAAGGCGCTCGGCGACTGGACCGACCAGGACGTCGACAGCTTCTACCCACGTGTCAAAGAGATGGCCCGCCGACTGGACCGCGTCGGTCACCTCTACCAGGTGCAGGAGGTACCCGCGCCCCAGACACGTGCGCCCGAACCCAAACAGATCAACACCCACCTGCTGACACTCACCACACCCCAGGGGACAGAAGTACGCACGCTCATCCATGTGCCCAAGCAAGCCAGGGACATTGCCAAGAACTTGGTTGTCGGTGTCATAAGGCAAGCTGAGCAAGAGCTAGGGCCTGGCGGTGCGCGCATCTTGCTCGCCGCCCTCGCGGAGCGTCTCACCGCGACGGACTCTGACCATGACCCCCAGGAGGAGGAGAAGCTGTGACCAAGACCAACGACTCTGGCAGAGGGACTCGGCATGTGCTGGGCATCTCTGGAGGGAAGGACTCCTCAGCCCTGGCCATCCACATGCGCGACCGGGTCCCCGAGATGGAGTACTTTTTCTGCGATACCGGTGCCGAGTTGCCTGAGACCTACGAGTACCTCAACCGGCTGGAAGCTGCGCTTGGCAAGCCGATCGAACGGCTCAACTCCAGTCGCGACTTCGATCACTGGCTCGAGGTCTACCAGGGGACGCTTCCAAGCCCTCAGATGCGCTGGTGCACCAAAAATCTCAAGATCAAACCGTTGGAGACTTGGGTCGGCGATGACGACGTTATCTCCTACGTAGCCATCCGTGCAGACGAGAACCGCCTCGGCTACGTCAGCACCAAGCCCAACATCACCGCCGTCTTCCCCTTCCGCGAAGATGGCATCGACAGGGCCGGGGTCGACCGGATCCTCGACGAGGCCGGCATCGGCCTGCCGGCCTACTACGAATGGCGTACCCGCTCGGGTTGCTACTTCTGCTTCTTCCAACGAAAGCACGAATGGGTCGGGCTCAAGGACCGCCATCCCGAGCTGTTCGAGAAGGCCGTCGCCTACGAGGAAAAGGTCAATTACCAGCAGACAGCAATGAAGGGGCGCAAGTACACCTGGTCGCAGGGCGAGTCGCTTGATGAGCTCATCGAGCGACGTCAAGAGATCGAGGCCAAGCACCGCGACGCGATGGAACGTGCTGCGCGACGAACCAAGCCGAATCGCCCCCTTCTCGAGATCCTCTCCGACGCGCATGACGAGGACGACGACCAGGTTGGATGCGCTGTCTGTCACCTCTGACGCGCTGTGAGCTTCGTCCCCTCCCCGCGCTGATGCCAGGGAGGGGGCGATGAATCACATTGGCTGCGACCCTCAGCCGTCCTGCAAGGACGCGGCGCTGCTGATCCGTGACCGTCTGATAAGCCTCAGCGAGCCATCTGGAGGAGCACGCTAGTGTGACCTCTGTACGGTCTTGATGAGCCCGCGAGGCTCGGACGGCGTTGGGGAGAACGTGGCCATGAGCACGGAGCGTATCCCGTACCTGCTTGGCTATCACGAGATCGCGCAGCTCTTTCGGGTAGCCCGCGACGCCCCGCTGCTATGGCGCAAGCGTTCTCTTCTCGGGGATCCTGATCTGATAGTTTCTGGCAGTCCTTACTGGTTACTCCCCACGGTCCTGGCCCTCACCAATTCCGGTTACCGACAGATAGAACCGCAAGCGCTCGACGACTACAAAGCGGGCATCCCAGGCGGCTACGTCGCAAGCGGTATGGATCAACTACCTATTCTGATCGGAATCCAGGAAGTCTCCTGGGTTTTTAACAAGACGCCAACCGCTATCAGTCAGTGGCGCAATCGCGGCACTCTTCCTAGCCCCAACCTCGCTCTGTCAGGCTCACCTCTCTGGACACTGGAGAGCATTCTCGCGGACGCTTCCCAGCGAAACCGCCCTATGTCTGGAGAAGCTATCGCGCGGATCAGAGCCGGGGAGAGAGCGCAGCCGAGGCGACGGCGGCGCGCCGACTCCCAAGCAGATGAATCAGAAACGGCTCCTGCAGTGCAGACTTTCACTTGTGACGAGAACTCGGCCGCCGCTGACTTTCTTGAGAACGTACTAAGGGCTGGCTACAACGTCGAAATTCGGCCATTTTCTTAAGGTATGACTGCTTTGAAGCAACCTGAATGAGCACCAATACTCCACGTGGTGGCACGTTCACATAATTCGCGCCTCTCGCCGCGCTGGATCAATCCGCACAAGTTTCGCATCTATCCCATTATGCAAAGTGCTTGACGCGCTGACCATAACTAATTATGGTCGTAATGGAGGTGTCGAAATGTTTAATTCTGCAGGTACGGGGGCTCGCGTCGAGGGGTCCGTCGAGCTCGACCGAGCCGAAAGCTTGAGGGTGATCTCGTACGGTGGAGGGGTCCAGTCAACGGCATTGCTAGTGCTTGCCGCGCAGCGCAAGATCGACTTTCTGACATTCCTATTCGCCAACGTCGGAGATGAAAGCGAGCACCCAGCCACTCTCGCGTATGTACGGGAGATCGCCGCGGCGTACGCCGGACGGCATGGCATTGCCATGCATGAGCTACATCGTCAACGACGTGACGGAAGCATAGAAACGCTCTGGGAACGTCTCCATGAACCCCGGCTGCGATCAATCCCGATACCTATCCGCATGGACAACGGCGCGCCGGGGAGGCGATCTTGTACATCGGACTTCAAAATCAAAGTAGTAGCTAAATGGCTTAAAGAGCGTGGTGCGACACCACGCAATCCGGCGGTTGTCGGAGTAGGAATCTCCTTGGATGAGATCCATCGAGCAAACAAGCGTCGGTGCGAACCGTATGAGCAGATTGATTACCCTCTACTCGACCTCGCCCTCCGCCGGGATGACTGCGTTCAGATCATCACTACTGCCGGCCTTCCCGTTCCTCCCAAAAGCGCCTGCTTTTTTTGCCCTTTCAAAACGGTCGCCGCATGGCGACATCAACGACGTTACGAGCCTGAGCTGTTTGAAAAGTCCGTGCAGCTTGAGGCCGTGTTGAACGAGAAGCGAGCGATGCTCGGTCGCGACGCCGCCTACCTGACCCGTTACGGTGTCCCTCTAGATCGTGCTATTCAAGCGATCCCCGAGAGGCCGGAACACCTCGATTCAGGCTGCGACTCCGGCTGGTGCGGGAGCTGAACTCGCATCCGGTGCGGAGCGGTGCGTGTGCGGGTTGGCCAGGCTACCGTAAGCGCGTGGATGCGCGCGCTGAGCGGATTGCCTTGTTTCTCGCCGTGCGGAACCTGCCGTACGCCACGGACGGCGCCCACGACGCCGTGACGCTGATGACGGTGGGGCGCGGTGATTGCCTGGCCAAATCGGCCTACCTGATCGAGGGCTTCCGGGCGCTCGGTTACCAGGCCCAGCGGGTCCGGTGGCTGTATCACCTGCCCGACCGGCCGGCAGAGGTACGGCTGCTGCCGTCCCGGGAGGACGTGCATTCGGCTGCCGAGGCGATGATCGATGGCCGGTGGACGCTGGTCGATGCCACTCACGATCCGCCCCTTGCGGCCGCCGGGCTGGCTGTCGCCGAATGGGACGGCGTCACCGATACCGTCCCGGCCTACGAGCCGCGTGGACCGCTGTGGCGACCGAGGGACGGGCCCGAACCGGTGCCGAACGCCGGTGTCAACGAAACCGCCGATGGCGACCGCGGTGACTGCTATCAGAAGGCGTTCAACCGCTGGTTGCGCGAGGTTCGTGGCAGAGCTGCAACGAACGCACCCTGGCCGGGAGCGGCTGATGTCTGACGCCTCGCCGCTCTATGGCGATGCCGCCTTTGTCCACCACACCTACCTTGTCATCGACTTCGAGGGGTTGACCCCCGCCGGGCGGCCCGCCGTGCCAGTAGAGGTGGCGGTCCTCGCCCTCACCGTTACCGCCAGCGGGTTGTCGGAGCTGTGGAGTTTTGAATCGTTGATCGCGCCGCCCGCCGATGTGCCCGTCACCTCCTTCGACGTGCGCATGACGGGCATCACCGCGGCGATGCTGGCCACGGCTGCCGGACCTGAGCAGGTCATGGCCGACCTAGATCGCCGGCTCGCGGCGCCGCCGTACCGGCTGGTCGCCCACCACGCGCCCACCGAGGCAGGAATTATCGCCCACCAGCGGCGGCACTGCCCCAGCTTGGCTGCTGTCCCGCTGCTGGACACCGTACGGCTGGCCCGCGCGCTGCACCCGGAGCTGCCGTCACACCGGCTGGACGACCTGGTGAGGCATCTGCGTATCGAGCCGCCTGCGCGTCGTCATCGGGCGATGCCGGACGTGCAGGCCACGGCGCGGGTATTCGAGCGCCTGGTGGCCGAGGGCGGGCGGACAAATCGATGGCGCACGCTTCTCGATCTTGACCGCGTTGGTGGGTTGGCGCCCAAGCGTCTGGCATCACCGGACGGAGTTCAGGCCGGACTGTTCTGAGGCCACAGCACGAGGCATGGCGATGGTGGCCTCCACGATGCGGGAGAGCCTTCCTATCGCCGATGTCGATCCCTTCACCAGTCTCAGCCTGCCTACGTTCAGCATGCCCGCTCGTGAGGATCCACAGTATTCGCTGGGTGACCTGCGGAGACGCTTGGAGCATCGCGTTCGTGTTCGCGAGCCTGCAGGCCGTGGCCGTATCGGTGCTCACCCGGGTTCCGCAGTTCGTAGTCACACAGAGCGGGTGGGTTGGAAGAAGTAGCAGGTAGATGACCTGCCGTGTGCTTCGGACCGTCGCAAAGGGTCGAGACTGTAGTAACACGAGCGCTTGGTGGCCGAGGGCGGGCTAACCGGTCGATGGCGCGCTTTCGATGTTGACCGCGTTGGGGGGCTGGCACCCAAACGTCTGGCATCACGGGACGGGGTTCAGACCAGACTGTTCTGAGTCCACCTCAGCAGGTATGGGTCTGTCCCGTGGTGATCGGCACACGTCACCTGCGCCCCTGGTGCGCCAACGGGAAGCCCTGCGCGCGTTGAGAGTGCCCTGGTAGTCGCGAAAGGGCGCGATCTGGCACCTTTGTGGCCCCCTCAGCTTGCTCCTCGCGTCCTTGCCTTTCCTGCCCTTGAGGTGGGCCTGGTTGCGATACTGGGCAAGCCGCAATAAGCGGTCACGGGAGGCAACGCCGGGTCGCTCGATGGGGAGGCCACATGCGGTGGCGGAGTCACAGCAAACGACTTGCCTCGGAGGTCACCACGGAGGGTTCCCGGTGGCGGCCGGTCGTCGCGGCGATCCCGAGACATCTGCTCGTGCCCCGGTGGTGGTCCACTCCCGAGGGTGAGTCGTGGGGTGTCTGGCAGGTACGCGACGGCGCAGCGAGCCCGGACGAATGGGTACGGGCGGCATACCGGAACGTTTCCTTGGTGACCGAGGTGGAGCGCGCGCATGCCGACCTCGCCGCCGACGGTACTGTCCTGACCGGTGTGCCGACGTCGACCTCCGCGATGCCGAGCCTGGTTCTGCGGCTGCTGCGCCACGCCCAGATACATGATGGGGCGCGCGTCTTGATTGTGGGCACGGGGTCGGGATATCCGGCTGCCCTTGTCGCCTACCGGTTCGGCGCCGAACGGGTCACGTCGATCGACATCAGTCTGTACCTGACCGACGCTGCGGCCGGACGCCTGGCCACCGTGGGGCTACAGCCGACGTTGCTGGCTGGCGACGGGACAGGGCCGCTGCCGAGCTCTTACGACCGGATCGTGTCCATGACGGGAGTGCGTCCGATTCCGCCGTCGTGGCTGACTGCCTTGCGGCCCGACGCCCGACTGGTGACCACGATCGCCGCAACTCCACTCATTCTCTGCGCGGTTAAGAACACCGACGGGCGAGCCTATGGCCAGCTCGCATGGGACCGTGGAATCTTCACGGCCGCCGACACGCCCAGCCAGAACCCGAGCGAGGCTGTGCCGGCCGTCGCCGAGGACACCAGTGGGGAGGAGGGCCTGAGCCGCTTTCCTGTGGCGCGCATCCGGCCGTTCAGCGATCTGGCTGTCATGCTGGAACTCGCAGCGCCAGGCGTTCGGCACAATTACGAAGAACACGCCGACGGACGGCACACCATACGCATGTCGCACCCAGATGGTTCCTGGGCCCGCGCCACGGCCTGCGCCGATGAGCCGTCGCCGGTCGTTCAGGGTGGCCCGCGACGCTTGTGGGACCTATGGGATGAGGTCCGCCACGACTGGCTCCTTCGGGGAAGCATGCCGGCATATGGGGCTCAGGCTGTGATCGAGTCCAACGGCGCCGTCCAGTTGTCGCGCGGAACGTGGCGATGCATCGTCCAATAGCCCATGCCGATCTCGCTGGCTAATCGTGGTCTATCGGTTAACGCGATGACGGTCGTCTCACCAGATCGGATAGAACACTCGCGGCGACTCCCTCGATAGGACGCCCCAGCGCCGGCCTTTGATCCACCCGGAAGCGGGCAACATGTACGTCGAGCAGGACAGGCAGCATGACCGGCTCCAGACCGAGGTGCAGCAGTTAGCGATGGCCGTCGCGCTGTCGTCGCCCCGTCGCTGGCAGATCTGGAAGATCGTCGTCCGAGCACAGGCCTTGTCCGAGGTGCGGCGCTTGGTGTCCGAGCACACCGGCGTAGCCTCCTGACGGACGAACAAGGACCTGGCTTCCAGCGATTGGTCGAACTGGGCCGTCCTGTCGGGGTGATACCAGCGGCCAGGGTAGAAGGTGGGGCCTATGCCTTCGGCGGCGAGGTCGATTCGGGCCGCAGGGGAAGGGCATTCCTTGCCTGCGGGGAGCCTGGTCAGGAACTGGAGGTGTCTCCTGGGGCGAGTCGCTGAGAAAGATCAGAGGTCGAAGCTAGGGTCTGGGAGGTGCCGACACCGACAGAGACCGTCACCTCCGAGTCCGCGCAGCAGCTCCGCTCTGCGATGGTCGCAGCACTGCTGGAGCAAGGCTCGATTCGCCGGCCCGAGGTGGCGGCGGCGTTTCTCAAGGTTCCCCGTGAGGTTTTCGGCCCGGAAGCCACGAGTATGAAGGCTGTCTACGCGGTCTACGAGGTCATCCGGACCCGGTTCAACGACCGCGGGAGGGCTACTAGCTCTGTCAGTGCGCCGTGGCTTCAGGCGCAGATGATCGAGGCGGCACGAATCGGGCCGGGCGATCGGGTGCTGGAGATAGGTTCCGGGGGCTACAACGCCGCCGTCATCTCCGAGATCGTTGGACCTGAAGGGCACGTCGTCACCGTCGACATCGACCCTTGGGTGTGCGAACGAGCGACCAGGTTCCTCGCCGAGACCGGCTACACGCAGGTACAGGTCGCTCTCGGCGATGCCGAACACGCCGTCAACGACCTTGGCCCATTCGACGCCATCTTGGTGACGGTCGGGGTCTGGGACTGCCCGTGGGCCGGACTGCTCGCACCGGGCGGCCGCCTGGTCCTTCCGCTGATCTTCAAGTCGACCACTCGGTCGATCACCTTCGTTCAGGAAGGCGATCGGCTCGTCGGCCATGATCCGACCGTGTGCGGGTTCGTCGCGCTACAGGGTGAGGGTGCTCACCGGTCTCAGGAAGCCGAACTCGCCGGCGGTGCCGTCTCGTTGACGATCGACGGCGGAGCCGAACTTGACGAGGCCGCGCTCAACCGTGCGCTGGAGGCGGACCGGACGGAGCTGTGGACGGGCGTCACAGTCGACAGTCATGAGTCGTTCGAGACACTGAACCTGTGGATCGTGACCGAAGACGATCTTTTCGGACACATCTACCGCGACCCCGCCAGTGAATGCGCCTTCGTTCGCACCGCCGCGCGCTGGTTCTGCCCGGCCCTCATCGCGCCTGACAGTTTCGCCTATCTCACCGCCCGCGAAGCCCACCGCGACGATCAGAGCGGCAAGGTCCGGCATGAATTCGGCATCTACGGACACGGCCCACAGGGCGCCGATCTGGCCGACCGCCTGCACGCACACGTACTGACCTGGGATCGTGACTGGCGGCACCGCTCCGGACCCGGCTTCACCCTCTACCCCGTGGACGCCGCGATTCCCGAACCCGCCGTCGGCAGGGTCTTCCGCAAGCGCCACACGCAGCTGCTCATGCAGTGGCCGACGTGATCGGATCGGACTCCGGGGCTATCACGCTGAGGGCGAGGCCGGTGAGTCATTGGGCCGCCGGCAACGTGAGGTACAGGCGTTGCAGAGCAGCCGCGCCGGCCTCCTCGATTTCCGGCAGGGCTCCTCGTGCGGCTCGCATAGCGCGTTGGATCTGATGAGGAAGCCGGGTGCTCTCCGCGGTCGCGATCGACTGCAGAAGTGCTTGGGAGGCTGCGGCCCTGTCTCCCGTGGCGCGGAAGACTTCGGCGACGGTGACGCGTTCGATCGTCTGCCATTGCGGCGCGACACCAGCCGCATCCGGTGTGTCCGCTTCTGCCAGACGCGTCGCTTCCTGTAGACGGCCTGTGGCGAGCAACCCCCGGAGGTGGACTTCTCGTAGGACGAAGGGATTGACCAGTGGCGTGCCGTGGTGGGAGTCAACGAAGCGTCGCAGGTCGATGATCGCGTTGTCGAAGTGCTCGGCGTTGCCGAGTTCGGCGAGGGTACGAGCCAGGGGGATGAGGACTGCGCCGCGTTCGGATGCCGGAGCGATGTCGGATGCTCGCTGCAGCCGGGCTGCGGCTGCCGGCTTCTTTCCGATCTTGCGTAGTTCGTTGCCGTGGACGCGTAGAGCGCGGGCAAGAAGAGCGACGTCGTCGAGGCGATGGGCGATGAGGAGGGCGCGGCCGGTCCAGCGCGCAGCGGCTGCGAGGCTTTCCTCGGGAAGAACGTCACCGAGGGCGACGCCGAGCATGGCGCGGGCTTGTCCGAGGAGTTGTGCGGCGGCGCGGTCGGCGCGTCCTTGGGCGAGCCGTGCTTCGAGTCGCCAGACCAGGGGCCACAGTTCGTTGATGGCCTCGGCGCTGTGTCCTGACTCGCGGGCCACCGAAGCCAGGCGGATGGTGGATTCGCCGAACTTGATCATGGAGATGAAGTCGGCGTCCGCAGGGTCGGTGACGCCGAGCACGTGTGGGGGCAGTCCCAGGTGGTGTGCCACCCGTCGAAGGGTGGGCACGTCGGTGATGACGCGCCGCCCGTTCTCGATCATCGAGATGTAGGTCGTGTCGTAGCCGAGCGCTGAGGCCAGGGCGGACTGAGTGACCTGCGCGGTGTGTCGGTATGCCTTGATGATCACTGCCAGGTTGCCTGAGGCCAGCGCTGGGCTCGCGGACGGCGATGTCCACAGCCAGAGCGGTGACCCGGTTGAGGCGAGGCTGGGCAGTGGGGCGCCGCTGATGACGTGACAGGCCGGGCACAGGCGGGAGGTGTTCCATCCGTCGTCGACGACGGTCTCGCACGCGGCACACAGCATGAGCTACCTCACTGGGTCACGCAGCCTGGAGAACCAGTCGGCGATGGACCGCTTGTAGCCTTGCGGCATCCGCAGGTTCTCCACTTCCTGCTCAGCGAACAGGCCGACCTGTTTGTGCTCGTGGCTGAGCACCGGCGGCTTGTCGGTGGTCACGGTGGCGCCGTACGTCACGATCAGCACGTCGACGCCGTCGCGGATGTGGTACTGCCAGGAGTCCAGGATCGGCCCGATCTGCGCGTCCCAGCCGGTTTCCTCGCTGATCTCGCGCTCCAGGCGGGCCGGCGGGTCTTCGCCGAGCTCCAGTTTGCCGCCGGGCAGTTCCCATTCGTCGCGTTCGTTGCGCAGGAGCAGCACCTGGCCATCACGGACGATCACGCCCTTCACCGACACAGGAAAGGTGTGGGGGCGGTAATTCATCAGCAGCGGCCTCTCTCCGTTGATGGCTGTGCCTGGAACCTAACACGGTCGACCACCGCTGACCGGGGTTCCGGAGGTTGACAATCTGTCACTTGTCCAATCCGCAGGGTCTACCGGACGCTGAAGTCGAGACTCCCCGCACGGCAGATATCGGAGGTGATGACGGTGGACCACGAGGCTTTCGCCAGCCACTACGTGAGCCTGGCGAGCAGTGATGGGCTGGTGCGCGCCGCCGCGATGTTGTCGCGCGACGGTCTGGTCACGTTCGACGGGGTGCACGACCGGCAGTCGGTGGTTGAGCTCGCCTCGCGGCTGCTGACTGCGAGGGAGCACCGGGACGCCGCAGCCGACGGTGTGACGATGATCGCCGACCGGGGCTCCGTCGCTGATCGTCTCGGCTACGCCGGATTCGGGGCCGGAGAATTGCAGCCGCACACGGACTCTTCGGCGCTGGCCCAGCCGCCCAGGCTGGTGATGCTGGTGTGCGTCCAGCCGGCGGAGTGCGGGGGCGAGTCCTCTGTGGTGGACGGGGCCGCCGTCTATGCCGATCTGGCTGCCCGCTCGTCTGACCTTTTGCAGGCATTGAAACGGCCTGGCACGGTCCGGTTCGGCGATCCGGGCTATTGGGGGTCGGTGTTCGAGCCGACGGTGGACGGCCGGATGACGGTCCGGCTCCGTCTTGACGGCCTGGAGCATTTCACCAGCCCCGTTGTCGAGGCCGTTCCAGCGCTGCGCGCCGCGATCAGTGGGCATGTGCGGGTATTGCCGCTGCAGCCAGGACAGGGTTACCTGCTGGACAACTGGCGCGTGTTGCATGGGCGCCGCGGTTTCCGGGGATCTCGCCTGATGTACCGCGTTCTCGGCGACCCCGTGACTAGCTGTGTGCTGCCCTCTGGATTCATGCCGCGCTCTCTTGCCACGGTGGGAGCCTCTCCTGACGCGTGGGATCGTCCATGACGATCTCAGTGGCAGCCCGCTGGGCAGGTGCGCAGGGCCTTGTCGGGGTGGCGTCCGCGGTGTGGCGGGCGTGCGGCGGCTCACCGTCTGCGCGCCGCCGCACCCCAGGCACAGATGGCGGCCCTCCCCGGAAGCATCTCGGACGGCGCTATCAGCGGCCCATGCTTCCGGGGGAGGAAGGCTTGCCGGAGGGTCAGGCCGATGCCGCCGCCGACGCGGTGGCCGAGAGGCATGTCAGGGACCTCCAGCAACGTGCTTGTGGGCTGTTCCTGTTGATGTACTCGCTCTACTGGCGCCGCTTTGTGGCCATCTACATGGGCGAATGCGATCACGGCATCATCCTCCGAGCGGCCACGCCAGATGAGTTATGGCAGCTCATGAGCCGTGTTGCACCACCGGACTGGCAGAGCGGTTCCCTTCCACCCCTCGTGGCCAGGCCCTCCTCGTCCGGCGACGCGCCCGGCATGCCGCCTGTACTTCCAATCGAAGACATCGGCCGGCTCTCAGGCCGTTGATCGCGCTCTCAGAGCCGCCGACGTTGAACCCCTTCCCTTCACGAACGCCAACGCAGGACAGGAGCAGAAGCCAATGAGCACTACAACCATCGAGCAGAGCACCGGACAGGTGAACGCCGTCACCGGGGCGGAAGCAGCGTTCGACCCGTTCAACCTCGACATCAAGCTCGCGGAGAACACGCCGGCGGCCAACACGTCGCTGAGGTGCGGCACCGGCGACACGTGCGGGAGCTCGTGTCCGAGCGCCTGCACCACGTCATAACCCCATCAGCCCGGTTGTCTCTCGACCGGAGCCGGACCTTCCGCGCTTCCCGGATGGTGAACAGGAACGGAGTGAACACGATGACGCGGACGCGGATCAGACGGTATCGCCGCACCGGCGTCGGGATGCTGCGCGCCACGCTGCATCTGGCTCCTCCTGCTCTTCCGGATTGGCCGAAACCGGGCTGCTCGATCGAGCAATGGCGGTCGTGGCTGTCCCCAGTGTGGGCCGATGAGCCCTTCCGGCAGGCGGTCACCAACGCCAGCCCGGACCTGGCCCGCCAGGTCCGGGCCGTGCTCGACGGGCAGGTGGACAACCCCCGCCGGGCCCGACGCGCCGCGCTCGCCGTCGCCCGATACGCCCTGCGTTACGCGCACCGCTCCACCCCGTTCGGCCTGTTCGCCGGTGTCGCCCTGGTCGAGTTCGGCGACAGGTCCCTCGTACGCGTCGGGGATACGCACAAGGCCGTCAACCGGCCCGACCCCGCAGCCCTGGACTCGGCGATCACCGCGTGGGAGACCGGCGGGGAACGGATGGCCGACGTCGAGGTGTGCGTCAACAACCTCGCCCGCGTGCGCGAGGGCCGCGTCCATGTTCCGGCCGAGGGCGCGGACGAGTTCTCTCTGGCATCGACGACGGCGGTGGAGCTGGTGCTGCAGGCCGCCAGCTCCCCGATCTCGTACGCCGCCCTGCTGGGGAAGCTCGCCGCCGAGTTTCCGCAGGTCGAACCCTGCCGCCGGGCCGAGCTGGTCGCTGAGCTGCTGCGTACGCGGCTGCTGCGCTCCCGGCTTCGTGCCGCCGCCACCGTCACCGACCCGGCCGCCGTCGTGCCGCCCGCACTCCTGGCCGCCTGCCACCGCAAGGCAGTGGACGTGCGGTTGGACGCCGAAGTACGGCTGCCCGAAACGGTCGCGGTCGAGATGGAGACCGCGGCGACCGTGCTGGCTCGGCTCGCGACCCATCCCGCAGGTACTCCGGCCTGGCGGCGCTACGCCGAGCGGTTCGTCGACCGCTTCGGCGAGGGGACCGAGGTCGCGGTGGAGCAGCTCACCGACCCCGGCAGCGGATTGGGGCTGCCGGACGGGTTCGGCCTGCTGTCGGAGCCGCCGCGAGCGATGTCGCGCCGCGACCGGCTGCTGCTGGATCTCGCTGGGACGGCCGCCGTCGAGGGCAACCGGTCGGTGATCTTGTCGGAGGCGATGATCGAGGACCTGGAGGCCGCCGCGGCTGAGCCGTTCACCGATCTCGCGCCCGCGCCCCACTTCGAGGTGTGCGCCCAGGTTCAGGCCCGGACGATCGCCGCTCTCGACGCGGGCGACTTCCAGCTGTGGGTCCACACCGTCTCCCGTGCGGCCGGCGCCATGTCCGGACGGTTCTGGCATCTGCTGCCGGACCTGGCCTCCGGGTATGCCGCTCTGCTCACCGTCGCGCCCGGCGCGGTGCCGGCGCAGTTGTCGTTCCATCCCACCCGGGCCGAGGCCGACCTGCTCACGCGGGCCCCACGCGTCGTGCCGAAGCTGGTCAGCGTCGGCGAGTACCGAGACGGCGGGAAAGAGGACGTGCTGTATCCGCGTGATCTGGTCGTCGGCGCCCGTGACGGCCACCTGTATCTGGCGGTGGCCGCGACCGGGGAACGCCTTGAGCTGCTGGCACCCACGGCGATCAACTTCCTGTGGAACAACTACACGCCGCCGCTGGTCCGGTTCCTGGCCGAGATCAGCCGCGCCGCCACCGCGCAGGTGACGTGGTTGGACTGGGGCGCCGCGTGGACGTTGCCGTTCACCCCGGCCCTGCACTACCGGCGCACCGTCCTGGTCGCCGCCCGCTGGCAGCTGCGCGCCCGGACGCTGCCCGGCCGTACGGCGCACCTGGACGAGTGGACTGAGCGCTTGCACGCCTGGCGTGGCCGTGCCGGGGTGCCTGAGCGGGTACTGCTGGCCGTCGACGATCAGCATCTGCCGCTGGACCTGGCGCGGGAGATGGACGTTGACCTGCTGCGCGCGCACCTGGGCGGGCAACCGGTCGCGGTGCTGTTCGAGGCGCCGCCGCCGGATGCCGATGGGTGGATCGGCGGGCGGGCGCACAGCATCGTCGTCTCCCTGGAGTCGAAGCGATGAGCGAGCTGGCGACGCAGGCTCTGGCCGAGGGCGCGCTCGGGGCAGCGCTGCTGCACATCGAGCACGCCGACCTCGCCGCCGCGCGACCCCTGCTGCAGGAGGCGGTCGCCGGCGGGGTCAGTACCGGGTCTAACGCCAGCCTCTATCACGGAGCCCCGGCTCTGGAGTTCGTTCTCGGCCGTGCCGGGCGCGTCGACCGAGAGGTGCAGGCAGGCGTCGACCGGGTCGTGGCCGCCCGCCTGGCCGCCGCCCGCCGGCGACGGCTGGCCCGGCACTTGCCGACGCTCGCGGAATTCGACCTCATCCGCGGACTGACCGGGCTGGGGGCGCTCCTCCTTACCCGCCCCGGCCCGTCGCCGCTGCTCGAAGGCATTCTGAGCCACCTTGCGTCGTTGGCGTGCCCAGTCGAGGCCGAGGGGAGGATGCTGCCCGGATGGTGGTCGCCGGAAAGCCCCACGCACGGGGTGGGCATCCCCGGCGGCCACGGCAACAACGGCATCGCGCACGGCATCGCCGGACCGCTGGCGCTGCTGTCCCTGGCCGCCCGCCGCGGCATCCGCGTCGACGGCCAGAGCAGCGCCATCACCACGTTCGCGACTTGGCTGGAGCAGTTCGGCAGCTCCTACTGGATCACCCTCGACCAGCTCACCGCCGACGAGCCCCCGCAGTTGCCGCCGCTGCGGCCGTCCTGGTGCTACGGGGACCTGGGGATCACCCGCGCGCTGCAGCTGGCGGCGCTCGCGCACGGCGACCCTGCCCGCAGGCAGAAGGCCGAGGCAATCGCCCTGGCGGCCCTTGCCGACTCCGACCGTCTCGACCGGGTGAGCGATGCCTCCCTCTGCCATGGCTGGGCCGGAATCCTGACCGCCGCCACCGCCCTCGCCGCCGACAGCGCCACCCCCGACCGGTTCACCGTGAGCATCCAGCACGCCCGCAGGCGACTGGCCGAGGGAATCGGCGAGCTGCCCAAGCCGGGGTTTCTGGAAGGGCGCGCCGGGGCGCAACTGGCATTGGACGGCTCCAACGTCACCGGCTGGACCTGCGCGCTACTGATCCACTGACCGCCTCGCCGCACGACCTGACCCCGTATCGAGCAGGAGCGACAACGACGACATGGACAGCTACGAGGACAACCTCGCCCCACCGGCCGAGCCTGAGTGGTGGCAGGCCACGATCCGCTTCCCCGGCGATGCCGGGGTGAGCCCCGAGACGGCGGCCACGCTGTCGGCCGCGCTGACCGGACGGCGCTTCCACTTCCTGCGCAAAGACGGAGGGCTGCGGCTGCGCACCGACCGGTCAGCAGGCGCTCTGCTCGACCAGCTCGTCGCCGACGAGGTAGTGGCCGAGTGGGTCGGCGGCATCTACGAAGCTGAGACCGACGCGTTCGGCGGCCCGCAGGGCATGGCCATCGCCCACGCGGTGTTCTGCGCCGACAGCCCCGCCGCGCTGGCCGAGACCGGCAGCCCCGACAGCAAAGAGCGGTGCATCCTGCTGCTGTCCTCGATGTACCGGGCGGCCGGGCTGGACCCGTTCGAGGTCGGCGACGTGTGGGCGAAGATCGGCGACCTGCGCCCTCCGATCGACCCGCCCACCGAGGCTCGCAGGGCGGCGGCGATCACCACGATGCGGCGCCTCATGAACGCTGACGCCGCCCAGCGGCCCGACCCCGAACCGGGTTGGGTCGAGCGCGTGACGGCGTTCGAGGACGCCGGACGCCGCCTTGCCCGCCTCGCGAAAGGCGGGCACCTGAAGCGTGGTTTGCGCGCCGTCCTCGCCCACCACGCGATCTTCGCGTTCAACCGGAACAACACGCCCGTGGCCGAGCAGGCCGCCGCGGCGTGGCTGGGCTGGCAGGCCGCCTTCGGAGATACCGAACCGGCGGCCGTGTCTACCAGCCGGACCTCACCAGTACCCCCTACCTCGACCAGGATGGAGACCGCCATCAGCACCACCGTCGACCCCACCAAGCTGCGCGAGGCCATGGTGGCCAAGTACATCGACTCCGGCCACCTGCGCACCCCGGAGATCATCGATGCCTTCCGTACGGTCGAGCGCCACACGTTCATCCCCGACGCCAAGGTCGAGGCGGCCTACGTCGACGACGCGGTGCCGATCAAACACGACACCGGCGGCGAGATGATCTCCTGCATCTCCGCGCCGTCCATCGTCGCCACCCAACTGGAGCAGGTAGGCGCCCGCCCCGGCCACAACATCCTGGAGGCCGGGGCAGCCACCGGCTACAACGCCGCCCTCCTCGGCCACCTGGTCACCCCGACCGGCCACGTGTGGACGATCGACGTCGACCAAGATCTCGTCGACACCGCCCGCACCCACTTGGCAGCTGCCGGGGCCTGCAACGTGACCGCCGTGCTCGGCGACGGCGCGGCCGGGCTGCCGGAGCACGCCCCCTTCGACCGCATCCAGTTCACCGTGGGCGCCGGCGACATCCCCACCACGGTGCTCGACCAGCTCGCCCCCGACGGTCGCCTGGTCATCCCCATACGCATCCGCGGCAGCATCTCCCGCAGCTTCGCCTTCGAACGCGACGGCGACACCTGGAAGACCGTGTCCTGCGAGATGGCGACCTTCGTGCCGCTGCGCAAGGGCATCTGCGACGACCTCTACACGCGCGTCCAGATCGCCGGGGAAGGCGTTGTGCACCTGGAGACCTTCAGTGAGCAACTCGTCGACCGCGAGGTGATGCGGACGATTCTGGACACCCCCGCCCACCCTGCCTATACCGGGGTGAAGTTCCGGCAGGGCGACCCGTGGCAGTGGGTGTACCTGTGGCTGGCATGCGTCCTGCCGAACGGGCTGTCACGGATGCCCGGCCAGCGGGCCGGGTTCACCCCGCACTTCGCGTGGGGTTCGATGGCCGCGCTCGACGGCGACACCCTGGCCTACCTGACCATCCGCGAAGGAGAAGACACCGGAGGCCGCTTCTGGGCCATCGGCGTCATCGGCCACGGCCCCCGCGCCGCCGTCCTGGCCGAGCAGGTCGCCACCGCGATCGAGGAATGGGACCGCGACTACGGCAACCACGCTCCCGCCCCCGGCTTCCGCATGGCCACCGGCGACAGCCGTGACCAGCTCAAGGCGGCCGACCCGCGCTTCATCATCGACAAGCCCGCGAGCCGGCTCGTCATCGACTGGCCGTAGAAGGGACCGAAGCGCCGTGATGAACCCTGCGATCGCCGCCCGCATCCCGCTGGTCTGCCGTACCAAACCGCCCGGCAAACCCCTGGCAGCCCGCATCGCCGATCTCACCGCGCTGACCATCGAACCCGCAGGCGCCGACCACCACGACCTGGTGGCCCGCGCCTGCGGGGTCCTCAACATCTCCGCGCTCATCGCCTCCGACGCCGGACTGTCCGGCCGGGCCGCAGATCTGTGCTGGAAACAGCACAAGATCTTCGCCGAGCGCGGCAACCTCGACCAGGAGATCGCGGTCATGTCGTTGATGCCGCTGATCAACATCGCCCGGTTGCTGGTCCGCGAAGGCGACGGCAAAGCCGCCTACGAGGTGCTCGACCAGCTCTACCGCGCCGCCCAGCAGCGCCGCGCCACTGTGATCCACGGCCACGACGTCAACCTGACACCCCTGACCCGCAGCCGCGACGACCATCGCGCGATCTGTACGGAGCTGTGGATCGCCCTGCTCATCGACGGAGCCCGAGCTCTGGCCCAGCAAGGCCGCTGGAGCGAGGCCGCCGAGGCCATGGCCGCCCACCGCGGCATCGGCGAACGCATGCTCGATGGGCGCCAGCTCAAGATCCTGGCACTGATGGAGCAGGGCCTCCCCGACGAGGCCTGCGCCATGATCGAGGCCACCGTCCCTGCGGAGCCGTGGGAGCACACCGTCGCGGCGCTGTTGCGCATCGCGTGCCGTCCGCCCGGCAGCACCACCCCACCGGACGAACTGGACCATGTTGTTCAGGAGACGCTGGCTCTGATCACCCAAGATGAACCGATGACAGCGGCGTTCCGGGCACGACTCGGCCTGACCGCACGCGACCTGACCGCCGGCCAATGTGCGTCATCTACCTACCGTCTGGGCGTAGCGCTGGTCGAGGTGGCCTCCACCGACGCCTACGCCGCCCGCGACGTCCTCGGCCATCAGGGGATGCGTTGCCACATGACTGACCAGCAGCAGCAAAGCCTCGGCGCGGTGATCACCGCTGCAGGGCTTGGAATCGGGCGTCTGCCTGAAGCCCATGAGCACGCTCTGATTGCGGCTGTGGGTTATGCCGAAGATCGGCTGTGGGAGCTGCTCAACCAGTGTTCGGCTCGACCGGGTACCGATCACCGACGGCGGAGCCTCGACCGGCGCGGCTAGGTCGGAAACTTTCGACAGGTCTGCTCAGCTGGTCCGGGCCGATATGGTGACCGCTCGCGCGATACGGTGACCGACGAGGCGCTCAGCCGCGGCGATGGCGTCCCCTGGAGTGGTGTAACTAGGTGATCAACTGCTGTGCCTCTGCCTGGGTGGTCAGTGCGGCCGGGTCGCGCGCGGTGGCGCTGGCGTGGAGATCGGCCATGGAGGCCTCCGACAGGTAGCGGCGGTCGGTGACTTGCCATTCGTCGTGGAGTTCGGCCAGGATGGCGCTGGCCAGCCGTTCCAGCGCGGGAGGGTTGGGGAAGACCTGCACGACGTCGGCACGGCGTTTGACCTCGCGATTGAGGCGTTCCAGCGGGTTGGTCGACCAAATCTTCTTCCAGTGCGCGACGGGGAAGGCGGCGAAGGCGGCGAAGGCGGTGATGTCGTCGGCGGCTTTCAGCAGCATCTCTTTGACCGGGGGAACGGTCGGCCGAGCATGGCGGCGGCGGTGTGCAGCTGGGTGCGGACGGCCTGGGCGTCGGCTTGGGCGAAGATGGTGCGGATGGTGGCTGCGGCCATCTCGCCCGACCCCTTATGGATCTTGGCCAGCACATTTCTCATGAAGTGCACGCGGCAGCGCTGTCAGGCGCTGCCGAGCAGGACGGTGCGGATCGAGGCGACGAGGCCGGTGTGGGCGTCGGAGATGACCAGGCGGACGCCGTGCAGACCGCGGGCGCGCAGGGAGCGCAGGAACTCGGTTCAGAAGGCTTTGTCCTCGCTGTCGCCGACGGCCAGGCCGAGGACTTCGCGGTGGCCGTCGGTGGTGATGGCGGTGGCGATCACGAGGGCCTAAGAGACGATCTGGTGGTTGACGCGGACCTTGCAGTAGGTGGCGTCCAGGAAGAGGTAGGGGCAGGCGATGTGGTCCAGCGGCCGATCCTTGAACGCGGTGATCTCCACGTCCAGGCCCTGGCAGATGCGCGAGACCTCGCTTCTGGAGATGCCGCTGTCCGCGCCGAGGGCTTGGACGAGGTCGTCGACGGCGCGGGTGGACACGCCGTGCACGTAGGCCTGCATGATGGCGGCGAACAGGGCACGGTCGACGCGGCGGCGCCGTTCCAGCGGGCTGGGGAAAGAACGAGCCGAAGCGCAGCTTGGGGATCTGCAGTTCCAGATCGCCGGCGGTGCTGGACAGGGTGCGCTCACGATGGCCGTTGCGGTGGGTGGTGCGCTCTGGGCTGCGTTGATACGGCGCGGCGTCGATCACGGTGGTGGCTTCGGCCTCGATGAGTTCCTGCAGCATGCGCTGCAAGGCACGGCGGACCATCTCCACGCTGTCAGCGGCGCGTAGTGACTCCAGCAGCTCGGTTGAGTCGGGCTGGGACAGAGCCATCGTGAGCGTGTCCTTCCGGGAAGAATGAGCGCTTCCCTTCGACCGTCAGACGATGGCTCACCTTCTGCCAGACCCTGGTGACTGATCGTCATGAACTACGCCACTCGATGGGACACCATCCAGCCGCGATCGCCCCGACCACGTACTTCCGCGTACCGAAGTGAGCGATCGTCACGGCCTTAGCCGTCAAGCGACGTACATGTGGTCATGATCAGCCGCCGGAGCCACATTATGTGATGTAAGTCATACTGACGCCTCGTCGCTTGCTGACCTGCAAGAAGTGAACAAACGTACGACTCGAGATAGTGCGCGCCTCGAGATGGCGCGCTCAGTACGCGTGCTAAGCCAGTTTGTGTGCCATGCTGAAGACATCAGAGCAGAAGCCCTGTGATCAAAACCTAGTCGCGTAACCCCACCCCGCACGTGTTTCCGAGACAGCACGGAGTGGGGCTGCGACAACCGCTCCGCCTCATGCGAGAGCAGAAGGGACGTCCCATGCCGAGAGACGCCTGCGTCCATCATGCCCTGCCCGCCTCCCTCCACGCGACGCGCGCGGTGGTTGTCTGCCTGGTGATCATCGTCTGCGCCTATCTGGTTGGTGCTCTGCTCGACCACGGCGACGTCATCGTCGTCGCGGTCGCCACCGCCACGGTCGGTGTCGCTGCGGAGCGGCTCACGCACCTGATTCTCCGCCGTTGGGTTCGCGTGGTCTGAGTGACGGTGGGCTGGGCCGGCAACTAATCGGCCCCGCCCACCGATCTTGATGTTAGGGAAGAGGTAACATGAGAGAACATCCTCAGGTTCTTTTGGAGGATGTATACGAGGTAATCGCAGGGCCGTCAGGCCATTTGCTTGATGCGCTGCATGACGGGCCAGAGGGTGTTCCGGTCATCGGACCGCAGAATCTGGCTAATGATCACTCTATTGACGCACGTAACCTGCGCCGAATTCCTGACGAAAAGGCACGTAAACTTGCCCGTTTTGCTGTTCAGTCTGGCGATCTGATAATCGTAAGACAAGGTGCACTAGGGCGACTAGCAATTGTGGGGCAGGCCCAAGAGTCATGGCTCTTTGGAGCTTCATGCCTACGATTGCGGGCCAATGACACGCGCGTGTATCCGCATTTTCTTGCATGGTACCTTAGTGGCCCTTTCGCCCAGAATAGGCTTCAGCAACTAGCCAGCGCTGGTACGATTCCGGCCTTCAATGTCGCAGCTCTGAAGAATATGGAAATTCCGGTGCCTCCCGTGGAGGACCAACAGACCATCATTGCGATCCTTCAAGCTGCTCAAACCCAGGCGAAATTGCACAGGGAAGCCGCTCGACGTCTGGAGGAACTTTGCCCTTCCCTCTTTATAGAACTGCTTGCTAGAACGAGGCGCTAATGACGAAGATGACCCGTTCGGAAATATCTGCCCGGCTTTTTGCCGCAGCGGACGCACTTCGGGGATATATGCGGGATCCGGTTGACCTGATGGCTGGTCTTTTGGTTCTCAAGCGTGCCCATGATCAACCCGAGTTTTTGCGCCCGCCATCCCAGGATGTGTGGAATTGGCTAGTCTCAAGCGGCGATAAAGGTTGCAGTTCAAAAATGGGTGAAGCCTTCCGCACGTTGGAGAGCTTGAACCAGGGAATCCTTTCGGACACACTAACCTTTCTTACTCACGGTCGCATACCTGATTCTGCCCTATGGAGAGCGATTCAGGAACTGAACTCAGTATCCCTTGCAGACGGGGACCTAGAGTTCACTGACACTCTCGGCAAAAGCTTCGATGCTTACCTCCGTAGATACGCTGAAAGTGAAGGAAAAGGCGGCGCAGCATTCTATACGCCACCTTCAGTAGCGGAACTTGCGGTTCGCTTGGTTGCACCGAGCGAAGGGAACAGCGTGCACGACCCCTTCGCAGGAACCGGCAGTATGCTCATACAAGCTCTTAAGTTTATAAAAGACAGGTCAGGAAGCAAGGCTCATCTGAGATTGTCCGGTCAGGAACTTGTCTACGGCGCCTTGGCACAGCTCAACCTCCTCTTGCATGGAATAACCGATGCCGAGATTCGCCAAGGTAACTCGTTGACCGACCCCGCCTTTCTAGTCGAGGGCGCACCAGAGAGATTCGATCGAGTAATCTGCAACCCACCTTTCTCTACTAAATATGACGATAAATCCGTCTCCTATCCGGAGCGAATGAAATACGGCTGGGCCACGCCTGCACACGCTGACTTCATGAATATCCAGCATGCTATGGCCTCACTTAAGACAACTGGAAGGGGCGCTATAATCGCCCCGCATGGCATCCTCTTTCGATCTGGCGCGGATGCCGCGATCCGTCGTCGCGTCGTGGACAGTGGGCGCCTAGTAGCTGTCATCGGCATTGGTGCCAACGTCTTCTACGGGACTGCAATACCCGCGTGCATACTTGTCTTTGACGGCGAAGGGGAAAGTGGGACATCCACGCGCAATGATATTTTGTTTATCAACGCTGAACGAGAGATTGTTTCGGGTCGAACCAAGAACCAGCTCGAACCACAAAACATCGAGTTGATTGTCAACGTTTTCGAAGAAGAAGCACAGATTACTGGGTTTTCGCGACTCGTCTCTCAGGATGAAATCGCAGCAAACGGCTACAGTCTCGGTATCCGACAATATGTCGACTCACACACATCGTTCCCACCACCACTCGACGCGATGGCCCTGCTATATGGGGGGGTTCCCCGCGGCGAAGTTCAGGCCAGTGCTGCGAAATTCCATGCTCACGGAATCAGTATTGAACACCTCTTCCGCGAGAGAGACGAGCGCTACTACGACTTCCTCGAAGAAGGGTGGGAGACGACAGCCGCCAGAATCGCCGAACTTGGATCCACGCGAAAAAAAGCGCTTTTGCGTGAATTCTCAGTATGGTGGAATTCGATCAACCCGCGCCTTGAAGTGCTGAGAAACGATGGGCAGCACCCGGGGGAAAGTAAGAGCTTGACTGCTGATTTCGCTGCTGCTCTGGCACCCCTCGGGATAGTCGATCGGTACCGTCTCGCGGGCGTTTTTGCGCGCTGGTGGGCACTTCACGAAGAAGATATAAGGCGAAAGTCTGTTCAAGTGGATACTCTGGGCGAGGGCCTGCGCGCCGCGCTAGAAGCACAAGTAGCTGCGGAGCTACAACGGCTTATTGCCCTGTATAAGTCATGGGGCGAGCGTTACGGAACGTCTCTCGCCGACGTCGAAAGGCAGCTTGAGGCAGGGAGGGACGTACTCAATCAACATCTGAAGAGTGCTGGCTTCGCTTGGCCATGAGCGGATGCGTCGCCCATCCAACTGATGACGTCCCCTGGGGTGATGTAACTTCTGGCGATCTTCGCGAGGCGCAGAGGGATGATCTCCTGGCGTTTTGGGAATCTCGAATCATGAGCTCGACCGTGGAAATTACACCACCTGACGGGACGTCATCGCCGTGGCAAGCGGGTATCAGGCGGCACCTTTCACCTCGGATCCTTGGATGCGCCCTGCGTCCGCATCCGTCATGAAGCAGTAGCCGATGTCAAGGTGGTAGTGATCCGGTTCATCTTTGTCCGGTCGAGCCGGGACCATGCCGTACTCGACGTAGACAGGGGTCTGTGATTCGGACGAGGGAAAACTCGGCCGGGATCGACATCGGTTTCCTCCGTCAACTCGCGCACTGCTGCGTCGATCAACGTGGTATCGGTCGGTTCGAGGTGACCGCCGGGTTGCAACACGATCCCGTACGAGAGGTGCTCAACCAGCAGAATCTTGTCGCCACGGACCAGCAGCGCGCCGACAGTCACGTGCATCCGGAAATTCCGCCGGGAGGAGAAGTCCCCTCCTTGAGACAGCAGCTGCACCGGCTCAGATAGCGGCGCAGCCTCGTCCGGGTAGAGCCCGAGGTAGGCAGACAGCGCGCTTGAAATGTCCGCGTCACTGATCGCCACGGGGCGCCCCCAAGCCAGCACGAGAGCAGAGTGCGCAGTCACCGATTGCTCGGATGTGAGCGACGAGCATTGGCACAGTCAGCTCCTTGGGCACGTCGTGTACGAGGACGTTCGCATTGCCGAGCGGCGGAGAATCGTTCAGGCGATCGCCGCGCCAGCGCTGGCTGCAGCTCGGTGCGGCGCAGAAGGAGCGCCGTCACCTCAATCCGGACGTCTTTCCTCCTGCGCTGGTCGCTGTGACCACCCCTCCGTGGACTGGCTACGCTCGACCGCCCGAACCTGCAGCGTGACACAACCGTCACAGGCTCCGCTCGGCAATACCCAGAACTCATCAGCCACCCGAGACAACCTGGAGCACGGTTCGGTACTCGGATGCGGCAGTGTTCAGGAACCTAGAAGACTATGGCACGCCATGTTGCGCACCCGAAACTCCTGCTTGTGAGCGGGGAACATCTCGTCGCACTGCATCTCTAGTAGCGATGGCATCGTGCCGCGTCCGGGCGGTGTCGGGTGCTCGTGGCGGGGACGGCTCGGAGCACGCTTCGGCCGAGGCTTCGGTCGGGAAGGGCGATGGTCGGCAGCAGGGGCGGTCAGCGCAGGCGGTTGTCGGAGTTCGTGGAGTGCAGGCTCATCGACGCGCTTTCGGTTCCTGGTCGCGTTGACACTTGCGGCGCCACCGCTGACTTCGTCAGCTTCTGCGATCTTTCGGTGCGAGAAACTGGTGTCGTTGGCTAGGACATTCGAGGTGCGCTGCACGGGGCCAGAGGCAGGGACATGATCGCCCGGCATGCCTGCCAGAGCGTCCACGGTATGAGGTGAAGAGTCCGGCCGGCTAGCGAGCACTCCAGCACTGCCCAGAGCTATCGCGGCAGCTATGACGGCGGCGGCTCCGCCCACCGTCAGCAGAGTTCGGGTGCGGGCTCGTCCACGCGGTCGTTCAACCCGGTCGGGCATTCTCGGCTCCCCGATATTCCTGATCGTCACGGTGCGTAGCGTAACCGCGACCCCTCGGATGCGCTGCTTGTTGGATCTTGCGTGGACGAGTTATGGGAGTGACATTCCACGCGGTCTACCGGATAGCCCCGACGTCGCGTATGGGCCGCATCCTGGGAAGGCAGAGGGTACGCGTCAGGCGGTCCCCTCTTGCGGATGAGGCCCTGTTTTCGGTGGGACTTTCAGCCCACCTGGAGCGCTTCGGGGCGGTCGGCGGTGGTAGCGATCAAGTGGGTGTGGAGGAACGTGCTGATGGCTTCGTAGGCGGTCAGCTCGTTGGCGCGGTTGGTGAAGCCGTGGCCCTCGTCGGGATAGATGTCGTAGCGGACCTGCACGCCGCGTTCGCGCAGCCGGGCGACGATCTGGTCGGATTCGGCCTGAGGAACGCGCGGGTCATGGGCTCCCTGCAGAACGAACAGGGGAGCGGTGATGTTGTCGGCGTAGGTGACGGGGCTGCGCTGCAGGAGCTGTTCGGCGCGGGTGTCGGGATCGCCGAGGACGGTGGCGACGAAGGTCTTCCAGGTGGGAGGTGATGCCTTCGCCAGGGTGAGCAGGTTGCTCGGGCCGCACATGGAGACGCCTGCGGCCCAGGGGTAGGGGAGGCGGGCCAGGCAGGACAGAGCGGCGAAGCCGCCGTAGGAGGATCCCATGACGGCCAGGCGGTTCGCGTCGGTCCAGTCGAGGGTGTGCAGGTATTGGACGCCGTGGTCCAGGTCGTCGAGGTCGATACCGCCCCAGTCGCAGTAGATGAGCTTCTGGTGGGCGGTGCCGTAGCCGGTAGAGCCCGCGAAGTTGGGGGCCAGGATGGCGATGCCCTGGTGGAGGAGGTGCTGGTAGAGGCCGGAGCGGGCGTAGATGGGGCGTTCCTGGGATTCCGGGCCGCCGTGGATGAACAGCAGCACCGGGTGCGGGCCGGGGCCGTCCGGGCGGTAGAGCAGAGCATGGACGTCGCGTCCGTCGCGAGCCGGGTAAGTGATCAGCTCGGGGGCGACCGGGTCGATGACGTGCAGGGCCGGGGGGCGGGTGTCGGTGAGGTAGCGGAACTCGTGCCGGGCCAGGTTCACGACCGCTATCTCCGCCGGCCGGGCCGCGGAGTTGATCAGGATGATCGCGAAGGAGGCGTCGGGCGCCAGGGACAGCGCGGAGATGACGCCGGGCGGGATGTCGGGCAGCGGGATGGGGCTGCCGTTGCGGTCGGCGTGCAGGCGGGAGCTGCCGCCCTCGTTGACGGACCAGATGCGGACTCCTGTGGCGGCGTCGAGGACCTCGACATCCCAGTTCGGGCGCGCGATGGCCTGCAGGGAACGGGCTGCGAGGTCGTAGAAGGCGGCGGCGGTGAATTCGCTCCAGTGGTCGGTGAGCAGGTGGAAGCCGCTGGCGTCTGGGGCCCAGACGCCGGGCTCGAAGACACCCTCGCCCAGAGCGGACGTCAGGCAGACCGGCTCGGCGTCCGGGTCGCTCAGATCGGTGAGGTAGATGGCGATGTCGGTGTTGGACCGGAACCCGGTCGCCAGCAGCCAGCGGCCGTCAGGGGAGAGGCTGACGGCCTCGAAGGCGACCCCGTCAGGGGGCGTGAACCGGCGAAGCTCGCCGGTCTGCAGGTCGTGGACGATGAGGTCCTGGGCGGCGGGGTCGCGGTCGTTGGCCGTGTAGGCCAGGAAACGTCCAGTCGGGTCGAACGGCGAGGTGGCCAGGACACGCTGACAGTCCGGACCGGAGCTGACCTCGGTCAGGCCACTCCCATCCGAGGCGACGAGGTAGAGGCGGAACTGCTCGTCTCCGTTCTCGTCGGCGGTGAAGACCAGCCGCTCGCCGCAGGGTGTCCAGGCGATCTGGCGGACAGTGCGGTCATCGAAGCCGGCCACGCGACGCGGCTCGCCACCGACGACGGGAACCACCCACAGGTCGTAGTGCCCGGAGACATGGCTGGAATAGGCGACCAACTGGCCGTCCGGGGACAACGCGAGGGTGGGCTGGAATCGTTGCTGGGGAACAAAGTCCAGGTATTCGGGCATGGCAAGACCTTTCGGGTTCAGTCGATCCAGCTGCGGCGTACTGCTGCGGCTCCGGCGGCGAAGCGGGTCTCCACGCCCAACTGTTCGCGGATGGCGGTCCAGTGCCGCCGCATGGTGTTGACGCTGATGTCCATCCGCCGGGCGATCGCCTCGTCGGACAATCCCTGATTGAGCAGCTTGAGCACCTGTACCTGCGCGGGCGTGAGTGGTGCGACGGCCTTCGCGCTGCCAAACGGGATTGCCTTCTCCCACAGCAGCTCGAAGTACTCCCGTAGTGCTCCGACGATAACGGGGGAGCGCACGAGCAGTGCCCCTCCCATGCCTGTCGGTGTCAGGGGAACAAGGGCGACTGTCTCGTCGGCGAGCTTCATCTTCATCCCGATGCGGGGCAGCAGCCGCGCCTGCTCGCCGGCTTCGACCGCAGCTTCGATCGTCTTGGCGCCGATCGGGTGCTCCGCGCAGCGGGTCTCATAGATCGCCCGGCATTGCACCTGGCCCTCGAAGACCGGGAGCGGTACGTACCCGGTGGAGTCCTCGACGGGCGCCTCCAGGACGTAGTTGTCCAGCGTGAGCCAGTCGTGCCGCGCGGCGTTGATCAGTGCGTAGGACAGGGAACTGATCTCGTCTCGGTCGGTGACGATGTGCACGAGCCGGTCCATCGCCGAGTTCGAGGATGCCGCGGCTGGCGTCTGGTGGAACTCGCTCAGTCGCTTGTGTCCTGCCAGCAGCCGCTCCTGATCACTGACGAGACGGCGTGAAAGATCCGTCAGGACGCCCTGCAGCGCGAGTTCTGGGGGAGCGGGCACGAGACGCGGCGGCATCGCGGGGCCGTCCGGCCGGCGATGCGCCATCCCGCGAGCCGTCAGCTCGGTGACGTGCTCCTTGCTTCCCAGCAGGGACGCGGCGTCGTCCTCTGGGCAGCCGCCCTCCGTGAGCAGTATGGAGTACGACACGAAAATCTCATCCGGGACGACGCCTTCCAATAGGCGCTGCGCTTTGACCTGATCCTGTCCGTCCACCGCCACCTCCGATCAGAGAGTAATGGCGCCGAGGCTCTCCGTGACGGTTCTTCTTACCGTGTCGGGTGATGGGTGGTTCCGCGCGATGGTGACTTCTCACGATCGCGTGCTCTGCGCCGGAGAGCCCGCTGTCATAGGGGTTCTCGCCGCCCTGGACTCCGCCTCCTCGGTCAGTAGGTGCCGTGGAGGGTTTCACCACCCCTGCTGCGAGGCCTCGCACGGTCTGATCAGTGCGAAGGCTCAAGAGCGGCAGGGAGGCACTATGCGGCGGCAGCTCGTCGGGGACGTGGTGAAGAAGCTGGGCGCACTGGTTGCGGCGTCGGTGGTGTTGGCCGCGAACTCACCAGCCAGTGCGGTCAATGCAGCGCCTTACTGTCCTGCCGTGGGCCAGGTACCACAGCAGGTGTACGACATTAAGAAGGTGTGCGCGTTGGTGTACGGCGACCTGGTGCAAGGTCGAATGCCGGCCCTTTCGGATCTCCTGAAGTATCTGGCGCGGTCGCAGCGCAATCCGGCATATACCACGCTTACTTCTGAACCGCAGAAGGTGTCGAAGCCACGCGATGCGATTTCGACGATAAAGCAGCCTAAGGCCGACCCAGCCCAAGTTCGCAGGCGGGATCCCGAACGGCGACCGCTTGTACAGAGCAGCGGCGAAACTGGCCGGGCTCGGGTTCTGAACCGAGATCGTCAGACAAGGGCCCACCGTCAGCAACACCCGCACAAGGACGGTAGGAAGCCATCGTCCAAGACGGTTCCTCCATCACCAGCTCCATCGGAAACGCCCTTGGCATCGACCTCGACGCCGTTTCCTGTGCCCGCAGCGGGTTCTCCTGCGCCCGATCTGGTCGCGGCGGTTAGACCGCGGGCGCAGTCTCGATCTGAGGGGATGGGTCCGCTGAGTGGCGCGTTGGCATTCGGGCTCATGCTCATGGTCCTGACGACTGCGCTTATCGGTCGGCTGCGGCCTTGGCCGGCGCAGGCCGGCGCGAGCTCGTTTGCTGCGCGTCTGCCTGGAGGCGCTGCTGGTCCACGCGGTATCGATGGTCGCAACGGAGAGGAGATCGAAGCATTCCCGGCGGTTGTCCTGTCATCCGCTGGGGTGCAGGCGCCTACGGTCACCTGCGGGATGGCGGAGTCGATTGCCAAGCGCGACCGCGGTGAGCACTTGGCGACGACTCCGTCCCAGCCTGACCAGCCCGGCTTTCGCTCGGCGGTTTCAGAGGCTGAGGTGCCCCGCGTCTCAAGCGCTTCGGCCAGGGCGGGGTCGGGTTTCGTAGCGGCGGCGGGTAAGGCGAAGGTCGAGGTGCTGGGGGTGCCGCGGCTGTCGTATGGCGGGGCCGAGGTCTGTTTCGGTCGTGCCGAGGCCCGGGAGTTGTTGGCGCTGCTTGCGGTGTCGCGGGACGGGGTTTCGGCGGAGGGGATTGCCGAGACGCTGTGGTCTGGGGAGGTTGCCGGGCGCCGATTGGATTCGGCGGTGCGGGAGATCAACCGGGCGATGCGGCAAGCGGTGGGGTGCGCGGCCGGCGTACGGTTCGTGCTCAAGTCCGGAGAGCGGCGGGTGCTGCCGGCGGCATCGTTCGATGCGGACTTCTGGCGGTTCGAGGACGCGTGCAAGCTGGCCTCGATCGCGGACGAGGACGCTGTGCGGGTGGCGGCGTTGCAAGAGGCGCTGGCCCTGTACCGGGGGCCGCTACTGGCCGGGCGCGATGATTTGTGGGTGCTCCCGTTGCGGCAGGCCGCTCAACGGCAGGCGGCGGATGCCGCTGAGCGGATGGCCGAGCTGGTGCGGGCCGATGATCCAGGGCGGGCGGTGGACGTGCTGCGGTTGGCGGTCGAGTGCATCGATCCGTACAGCGAGACGTTGTGGTGTCTGCTGATGTCGGTTCAAGGCGAACTCGGGCGCCTGCCCGCGGTACGGCGTTCGTTCGAGTTGTTGAGGGAGCGGTTGGCGGAGATCGACGCGGTGCCGAGTCCGCAGGCGCGGCAGGTATATGAGCGGTTGGTGCGTTGACCAGCCGGTCCTGCGGGCGAAACCGGGCGACGGGAGGGCACTGGCCCGGCGGGGCTCATGCGTCTGTTCGGCGTAGCGCGTCCTGGTCGCGCGGGGCATAGGTGGTCAGCATGGCGGGAGTGAGCAAGCAGACAGGTCGGGTGCCGTAGACACGGGCCAGGAGGCGCAGGGCGTAGGGGGAGGGGCGGCGGCCCGTCGTTGGCCAGTTCTCGTAGTCATAGAGGCGGGATTCGCGCAGTCCCGCTCCGGCGGTGTCGGCGAGCTGGTGGAAGGCGTTGACTGTCTGCGTTGCGGTGAGGCCGGCGGCGTGGCGGTAGAGGCGGAGTGGGGTGGCGGGGTGGTCGAGGGCGAGGATGGTGGCGATCTGGTCGATGGTGAAGTCGTGCTGGCGCAGGTAGCGGCTGCGACGGCGGCAGTCGAGCAGCGTCTGGTATCCGGTTTCGGACATGCGTTGACATCCCCTTCATGTGGCGTGGTTCGGGGACGGTAGGCGGGCTCTGGGGAGGCGCTCCAGTCTCTCTGTGGGGTGATCGTCCGGGCGGTCGCGGGGGC